>JBGVOS010000152.1:0-2396 GCA_045126595.1 Bacteroidaceae bacterium | reverse complement strand
TGAGCTCACCCTCGAGAAGCTGGCCAAGCGCATCAACAACAGCACTACCGTGACGCAGACCGACTGCCGCGCCGTGCTCATCTCGATGAAGGACCACATCATCGAGGCGCTCACCGAAGGACAGGTGGTGGTGCTCGACGACCTGGGACGCTTCCAGGTATCGCTCCAGGGCAAGTGCTACCCCGCCGAGGTGATGCAGGCCGAGGACTTCTCGCCCGCAGCACAGATCAAGAGCCACCGCATCGTGTTCCGACCCGACGTCAAACTCAAAAAGGCCGTCGCCATGGACTTTTCGCTGAAGCGTATCTCGTCGGAGGCGATGGCTTAGTTTCCGTGCCGCTCGATGCGGCACGAAACTAACGATGACGTTAACCTTTCGCCAGTAATGTTTACACTCGGCATAGCCGCCAACTGTCCCTCTGTTTATAGAGGGACGAGCGCAACGAAGTGAAGCGGAGGGAGTTACAAGCGTAGCGCGTAGTATTTCTGCTCCGCACTTCGTTTGGAACGCCCCCGCCCTTTCAGGGCACCCCCTCTATAAACAGAGGGGGAGTTAAGCGGCAAGCTGAGTGCTTCTTCGAACTCTTAACACACACACCAATCACTAAACTCTAAACAAACATGTCAAAACAATTCAACTGGAGCCGTCTCCTCAAAGTACTCATCGCCCTGCTCACCGCCCTAGCGGGTAGCCTCGGCATTGTGAGCTGTATGTAGCTATGAGACCACTCCTCCGTGCGCTGCTGCTCATCGGCAGCGCACTTACACTTATCGGATAAGAATCATGAAATACTTTACCATAAACGAACTGACAAGCAGCGCCACCGCGCTGCGCGAGGGCATCGACAACCGCCCCAATAAATGCGCCTACCACCTTTTGCACGTACTCGTAGAGCAACTCCTCGACCCCATCCGCGAAGCGTGGGGAGAGCCCATCGTGGTTTCCTCGGGCTACCGCTGCAAGGAGCTGAACGAGCTGGTGGGTGGTGCCAAGCACAGCCATCACCTCATAGGCTGTGCAGCCGACCTCATCTGTGGCAACAGGGCAGACCACCGCAAACTGTTCCGCCTCATACAAAGGATGCACGGGGAGGGACGTATCAAGTTCACCCAATTGATTTGGGAAGGCGACGGGAGATGGATACACATCTCATATGTACCCTCAGACTTAAGAAGCCAGGTCATCGAATGATGACCTGGCTTTTGCTTAATAAGGTCCGCTCAACGCTAACCTCTCCCGCTATTTCTTAGGGCTCAACGTTACTTCCCAATCCGCTCCTTGACCAAGGACAACACTTCTTTGAAGTTGCTGTCTTTTCTCAACAGTACCCAATAGATTGCACAGGCACTAATGCCGCCAATAGCCAATATGGCGATATTGTGGAGATTAGTGAAGGTAAGGAGGTATGCAGGGAGCACAGCAAGGACTGAAGATATCAGGTATTTGCTGAAATCGCGTACTTGGTCGAAATAACCCAGACCATAGAGCTTACCTGTGTAGTAGGTGTTGATGATGACGGCAATCTGGGTGTATATAGCTCGCGATATACATATCGCCAATACACCGAAGGGGATGGCAGCAATAATCATAGAGATGGAGATGGTCTTCTTGATTACTTCGAGACGTAGCACAAGATCGGAACGCCCCTTTACATAGAGGATGTTCAGATTGAGCACACACAGATGATCGAACATCCAAGCGAAGCAGAACACCTGCAGGTAGATGATGGAGTTGGCCCACTTGTCGGTCAGCAAAGTAAGGATGAAGGGCTTGGCCAGTGCTGCCAACAGGAACATACCGAAGAAGATGATCATGGAGGCCATGCTGATGTATTTGCGATAGACCTTTATGAGACGAGTATCATCGTCCTGCAGCTTGGATAGGATGGGATAGGTGACGCTCTGCAATATACCAGTGATGTTCGAACTGGGGAAAGTTGCCAAGCTCTCACCACGCGAATAATATCCAAGGTCTTTGGCGGTATAGAACTTACCGATAATGATAGTGGTCAGGTTGGCATATACCGTATGGAGAAGACTGGCGGTAAGTATTTTGCTTCCGAAGCCAAAGAGATATTTGAACGAGCGCTTTGAGAATGTTCGTTGGGGACGCCACTTGGTTGCTATCCATAATAGAATAACACGGAATAGCGATGAAGATACACCTTGAAATACTAAACTCCATACCCCAAAACCTAAATAAGCCATCGCCAGGCCAACGATACCAGAAAGGATATTAGTTATAACTCCTATCTTGGCCGGCAGCTTAAAGTCTAATGCGATATTCAGTTTGGCATACTGCACGATAGTGAGCGAACTGAGGAACATGTTGATGGCCAATACACGAGCCACGTCCTTCAATATCGGTGTATCGAAAAAGTTTGCAATCAGAGGAG
>JBGVOS010000151.1:0-5330 GCA_045126595.1 Bacteroidaceae bacterium | reverse complement strand
CCGCCTCGGCAACATCGGGACCGAACACCTCAGCGACATGCAGCGCAAGCCCGAACTCTTCCGTTTCGGCATCGAGAAACGCAACAGCCTCCCCACCGACTGCCACAAGTGCGACTTCCTCTTCGCCTGCCGCGGCGAGTGCCCCAAACACCGCTTCGCCACCACACGCCGAGGAGAAAAGGGCCTCAACGCCCTGTGCGAAGGATACAAGCACTTCTTCGAGTACACCGCCCCCTACATGCAGCAGATGCGCCAGCTGCTCGAGCAAGGCATGGAAGCCAGGCACATCATCCCCTGGGCACGACAGCGCAGAGGATTTGCAGGATGACAGGGAACTCACCCCACCCCAAGAAGCAATCATCAGAACTGAACAAACACCGCCTCGGAAGCATTAAACCTTTCGAGGCCATATTTTTCTTCATATAGATTTCATCAATAACCTTATCAGTGAAAAAAAACAGGCAAATGCGATGTTATTTCACAACCTTTTCCTACCTTTGAACCACGAAAACAAAACAACCTTAAAGACATTATCCCCTATGAAAAGTAAGTACACATTACCCAAAGACGGCGGACTCATCACCGCAGGCGTCCCCCGAGACATCTACTGCCGCTACGAGAAACTCAACACAGAGATTTTTGAAACCGAATATGCCGGCGTACAACACGTAGCCAACCAAATCGTCGAAGCCATCAACAGCCACGACAGCGCAGAGCCCTTCCTCCTGGGACTCACTACCGGAAAGACCCCACTCGGCCTCTACCGCGAACTCGTAAACCGCCACAAGGCAGGAAAGGTAAGCTTCAAGAACGTCGCCGTAGTAAGCCTCGATGAGTTCTACCCCATAGCCCCCGACCACAAACAGAGCCGCAACTACCGCATCCGCGAAGAACTGCTCAACCACATCGACATCGCCGAGCAAAACATCCACATCCTCGACGCCACCATACCCGTAAGCGAAATATCAGCCTACTGCAAGGCCTATGACAAGATTGCCAGCAAAGTAGACTTCAT
Organism: Bacteroidaceae bacterium; assembly: GCA_045126595.1. Classification (GTDB taxonomy): domain Bacteria; phylum Bacteroidota; class Bacteroidia; order Bacteroidales; family Bacteroidaceae; genus UBA1189. The sequence continues at coordinate 4,315 of JBGVOS010000151.1, read as the reverse complement.
GGTCATCGGCATGGGCGAGCAGGGACAGCTCGGATTCAACGAACCCGGTTCATACGAAAAGTCACGCACACGCCTCGTACAGCTCAGCCTCAGCTCACGCAAAATGGCTGCAAGCCTCTTCTCCAAGACAGAAATCCCCACCATGGCCGTCACCATGGGCATCGAGACCATCCTCAAGGCCAAGAAGATAGTCCTCATGGCATGGGGTGAAAACAAGGCAGAAGTGGTAAAGAAAGTTGTCGAAGGCGAAGAAACCGAGATGGTACCCGCCAGCCTGCTGCAGCAGCACGACGACATCGAAGTGGTCATCGATGAGATTGCCGGAGAAAAGCTCACCCGCGTAGAAGCACCCTGGGTAGTAGGCCAGTGCGAGTGGACCAAGAAGCTCGTGCGCAAGGCCGTCATCTGGCTCTGCAACAAGGTAGAGAAGCCCATCCTCAAGCTCACCTACCAAGACTATATGAAAAACTCGTTAGCCGACATGCTCGACAGTCTCGGCAAAGCCTACGACCTGGTGAACATCGAAGTATTCAACGACCTGCAACACACCATCTCAGGATGGCCCGGAGGAAAACCCAACTGCGACGACACCACACGCCCCGTACCCTCAACCCCATTCCCCAAGCGCGTACTCATCTTCTCACCCCACCCCGATGACGATGTCATCTCCATGGGCGGTACCTTCATCCGCCTCGTAGAGCAAGGACACGATGTACACGTAGCCTATCAGACCTCGGGCAACGTAGCCGTATACGACGACGTAGTGGTACAGCACATGGACACCGCACGCGAAATCGGCCTCGAAGACCGCTACGACGAGGTACGCCGCATCATCGCCAGCAAGGTAGAAGGCGAACCCGAACCCCGAGCACTGCTCAACCTCAAGGGTGCCATCCGCCGCGCCGAGGCCAAAGCCGCCGTACGCTCATTCGGGCTCAATGACGAGACCAACGCCCACTTCCTCAACCTCCCGTTCTACGAGACCGGAGGCATCAAGAAGGGTGAACTCAGCGAAGCCGACATCGAGATTATCGTAAAGCTCTTCCGCGACATCAAGCCCCATCAGATCTATGCAGCCGGTGACCTCACCGACCCCCACGGCACACACCGCGTATGTATAGAAGCCGTACTCGGAGCATGGGAAGTGGTGCAGAACGACGACTGGGCCAAGGATTGCCACATATGGCTCTACCGCGGCGCATGGCAGGAGTGGGACCTCGGGATGGTAGACATGGCCGTGCCCCTCAGCCCAGACGAACTCATCAAGAAGCGCCACGCCATCTTCCGCCACCTGTCACAGAAGGACATCGTACCCTTCCCCGGTGAAGACCACCGCGAGTTCTGGCAGCGCGCCGAAGACCGCACACAGAACACCGCCCGCCAATACGACAAGCTCGGCATGGCCGAATACCAAGCTATCGAAGTATTCGTACGCATGACATAAAGCTCCATACAATAAAGAAACAATGGAGGGGATACCGCTTGGTATCCCCTCATTTTGTTCAGGAACAATGACTGGCTACACCAGATATCATCCTCCTTTTATCTCTTGCTGCCATCTTTCTGCAAGGCATACATCACACCATCAATCAAGAATTGTAATGTATAGCCATCATACTTTACCTCAGACTCATCAGGGAAAGTAATCTTGAATTTAGATTCGACAGCAGTCACCACATTCACTATGGACATGGAGTCAGCATTCAAATCATTCACCAGATTCGTCTCACGCGTCAGACTTGCAGCATCCACGGCCATCTCCTTGGCAATAAACTCTCTGATAATCTTCTCAATATTCTTTTCGTGCATCATAGTTTCTCACTTTATTTATTAGATTGTTCTCGCAATTCGTATAACAAGCCTCTCGTCCTAAAGTTCTCTCACACCAAGAACCTCGCATACAAAAAAGCTATTTGCTGGTCATAATATCTACTACCATACGATTGGTTTCTTCCATCGCTTCACGCCCTATACTGGTAAGATTATGTATGCTGCGGTCCACATCCTCATCAATAATACCCTCAACACTGGTCACCGAACCGTTCTGCATGGCAAGCATAGCCGACAGCATAGCAGTAGACACACCACTTGAGAGTTTCAATGAACAACTGGGCTTGGCACCGTCACATATCATACCCGTAAGATTGGCAATCATATTCTTCACAGCAAAGCAAATCTGCTCATACGTACCACCCATCATATAAGTAATAGCACAACTGGCACCTGTAGATGCCACAATACATCCACAGAGAGCCGACAAACGTCCCAGACTTTGCTTTATATAGATAGCGGTAAGATTGCTTAGCGCCAATGCCCTCACATATGTCTCATGGTCGACCCGATGGTCACGGGCGTATACAGCTACCGGCACTGTCGCCGCAATCCCCTGATTGCCACTACCCGAGTTAGACATCACCGAAATGGTAGCTCCCGACATACGCGCATCACAAGCCGAACAGGTATAAGCCATTACATGTGCCAGTGTTCCATCACCTACCATCACACGCTTTTCCTCATCATTCAGCATCTTTCCCACCCGATGTCCGTAAGAGGACTGGAAAGCTTTTTCGGCAGCAGACATATTCATCCGACCCGACTCCTCGATGAAAGCAATTTCTTCAAGAGGGGTTTGAGTAACAAAGTCATAGATACGACGAAGATTGAGCGCAACATCCACCGTGGTTGTCTGAGTTGTCTGCTCAGACTCTTGGGCTTTCGCAGAGCAACATTCATCATCCACGAATCGGGTATGTTCACCACAGATGACAGCTTTCTCCATACGTTCGTCCAGATAGCCGACAACCTTGATATACAATCCGTCAGGGGCATCTTCTTTAAGACGGATACTGATACGTCCTTCGTCAATATAGCGTTTACCACGTTCGACCGCATCAGGAGTAACCTCCTTAAGCACCTCCAACTTATATTCACTCTTGCCGACCAACATACCCAGCGCAATGGCAATGGGAAGACCTATCATTCCCGTTCCGGGGATACCCACTCCCATCGCATTCTTCAGCACGTTCATACTGAGTTCCACCTCTACACGTTCGGGCAGAGCTCCCATAAGTTCGGCTGCACGGGCAGCACACAAGGCCACTGCTACGGGTTCGGTACATCCCATCGCCGGCACCACCTCATGTTGCATCAGCGCAATTATCTGCGTTCTTTCCTCCTTACTTAACATAATCTATCGAAGTTTTCGCAAAGTTATAGTTTTTTACATAAACAAACATCTCTTTCAACAAAAAAATCACTCCCTCCCCAGTTGCTACTGATGAAGGCCATATATTTCGAGCAGTTGACGTGCAGCTACAAATGAAGTCAATTCGCCCCCAAGCACCTGGCGCTCCTTGCAAGCAAGCAATGAAGCAATGGTCGGATTGTTATAGAAGTTATCGCGCAACGCTTCATTGATACTTTCATACATCCAATACTTGGCTTGCTCATTGCGGCGGTGTTCAAAATAGCCGTTCTTCTTCACAAAGTCCATGTAATCGAACACCATACGCCAAACTTCCGCTACACGCAAATTATAAAAGCCCGAATAGGTGAGCACCTGCGGTGACCAACCGCTCTCAGGAGCCGGAAAGAGATGGAGTGCATTGCGAAAGTGCGAAGCCGCCAGTTCGGCCCGCTCGGCATTATCCCCGTCGGCCTTGTTGATGACAATGCCGTCGGCCATTTCCATGATACCGCGCTTGATGCCCTGCAGTTCATCCCCCGTACCAGCCAACTGAATCAGAAGAAAAAAGTCGACCATAGAATGTACTGCCGTCTCGCTTTGACCGACACCGACAGTTTCCACGAATATCTTATCAAATCCTGCAGCCTCACACAGCACGATAGTCTCTCGTGTCTTGCGTGCCACGCCGCCCAGCGATCCCGCCGAAGGACTGGGGCGAATAAAGGCATCGGGATGCACAGCGAGTTTTTCCATACGGGTCTTGTCGCCCAGGATACTGCCCTTTGTCTTTTCGCTTGAAGGGTCAATGGCCAATACGGCGAGCTTGCCTCCATATTCTTCCAAGACATGGAGACCGAAAGCATCAATCGAAGTACTCTTTCCTGCCCCCGGCACACCGCTGATACCGATGCGCACCGAATTTCCCGTATGAGGCAAGCACTTTTCAATAACTTCCTGCGCTATGGCATGGTGCTCGGGGAGCAGGCTCTCGACAAGCGTCACTGCACGCGAAAGCATGGTAATGTCGCCTTTGACAATCCCTTCGACATACTCACCAGACGTGAAGACACGTTTGCGTTTTTTGGGTTTCATATAGGGATTGACCATAGAGGGTTGCTCTATACCGGC
>JBGVOS010000150.1:0-2540 GCA_045126595.1 Bacteroidaceae bacterium | reverse complement strand
TGCAGCAGGCTGATAAGGAGGCTACTGTTGTTGCTTACAAGCGTTTCGCTTTGGAGGCATAGTAGTTCCACTATCATAAGAAAAATCCCAGCCCGAAAGGGTTGGGATTTTTTTTTGTCATTATACTACGTTATACCTTAGTGCCTATGTAACTTCGTAGGGCTGTAACATACTCCTCGAAGGCAGCAACACCTATAGGTGTGATAGCGCATGTTGTGCATGGCTTCTTACCCTTGAAGCCTTTTTCTATGGTTATATACTCCGCTTTCTGCAGTTTATCTATCTGCACGCTTAGGTTGCCTGCTGTGGCTCCCGTCTGCTCGCGTAGGAATACAAAGTCGGCGCTCTCGACACTCAGCAGTACCGACATTATGGCCAGACGCAGTTCGGAATGGAGTAGTGGATTCAACTCTTTGAACATACACCGTCGGTTATTTGTTGTACTTGTGGTTGAGGATATGGCCAGGGATGACCATCATCACGAGGAATATTGCCGCAAATACTATCAATTCACCCCAAATCCAAACCTCTGAGATAGAGATAGCAGAATCGCTTCTTGCAATTATGAAATAGACAATTGGGAAGATAAGCGAGGCACACATTGCAAGCCAGCCGCATATTGAAGTAGTACGATGCTTAATGACACAACCTGTTAAAATCGTACCGATGCCCATTATAACTACGGTAAGGAAACTAACTGAGCCGCCATAGACAACCGCTCCAACAAATAACCAGGCAAACGATAATCCAATGACTACCCATATTGCTGAAACGATACGGTCGATGTAGTTGCGTGCGCTTGGTTCGTGTTTGTTAAATAATAACATCCCTATCCATCCGATAACGGGAATAGCAAACCACGACCATGCCCAATTATAACTCCATCCCGCATACAACGCAAAGGCGTTGAACAGTGAAATGGCGATTGTTGTGTAGCCCCAAATCAGGAATGGTGTACCTGAGTTGCGTGCCAGACGTGCTCGTGAATCGTTGATCATTGAGGAGATGAGTTCTAAACTCTGTGCCTCGGTTAAATTGTTTTTTTCCATAATTAGATAATTGTAATAGTTGAGAATTTTGTTTTTGTGGGGCGCATAGCCCCCGTTTGTATATTGCAAATATAAAGTAGTTTATAATATAAACCAAATTTTGTAACAAAAAATTACACACAATTTGAAAAATAGATAGATTCAAACGATGTGTAATTTATTGTACCTATGTTTATAATAGGGCTACAATCTTTTCAAGCCACACTCGATCCACCTCGTCGAATGTAGCCAGATGTTCGCTGTCGATATCCAGAACGCCTATGACCTTTTCTTTGCGCCATACGGGTACAACAATCTCGCTACGCGACAATGAGCTGCAGGCTATATGTCCTGGGAAGAGCTCCACGTCGGGCACGACCTGCGTTGTCTGCTCCTTCCACGCTGTGCCACATACGCCGCGGCCATACTTTATGCGGCTGCAGGCCAAAGGCCCCTGAAATGGCCCTAAAACGAGTTCTTCGCCCACAACGCGGTAGAAGCCGGTCCACCAAAAACCAAACGTCGCGTGTATCATCGCCGCTACGTTGGCCATGTTGGCTATCTCGTCCTTCTCGCCCTCGACGAGCGCTGCCACCTGCTTGTAGAGCAGTGCATATTTCTCCTCCTTGCCGCCCTCGGCTATCAATAGATTCTCTGCCATAGTGTTACTCCTTTTTCCACATTTTATCGCCTAAGTAAAAGTATAGCGTGCCGTATGAGTAGCGGCCCGTCTGTGCTCCACGGTCGAACGTAATCCACAGATAACGCTCATAGTTGCCGTAGGGTATAGGCACGATGGTCGGCCAGCCGCGGAAGCCGCCGTTGGCATATTGCTGTTGGAATGTGCCCTGATACTCAAGTGTGGGGTAGTCGTAGATGTAGAATGTAGTCTCCGAGCCACCACTCAGCACGTGGCGGCGGCCACCCACTTCGGTGATGCGTATGCCCGTGTTGTTGTTCTGCTTCGATTCGGCTATCTGGCTGTATGTGCCGTTCCATGTGTTGCTATCGCAGAGGTATGTTACGTACGATCCATCCTTCAGCGCGCAGTATGCCAGGCGCCACTTGCCCGCCTCGCTGTCGAAGAAGAAATCGGGATCTTCGGTGTTGAACTTCGCTCCACGGGTGTAGTTGTGAGGGAAGTCCAGCTCCGTACACTCCAAGTAGTGCATGCCGTGCAGCAGGTCGGCGTGGCTCTTTGCCCATGCCAGGGTGTGGGTATCCTCGTGTGTTGTTGTCATCACAAGATACTCCTCCGCCTCGGGGTCGTAGACAACCTTCGTTGCGTGGAAACCATACATTATGCCGTCGCCCTTGCCGAAAAACAGAGCACCCTCAAGACGTAGCTCGAAGGAGTCTATATCGAGCGAATATACACCCTGATATGAGTCGAAGATGCGCTCGAAGCCTCGCGTGGTGAAGCATACATATAGGCGCCCGTCACGAATCAGAGGCTTGCCGTCGGTGGTCTGCACGATCTGCGGGTCGGCCTGTCCCGTGCCACTTGTGAGC
>JBGVOS010000149.1:0-11943 GCA_045126595.1 Bacteroidaceae bacterium | reverse complement strand
GTTCGACATCGACACCATTGTATTTGTCGATGGTGGTAGTCAAAGCACCATTACGAAAAAGGCAAATACCCATTGCATGGTTCACCTTCTTGATATCCATTCGGGTATTGCATAACATGTGATAATGTAGCGTTCCATTTTGCTGGTATTCAGCAACCCAGATATAATCTGTTAGGCCGTAAGTTTTGCGTAAGTTAGTAAGCCAAGCATTCCAGCACTTATAAATTAAATCCTCGCCCATTCCCTTGGGGAATGATACGCTATAAAAGGCACAGAATTTTTGCGATTGTTCCAACTCAAAAAACGCGGTACACTTATCGCGCACCTTTGTTTTGTTTAGATAGTGTTTATCGGAGATTTTACGCGGTTCTTTCTTCTTCGGTTCTTCTTGCTGGTGCAGTTTGATTTTTTCGGCTAATTGCTGCAACTCGCGCTCCTTCTTCGTGATGCCATCGTATATCATACGCATTTCTGCGAAACTTTTCGTTTCGTTCCATGACTGCGCCATTCTGTACAAATTCGACAACTCATTTTGTAGAACCTTTTCGCGCTGGCCGAGGTCGAAAAGCGTGGACAAATCGGTTCGAGGTCTGCGCACCTTGCGCACCAACTCACGGCCTACGAACTCGAACGAGGCAGAGCCACGCGCTTGCTGGGTCGTAGATTTCGTTCGTATTTTATGCGTAACGATACGATTTCCAAAGAGATAACTACCTTTGTACACGACAAAAAAGTTTGAATTGTTAAGTATTAAATAAATCCAAGAGGCGACCGAGGTCGAGCGTCAGCGGCTTTTCGTTATATACACCGAACCCACGCAGAAGGGTGAACCAATCTGCGCAAAATATATGTTATACATTCTTTCCCATTGTTTTGCTAATCTCTTGCAATACAATGAGTTATTATATATATAAATAAGTGAGGTTATAGCATTGGCGCAAATACGCTCACATCGCGCGTGGTCTTCCTTATAGTCGGGGTTCTCGATGAAATAGCGTATATGTTCCAGCGAGCGAGAAAGGTCGAGTTCTCGGTGGTCGCGCGACATAACCAGCATAACGGCCTCGGTGTACGCGTCCAAAACGCTCAAATAGAGGTTATTCAAGTCGCGTGTCCTTTTCTTTGCAAATCGGGACGCGTCACGCTGGTTGCTGAAATTGAACTTCCAGCATTGCGTTTTCACTTGGTAAGGAAAGCGCAAGTTGCTGGTCTTGGTGTAGGTAACTTTAATTTTAAGAGCCATAGATTAACAAGGTTTTTGTTTTCTATGGCTCAAATATAGATTTTAATTTGTTATATAATCAGTATTATGTTTAATTGCATATGGAGAAAATGGGTGAAGCGATTAGAGATGAATGATTATTAAAATAAAATCATTACTTTTGCACTTCAAATGAAAAAACTGAGCAAGAACGCACTTATCGGGTATCCCGCAGGAATCATCACCGGCGTGGCCTATGGACTGAACCCGCTGTTTGCCATGCCCCTGATCAACAAGGGAGCGGCCGTGGAGGCTATCCTCTTCTTCCGCTATGCCCTGGCGGTGGTGTTGCTGGGCGCCTTCCTCGTGGCTACCCGTGAGCGCTTCAAGGTGACGGCACGGCAGGCGGGCGTGTTGCTGGTGCTGGGACTGCTCTACACGATGAGTAGCTTGTTTCTCTTTGAGGCTTACAACTATATCGCTTCGGGGCTGGCGACGACACTGGTGTTCCTCTACCCTGTCTTGGTGGCCATCATCATGGTATTCTTGCGCGTGGTGCCCTCGTGGCCGGTGTGGCTGGCCATCGCTGCGACATTTGGCGGCGTGCTGGTGATGATGAGCGGTGGCGGCGACCAGCAGGTGGACCCCATCGGCGTTGCCTTCTCGCTGGCATCGGCACTGGTGTACTCGCTCTTCATCGTCATCATCAATCGCAGCAAGGCGATAGCCTCGATCTCCAACTCGCTACTCACGTTCTATGCCCTCACGGTGGGCGCCGTGGTGTTCATGACGAAGATTGTGATGGCGGGTACGCCGCTCATAGAGTGTGTGGCGACGGGACGGGACTGGCGGTGTGTCACGGGATTGGCGGTGTTGCCTACCATCGTATCGACGGCCTCACTGGCTATCGCGACACGCAACATCGGGGCGACAAAGGCTTCGGTGCTGGGTGTCTTTGAACCTATCACGGCCATCCTCGTGGGTACGCTCTTCTTGGGCGAACCGCTCACAACAAACATCGTCCTGGGCATTGGCATCGCCATGGCGGCGGTGTCGTTCATGATCGCGGTGACGAAGCGATGACATGGCAGCTGTGCTGCACGAAGGCAATAGCCAATAGCTCTAATCTACCACTATTTCATCGACAAAGAGGAAGCCGCCATGGTGGCTGCGCTGGGCTTGGTAGCGGATGTAACGCACGTCGCGGGCACGCCCCTCCCACCCGAAGGTCTTGAAGGTGACGGCATCGTCGCGGACGACCTCATTATCAGCATGATAAAGTTCTCTAAAGGTCTCGCCATCGGCTGATACCGTGATGGTAATGGCGCTCGGCATGAAGACGCCAGGGCCACAGATCTGCATGAAATCGGCCTTCACGGAGCGCACCGTACGGGCCTCTCCAAGGTCGATGGTGACGTCGACCCCTGCCCTACCAAGGAAACCCTGCCAGCGGTGATCACCGTAGGTCCACCCGCCATGGAGCCCATCGACAAGGGCGCTATCGCCTCCGGCGCTGTAGCCGGGATAGTAGGCCGAGCCTCCGGTGTAGCTCACGGGCTTGCTCAAAGCAAGGTGATCGACCGGCTGCTCGGAGCCGGGGCGGTTGCCCACCTCATGCTCAAGATCGAACGTGTGATAGCCCTCGCGACGCAGCTGCTCGGTGGCTGCAAGGGCGCGGCGATGGAAGTCTTCATAGTCTTTCTGGGCGGGACTACTCCACCCTACCTCGGCAATGGCCAGCAGGCGGGGATAGAGCATGTACTCGAGGTGCTCGGCAGTGGGGACATACTCGGCAAAGAGGTTGGCCTGCACGCCATAGAGGAGCGAGCGACGAGGACCCGACAGGGTGTCGGGCACGGGGTCATAGTGGTATACCTTCTTCAACGGGAGGTAGCCTCCGAAGGCCTCGGGCTGGGTGTGAGGCGCGTCTTGATAGGCATCGAAGTAGCAATACTCGCCGGGGGTCATGATGGCACGGTGGCCCGAGTGGATGGCACGCAAACCACCCTCGGTACCACGCCACGACATGACAGTGGCATGGGGGGCAAGGCCGCCATCGAGGATCTCGTCCCATCCCAGGAGCTGGCGTCCATGGGCGTTGAGGAAGCGCTCGACACGGTGGATGAGGTAGCTCTGCAGCTCGTCGACATGGGTCAAGCCCTCGCGCTGCATGCGTGCCTGGCAATGGGGACACGAGGGCCACGCCTGCTTGCTGGCTTCGTCGCCACCGATGTGGATATACTCCGAGGGGAAGAGGTCGATGACCTCGGCAAGGACATTCTCGAGGAACTCGAAGGTGGCCTCGCTGCCGATGCAGAAGTCGGAATTCTTATAGGGTTCGCGCGCACAGGAGAGCTCGGGGTAGACGGCGAGCACCTCCTCGGAATGGGAGGGCATCTCGATCTCGGGGATGATGGTGATGTGGCGTGCCTGGGCATAGGCTACGAGGTCGCGCATCTCCTCTTGGGTGTAGTAGCCTCCGTGGGCATGGGCACTCCCCTCCTCCACGTAGCGGCGATCGGCATTCCACCACTCCTTCCAGGTGGCGTGGGTGCGCCAGGCGGCACGGCGCGTAAGCTCGGGGTATCGCTTGATCTCGAGGCGCCACCCTGCAGCATCGGTGAGATGCAGGTGGAGGTGGTTCATCTTGTAGCGGGCCATGGCATCGATCTGTCGCTTGATGACGTCGACAGGGAAGAAATGGCGCGAGACATCGAGCATCAAGCCTCGGTAGACCAAGCGGGGCTCGTCGGTGATGGTGCATAGGGGTATCGCGGGGCCCGAGGCACGGAGCTGCAGGAGGGTGTGCACACCGTAGAAGAGGCCGGCACCCGTGGTGGAGGCGATGGTGATGCCCTCGCGAGTCACGCCAAGGCGGTAGCCCTCGGGACTAGTGATGCCAGGGAGCGTGTCGACCAGCGTGAGGGAGAGCGGTAATGCTTCGCGCAGACTGTCATCGCTATCGATGACAGTTGACGTTGACAAAACTTGCGATGAGCGAGCGTGACGCAAGCTCGCTTGCAGGTCACTCAGCGAGCGTAGCAAGTTTCTGTCGCAAACTAAAACTTGTCCTATCTCGGAATCGAGAAGGAGATCGTGCAAGAGGAGGCTATCGCTCGGGGTAGCCGCGATGACAAGCTGCAGGGGTTGGTCGAGACGGAAGCTACCGCGCGACAGCTCCACCTGCTGTGGCATGGGGATGATACTCAGGGGCTCGTGCTTGGAGCTACAGCCCGTAAACAAGGCACACAAGATGCCGAGGTATGCAATGCGTTTCATATTCATAAACTCAAAACACTAAACTCTACACTCTAAACCCTTAACCTTTAACCCTTTCAAATCACCGTTCGCTTCTCATTGAGGCGGTCATAGTGGATGCTACCGTCCTTGATGTAGACATTGCGGATGGCATAGTTGGCGATCTCCTGCTCGTGGGTGATGAGAATGATGGTGTTGCCCTCCTGGTGGAGCTCGTTGAAGAGGCGCATGATCTCGATGCCGGTCTTGGAGTCGAGGGCTCCAGTGGGCTCGTCGGCAAGGAGGATGCCGGGGTTGGTGACGAGGGCTCGCGCGATGGCTACACGCTGGCGCTGACCTCCCGATAGCTCGCTGGGGCGATGGTGCATGCGATCGGCCAGCTTGACGCGCTCGAGGGCACGCACGGCACGCTCGCGACGCTCCGAGGCAGGCACTCCGGCATAGGCCAAGGGGAGCTCCACATTCTGCACAGCATCGAGCTTGGGCAGGAGGTTGAAGTTCTGGAACACGAAGCCTATCTCCTTGTTGCGCATCGCCGAGAGCTCATCGTCGTCGAGGTGGCTCACGTCGACCCCGCGAAACTTGTACTCACCCGTCGAGGGGGTGTCGAGGCAGCCGAGGATGTTCATGAAGGTGCTCTTGCCCGAGCCCGAGGGTCCCATGATGCTGAGATACTCGCCCTGGCGGATGGTGAGGCTCACGTCTTGAAGGGCCATCACCACATTGTCGCCCATCTCGTAGCGCTTGGTGATGTGGTTGATTTCTATCAGGTTACTCATATCGTATAGAGTCTACAGGTTTGAGGTTAGCTGCATTCTTGGCAGGGAGATAGCCAAAGACGACTCCCACAACGACCGAGAAAGCAAAGGCGATGATCACACTATAGAGGCGGATGTAGGTGCTCACATCGGTGAATACCGACACGAGCAACGAGAGCGACACACCGAGGAGCACACCGATGAGTCCGCCAGCGATGCTTATCACCACGGCCTCGGTGACAAACTGACCCATGATGTCGCTCTTGCGGGCACCGATGGCACGGCGTATGCCTATCTCGCGAGTGCGCTCCATCACCGTGGCAAGCATGATGTTCATGATGCCGATGCCACCCACGATGAGCGAGATGGCGGCGATGGCGCCCAGGAGGAAGTTATAGATCTGACGCTCCTTCTCCTCTTGCTTCAAGAGCTCGAGGGGGATGACGATGCCGTAGTCCTCGTTGCCAAAGTGGTGGCGACGCACGATCTCGCTGACGAGGGCCGAGGTCTCCATCAAGCGGTCGGAGTTGTCGACTTGGATGGTCAGCTGCTGTATCTCACTGGCCAGCACATTGCCGCGCGAGAAGCGATCGAGAAACATGCTGAGGGGCACATAGACATCGGTATTGAGGTCGCGAGCAGCAAGCTCGCCCACGGTCTCGGTGAAGAGTGCCTTGGACTCGAGCACGCCCACCACCTCGAGCCACTGGTCCTCGATCTTAATCATCTTGCCCAAGGGCTCCTCCTTCTGGAAGAGGCTGTAGGCGATGCCAGCACCGAGGACACACACCTTGTGCTTGCCCTCATAGTGGGCAGGGGTGATGAACTCGCCCTCGCGCACCTGGTAGTTGAGGATGTCGTAGAACTCGGGGGTGACGCCGATGACCGATGACTTGACCGACTGGCTGCCATGCTTGACCTCGGCATTGACCTCGGCCTGAGCGGCGATGCGGCTCACGCCGGGCACAATCTCGCGGATGACCTCGGCATCGCGCAACGAGAGGCCCGGGGAGAACTTGGTGCGCACCTCCTCGAGCTCGGCAGCGCTCATGTCTTTCTCACGGACGATGATGTTGTTCACGCCCAGGTCTTGGTACTTGGCAATGGCCTCGCGCTTGGCGCCCTCGCCGATGGAGAGCATGGCAATCACCGAGGCTACACCGAAGATGATACCGAGCATCGTGAGAAACGAGCGGAACTTGTGGTCGGTCAAGCCTTGGAGGGCTACTTTGATATTTTCGCTGTATTCCATGTTTTTTTTTAGAGTGTAGAGTTTAGGGGCGCTAACCGCTCATCATTAATTAATCATTCTCAGTCGGGAGGAACTCGCAGCTGACAGTCATGCCGGGCTTGAGGCGCTCGTCGGACACTAGGAGGCGCACCTCTACGTCGAACACCTTGTGGCGCGGATTGCTCCAGTCCTTGGGATGGCAGAAGAGGCCGATGTCGGATATCTCGCCATCGAAGGCGACCTCGGGAAGGGCATCGAGGCGCACGAGCACCTTGTCGCCCTCGTGGATGCGCAGGAAGTCGTTCTCGTTGATCTGTGTCTTCACCTTCATCCAGGTGAGGTTGGGGACATAGGCCATCGTGTTGGCATGGCCCACCTCGTCGCCTATCTGGAAGAGCTGGCGAGTGCGGCGGTTCCAAGCTATCTGGAAGATGCCTGGCATGGTGCTGCGCACGGTGAGCTGGGGGATGATGTCGTAGGCGTGGCGGATGTCCTTCTCAATCTGATTGACGCGTATCTGCTGTATCTTGAGGTCGTTCTCGTTGATGATCTCATTGAGCTCGAGACGACGCTTGGCAAGGTTGAGCTGAATGGTAGCTTGCTGAAACTCCAGTTCCTTCACCTTCTTCGTACGCTCTGACTCAAACTGAGCAGCCTCGTAGCTGAGACGGCGCAACTCATAGGTAGCAAGTTCGGATTTGATGGTCGACTCGGCCTGACTATCGCGGTTGTCCTGGTTTACGAGCATCTTTTCCAGCGAGGCAAGTTGCGATTCAAGCGCTGTTTCGCGCTCGATGATGTATTTGGTCACATCGGTGGGATCGAGCTGTATCACCGAGTCACCCTCATGAATGACCTTACCATGCTCGGCTATGCCGATGATACGGAACGAGCCGAAGCGACCGAAGCGAGGTAAAACGAAAGCCTTGGTGTATACAGCACTGAGTTCGCCTGTCTCGACAATAGTATGCCCTGCTGACTCAGTGAGTTTATTTTCACCAGAAACACCACCCTGACAGGCCATAAGCAGGGAGACGAGAAGGAAGTATGGGATTATGTGTCTCATCGCTTGTCCTCCTCTTGATTATCCTTCTTCTTGTCGGAGGTCGTGGGGTCGATAAGGGCTACATAATCCCCCCTGTCGAGCCCCGACTCAATGATGACATAGTCGGAGTTGGTGTGGCCAGTGACGACCTCTACCCTATCATATCCGCCCGACGAACGCTTGTACACGTAGCTCTTGTCGCCCTCGATGTGAAGCGCCTCAAGAGGAATATACTTTACATCGGGAATCTCGTCGATGATGATGCGACAGCTCACGGTGAGCCCCGGAAGGAGGATCTTGTTGTACTCGTTGATAACAATCTCTATGGGGAATATCTTGATATTAGAATTGTTGTTCTTGTTTTGCGCGAGATTAGCCACCGTGGCCACGTACCCTGTAAAGATGCTGTCGGAGAAGGCATCAGGACGTATCTGTACCTTCAGTCCGCGAGTAATCTTGGATATATCCACCTCGTTAATACTCACCTTGGCCTTCACTTGAGAGAGGTCAGGGAGTTGGATGAGTTGTTGATTTGACCAGCACTGGTCACCAATCTGGAACTTGGCATTAGTGCCCCAATTATGCGAAATGATGGCAATGCCGGGAGCGGGAGCGATGACCGAGAGTCTCTTAAGCGTACGGTGTGCTTCCTCGAGGCGTTCTTCGTCTTGGCGTATGTTAAGGCGCTTCTGCTTGACCTCCTCAATCTGTATCTTACGGCGGTTCTCTATCTGTTCTTTTGCACGCTGCAAAGAGATGTCGGCCTTGTCAAGATTGACTTTGATTTCGCGACGCTTGATATCACTCTCGTGAGCTGCCGACTCAAGTTGCATGCGGGTAATCTCGTGCGATATACGAGTGACCTCGTAGTCGGCATTGAGTTCCTCCATCTCAAGTTCGTGCTGGGCAAGCATCTTCTCCAATTCGGCATTGCTTACCACAAGGCGATCTTCATTGTCGAGAATGGCCTTACGCACCTCGGAAGGATCGAAGGTGATGAGCGTATCGCCCTCCTTCACTTCAGTACCGTCGATGATGATATCAGCTATCTTCAGATTGCCGAAACGCCAGGGAATGTTGGGCGAAGATACGTTGATGGAGTTGATGGCCTCAATCTCGCCCTCTTCGTAAATGTCTATGTAAAAGGTTCCCTGCTCTACCTTGGCTTCAGGTACCTGATGGGTGGCCTTGCTGTCACAGCTCCCCAAAAGACCAGCCAAGAGGAGCAGTGCCCATGTTCCTATGGATCGTATATTCTTCATATTATTATATATCGTTATTTCTTCTTCGGTTTTATCAAAGCTATTTCTTCCCCTTCGTACAGACCATCGGCAATGACGGTCATCTTAGTGGAACCCGTGCCGAGGGTCACCGGGCGTTCCTCGTACTTGCGGCCTTGCTTGACGTAGACCACCTTAAGCGAATCTTTATCGAAGATGCTTACAGTGGGTACCACGATGGTGTCAGGGAGGTGCTTTAGGTATATGTGGCACCGGGTGCTCAGTCTCGGTTCGGCAGAAACAAGCATGGAGTCCACTGATGACTCAATCTCGAAAGTCTTCACCTGGGAACCTTCAATGCGCTCCTGCCCCACAGAGGCCATTTTGAGGATACGTCCCCAAGCGCGATTGCCGGGGATAGCATCGAAAGTATACATCACCGAGTAGCCCGTCTGCATACGCTTATACTCGGTTTCTGGAGCATAGAAAATAACTTTGAGTTGGTCAAAATCGGGTAAGGTGACCAGAATGCGCCCATTGTCTACGTGATCACCCTCTTGCCATCGCTCATCGCTCCAAGGGAAACGACGACTACGCACGGCAAGGCCATCCTGCGGAGCACGCAAAGTGAGCGACTCAATCTTCTTGCGCTCGCCTTCAAGGCGCCGCTTGATGCGTTCAATACGTTTCTCGACACGCACTACATCAATTTTCTGTATTCCCTTGGTAGCCTCAAGCTTCTTGAGCAGGCGATCACGTTCTATGCCGGCACGCTCGAGTTGTAATGCTTTGGTGCGCCGTTCTGTAGGACTCATATAGAGCATCTGCAGCGAGTCGGACGAAGCAAGGATAGTCTCTGCTTCATTGTTCTTGACCTGCGCTTCGAGAAGGGCATATTCGAGTTGTTGCGAAGCCTTTAATTTATCGAGCTCGGCATAGGCCGACTCAAGATCGAGGGTGAGGCGCTCATAGCTCTCGGAAAGATTGACATCCTCGATGATACATACTACATCGCCCTTCTTCACCTCAACACCGCTCTCTATAAGGTAGGTGATGGTACCACCCACATTGGGAGGACAATGGATATTGACAGAATTAACCGATTCGGTGTGGCCCTCGATGACAAGTTCCTCCTGATAAGCAGCACGAGTGACAGGATATGTAGGTAACGCATCGCCCGATCCCGAGGAGCACGAAACAAACAATACGCAGAACAGCAGGGCCTGCAAAAGTTGAAGCTTGGAGTATCCTATGGAATCAGATTTCATCAGTCGGTCTAGCTATTTGACTATTAGTCTTTGCATTAGTAGACGCAAAGATAGGACAAAAATTCTTTCGTACAAGATTATCGTAGCGAAAATACTTTATCATGATACTGAATTGCCAAACTCCTCACCCGAGAAGTCAATGCCCATGGGTGCTTGGAACACGCGCAGGCCAAAGGTGGGGAGTACGGCGAAGACGTGCTCGAAAATCTCGCTCTGCAGATGCTCGTAGGGTATCCAGTCGGTGCCGTCGGAGAAGAAATAGAGCTCCAGAGGAAGGCCTTGGGCGGTGGGTTGCAATTGGCGCACCATAATGATCATATCCTGATTCACACGGTGGTGGCTGCGCAGGTAGCTCTCCAGATAGTTGCGGAAGATGTGGAGATTGACAGTGAACTTGTCTTCACGCTCCACACCGTCGAGCCAACCTCGCTGCTCAAACTCGGACATCTGTTCTTCGGTGCAGAACGAGATGGAGCGCATGTCAATATAGATGGCTCGCTTCACACGGCGACCACCGCTCTCCTTCATGCCGCGCCAGTTCTGGAATGAGTCGCTCACGAGAGCATAGGGAGGTATGGTAGTGATGGTCTTGTCCCAGTTCTGTACTTTGACGGTGGTAAGCGTCACCTCGATGACATCACCGTCAGCACCATGCTTGGGCATTGAAATCCAGTCTCCAGGACGCAACATATCATTGGCCGAGAGCTGCACACCGGCCACAAGACCAAGAATCATATCCTTGAACACAAGCATCAAGACTGCTGCCGAGGCACCCAGGGCGGTGAGGATGTAGCCGGGGTTCTTGTCGATGAGCACACTGACAATGATGATGAGCGCTACGCAGATGACCACAATCTTGAGCATTTGGTACACACCCTTCAGGGGGTGGTTCTTGAAGCTGTCGCGCCTGTTCGAAAGTTCGTAGAGCGACGAAAGGAAGCTGCACAACAGCTTGGTCACCACTGCTATGAGATAGATGAGGTTTACCTTGAGCAGAAACTCAAGCACAGGATGCCCCTGAGCGAAAGCCATAGGCATCAGCACGGCAATGAGAATAGGTGGAACCAGATGCGTAACATCTCGCAACAGAGTATCATTGAAAAGGATATCGTCCCATGAGGAGCGGGTACGCCTCACCACCTTCTTCACCAAAGGAATGAAAATATGGCGACAAAGCACATTGGCAAAAAGGATGATGACAGCTATCAGGGTGACCACAATAGTCCAATATACCCAATGCTGTTCGTCGACATTGATGGGGAGAACGCTTAGAAAGCGATGAATGGTATCGTTCATTTTGTTTTATTTTTATACAATAGACAAGACAAAAGTACTACATTTTGGCCGTTCATCATGGATATTTAACCATTTTTATTACACATTCGTCCAAGAGCAGTACTTCCTTATACCTTTTTATATCTATGTGACAAAAAAAATGCGGCACAAGGGCGGCAAATAAAAAATATATCGTAACTTTGGAGCCAAATAGTTTTATTAAAACAACCAATTTTAAAAGTATAAAGACACAACATGAAAATCTCAAGAATCGAACACCTCGGTATTGCTGTGAAGAGCATCGAGGAGGCACTGCCCTACTATGAAAATGTTTTGGGCTTGAAATGCTACAACATCGAGACTGTAGAAGACCAGAAGGTGCGCACCGCATTCCTCATGGTAGGTGAAACCAAAATCGAATTACTCGAGCCCACATCTGATGAGAGCACCATCGCCAAGTTCATCGAGAACAAAGGCGCTGGCGTACACCACGTGGCATTTGCCGTAGAAGACGGTGTGGCTAACGCACTCGCCGAGTGTGACGCTGCAGGAATCCGCCTTATCGACAAGGCTCCTCGCAAAGGCGCTGAGGGCTTGAACATCGCCTTCCTCCATCCGAAATCAACACAGGGAGTGTTAACTGAGTTGTGTGAGAAACCGTAATTAATTCTGAATTTTGAATTATGA
>JBGVOS010000148.1:0-16123 GCA_045126595.1 Bacteroidaceae bacterium | reverse complement strand
GTGGGCAACGAACAGAACTACCACTTCCAAGTCCTCTCCATCCTTCTCGACAAGCTTGGTTTCGAATGGGGCAAGGGACTCGTACACTTCTCATACGGCATGGTAGAACTCCCCGAAGGCAAGATGAAGAGCCGCGAAGGCACCGTAGTGGATGCCGACGACCTCATGGCTGAGATGATAGCTACAGCACGCGAGACATCGAAGGAATTAGGTAAACTCGACGGACTCACTGCCGAGGAGGCCGAGAACATCGCACGCATCGTGGGACTTGGTGCACTCAAGTACTTTATCCTCAAAGTGGATGCTCGCAAGAACATGACTTTCAACCCCAAGGAGTCTATCGATTTTAACGGTAATACGGGTCCCTTCATCCAATACACTTACGCACGTATCCAGTCAATCCTGCGCAAAGCAGCCGACGTAGAATTCAAAATTCAGAATTCAGAATTTGTAATTAATGACAAGGAGATGGCACTCATCCAGAAACTTGCCGAGTTCCCTGCCGTAGTGAAGGAGGCAGGTGTGAGCTACACTCCGTCAGTAATTGCCAACTACGTATATGACTTGGTAAAGGAATTCAACCAGTTCTATCACGACTACAGCATCTTGCGCGAAGAGGATGAAGCCGTGAAGCGCTTCCGTCTCGTACTCTCAGCCAACGTAGCCAAGGTGGTTCGCCTCGGTATGGGTGTACTCGGTATTGAGGTACCTGACAGAATGTAATCAGTTAAGAGTGAAGAGTTTGGCTTCGTGATATTTTCCTCTCGGATGCCAATAACTCTTCACTCTTAATTTTTCTCTCTTCACTTCCATGAGCAAAAAAGCGAAGTTCTACGTCGTATGGAGTGGTCTCAATCCCGGTATCTATCGTAGTTGGGACGATTGTCAGGCACAGATAAAGGGCGTCAAGGGAGCGGTGTACAAGTCGTTCGACTCGAAGGAGGAGGCCGAACGTGCATATGCATCGCCTGCCTATTCCTATATGAAAAAGAAAGGGGCCTCCCCTACCCCATCCTTTACACTTGACACTTTGCCTTCTTGTGTAGAACGTTATGCTCTTGCTGTAGATGCCGCTTGCAGTGGAAATCCGGGTCCCATGGAATATCGTGGTGTATACCTTGGTGATGGAAAAGAGATATTTCACTTTGGACCTGTGTATGGAACTAATAATATAGGCGAATTTCTTGCCATCGTTCACGCTATTGCTATGCTCGACAAGCAAGGTCTGAAGATGACTATTTATAGCGACAGCCGTACAGCTATCAGTTGGGTACGCAAGAAGTGTTGCAAGACACAACTTGAGCGCACTAGCGAAACTGAACAATTATTCCAACTTATCGAACGGGCCGAATTGTGGCTAAAGACACATCGCGTCACTATTCCCATAGTAAAGTGGGAGACAGAGCAATGGGGCGAAGTACCAGCCGATTTCGGGCGTAAATAACTTATAAAATTCTTATAATAAAAAAGTCTTCTGCTACATGCAGAAGACTTTTTATATAATTTCTATTGTAGTTTATCTTATAAATATCTTTTTTCCGCTTGTGATATACAGTCCCTTGTTGGGCTTTACGTGGCGACGTCCTTGCAAGTCATAATATATAGGCTGAGAAACCGAAACATTTAACTCTGCAATCTCTATACTTGTGTTAGGGTTACGTTCCACGGGTATCTCCACCGTCTCGTTTTTAAGATGAATGGTGCCAGTGGGAATAGTGTTTGCAGTCACCTCATAGCCCTTGGGGATATACTCCTCGTAAGAGGGGTATGCACTGCCTGCAGGCAAATGAAACTCTTTTTTACCTACACTAATTCCGCGAAAGTAGAAATTGTAAATAAGTGTGCCGCTTTCGCCCTCTGCCAGTTCGTTGTTTACGGGTGTTTCCATAGTCCAGAACGAGGAGCCGTTGCCACTGCCGTGGGCAAAGAGGCGCGCGTGGGTGGTGTTCTCTACGTTGTTGTTGATGGCACCGCCCGAGGTGCTGTTGTAGCAAATGGCTACGTAACCGGGGATGGTGGTGGTGTCGAACTCCCACTCAGCCTTGTTGTCGCTGAGCACTACCGTCGTATTGTTGTTTCCGTTGGCGGCATAGAGGTACTTGCCGCTGACGTTACTACGAATGTAGTACTTGTTTGCCGTGGTGGTCTCTTCGAGGGTCCATAGGGTACATGCGCTTCCTTGGCCATTGAGGGTTCCATTGTTGTCGGCGAGGCATTGTCCGCGGTCGGCACTCTTGTTGGTGAAGGTGACAGTGCTGCCCGTAATGTCCGATGTGGGAGCTTGACGAGGGATGTAGTCGTCCATCCAGTGACGAGCATAGATATACTCGCCCAGGTCGAGCATCTCGGTATCCACGGTCATGCGACGCACGAAGCTGCGCCAGTCTTTCTTCTTTTGGGGGGTCCATCCAGCCTCGGCCACACACATAAAGCGGGGTAGGGCGAGGTACTCGAGGTACTCGTTGCTGCTCACGTGCTCGGTCCAGAAGGTGGCTTGCACACCGATGTAGTGCTTGGCAGCGTCGGCACTGACGTTGCTAGGCACGGGCACATAGTTATAGGTGGCCGACACAGGGTCGTTACCCGAACCTGCTGCTGTGGGTTCGCCATAGTCGTTGCTCTGACGGCGGTTGATGTAGTAGCAGCCGCTGCCCCACTCGGTGATGATAGCATTGAGGCCCAGTTCTGCAGCCTTGGCCGCACCACCCTGACAGGGGTTCCAACACATGATGGTAGCGCCCGACTGCTTCATCAGGTCGAGGTCGGCACCGCCATCGGTGATGCTCTCATTCCAGCAAAAGAGCTTCTTGCCGAGGGTGGCAAGGTGCTCGTTGATCTCGCGGATAAAGTCGGTCTGCAGGGCGCGGTAGCTGCTCTTACCCAACTCCTTGAGTTTGGCTTGGCAGAGGGCATTGCTCTCCCATTGTGTGGTGGGGCACTCGTCGCCACCGATGTGGAAGTAGGGGTAGGGGAAGATGTCACACAGCTCGGTGATGATGTTCTTGGCAAACTGCACGGCCTCGGGGTTGGCCACGTTGAGCACATCTTGGCTGACACCACCATTGATCCATACCTCAGGAGCCCAGTCGGGGTGGCAGCAATACTCGGGATAGGCATGTAGGGCAGCCACAAAGTGACCCGGCATGTCGACCTCGGGGAGCACGTCGATGTGGCGCTCGGCAGCGTAGCGCACTACCTCGCGCATCTCGTCTTGGGTGTAGTAGAAGGGGCCATAGGGGCGGTTTGTCTGTGCGCCCTCGCCTGTCCAGTACACCTGGCCGTTCTCCTCAATGCGGGTGATGGGGGTGTCGTAGCTGCTCTTACGCTCAGCACCTACGGTGGTGAGCTTGGGGTATTGCTTGATCTCGGCACGCCAGCCTTGGTCGTCGGTGAGGTGCCAGTGGAAGACGTTCATCTTGTAGATGGCCATGAGGTCAATCATCTTCTTCACCTGCTCGATGGTGAAGAAGTGGCGGCTCACGTCGAGCATGAAGCCGCGGTAGGGGAAGCGGGGCTCGTCTTCGATGCGTGCCACGGGGAGGGTATATACCGTGCCCTCAGCACCCTCCTTGCCCAAGATAACATTGGCAGGAAGTAGGCGCATAAAGCTCTGCATGGCGTAGTATACACCGTCGGCGGTAGAGGCTTCGATGCGTACTCCTTCGTCGGTGATGTCCAGTGTGTAGCCCTCGGCTGCCAGTGCGGTGTTCTCGGCAATGGTGATGTCGGCCTCTCCGTCGATGGCCTTGCAGGCGAGTCCGGTGGCATTGTTCAGAGTGGTGATGAGGCGTGCCACATCGGTCAATACTTGGGTCTGCTCATCGCTATTGGCAAACTCGCTCACGGCGATGGTGAAGCCCTCATTTAATGTGTATTCGCCCTCGCCCACGGTGGCTGTCTTGGGGGCGGGGATTAGGGCGAGCGATTTCACTTCGGCAGTCACGATGTCCTTTGCGGCGTACATCGTCAGTCGGCGCGAACCATTGGGCGTTGTCGTGCCTTCCCAAGTTGTGGGGTTGGCACCATTGGCCGTCATGTCAATGGCTTGGCCGTTGGCGTTGAGGATGGTGAGGTAACCATCCGAGCTGAAGTGTATGGCATTGGCCTGTTCCTCAGCTGAAGTGCTGATAGCACTACCGTTACTACCACCAAGATTCATATTTTTGCTCGTAGCAACGTTTGTTATTACCCATCCGTTTCCACTGCCCTTGAGGGTCCAAAGGTGTGCGCTCACAGACTCCCCTTCGGTGGGAAACGCGGCGCTACCCTTTACCTGGCCGCCATTGTCGTAGAGGAAATACTCTCTCGATGCTTGGTCTATGCCGCCGATGATATAGTAGGTGTCGGCTTGTACCGCCCCCTTCACTTGGTCACCCTTTGTGGCAGACATCTGCTCAGTCACTATTACATTGGCAGTGGAAGAAAGAGCCAATGTCAAAAACATTGAAACGAAGGTAAATAGTTTTTTCATAATATTGTTCCTATAATGCTTATAATCTGCAAAAATAAAACAAAGAAACTATTATTGCAATAAAATTCGTTGCTTCCAGAAAGTTAATGATCGTTTTCTTCAGTTTTCTTTTGTCCAAATTCATTCGTTCACCTTTTTTGCAAGATTTTTCACAGGCTTGAAAATGTTTTTTCACTTCAATGAAAAAACTTTTTCGCTTTGTTGAAAAATTTTTGTCACTATAGTGATAATTTTTTATCAAATGCACCACATTGTCGCCCGTCACGTTGTACTCCTTATTCCCTTCACCTTCAATCCGATATTCAAGTTGCGCTTCTCGAAGGTGTCATCCGTGCCGTTTCTGATGTAGCTCTCTTTGGTGTAGAGGGGGAACTGTATGCTGCTTTGCAGGGTTATCGTGTAGCGTTGCTTGGCGTCCCAATGGTCACAGTGAGCCCATAGCTCCTGCGTCTCCTTGCAGCAGTGGGCGAAGGTGACGGTGATGATGTATCTTCCAGGTGCGAGTAGAGTGGGGGAGTGTGGCGTGGCGATTATCGTCTGCTTCTTTTCTTGTGGGATGGGTATGAGGATGGGGCTTTCGAGCACCTTCGTGTAGCTGCTGTCGCGGTAAATATCTATGCTCAGCACCGCGTCTTTGATGCTGCACGACAGGATGTCGAAGGTGATTTCACGCACTTCGGTGGGGCGAGTGATGGTGACGGCCGAGCCTATCTCGTGACCCACTTGGTTGGGTGTGAGCTGCACGATGGCTCCTGGAACATGGGTGCCTCGGCCAATGAGTTTCTTCAGCTTCTGTTTGCCGAGGACGACCACCTCTTGCAACTGCTCTTCGCGAGGCGAGGTCTGGGCACTGCTCCTTGCTGTGGTGGCAAGGAGCAGTAGGGTGAGGATTGTGATGAATGATTTATTCATATTAGTCACGATACTCAAGTATATCGCCCGGCTGGCAGTCGAGTGCCTTGCAGATGGCATCGAGCGTAGAGAAGCGGATGGCGCATGCTCCTGTAATAGATGTTGGGGATGGGGATGTTGGCAATGTTCTCATTGATGAAGCGTACCTTCACGCCCTGCCGAGCCTTCTCTTCGAGCAGTTGCTTGATGGCACGGGCACTCTTGTCGATACCAAAGTGGAAGTATTCGACATGGATATAGTCCTTGGCGTTGCGAATGTCGTCCATCAGCATCGACTGCTTCTCGCGCCCCTCGGTGATGATGTTGATGTCGTTGCCGCCCGACAGATTACGGGTGCGGAACGACAGCAGCCGTGCCAAGGGGACGAAATGGGGGTGCAGCCCCACGGTGTCGATGTCGCGGTGGAGCAACGCATCCACACAGGGCGTCGAGAGGTAAGCCTCAGCAGCCTGATGCTTGCGCTGGTAGATGCTGTGGCGGCGGAGGTTCACCCCAAACACGAGGTAAAGCAACACGCATGTTATTATCGTAAAGAGCACCATCTTCCTATGCTTGCTGAGCAGTCTCCTTAATCTCCTCAAAACAGTCATTGCTGCAGGGCGGTGAGTATTTTCTTTATCATCGGGTGTAGGGATTATGTTTTATCCATATCATGTTTCTATCCTTGTGAGTCTCTATGCCTGCTGCCCCTCATCCATCTTGATGAACGCTGCCATCAGCTCCTTCATCTTGCTCTGCAACACTTCGGTCTGGGCATTCACATAGTCGGAGTTGAGCCCCTCGGTAGGTGGGTCGAGGCGGAAGGGTGGTGCCACGATCAGCTTCGAGCGCTTGCGCAGTATCTTGTGCGGACCGTCGATGTAGATCATCACGATGGGTACCCCAGCAAGGGCAGCGAGCATCACCACGCCCGAGTGGAACGGCAGCTGCTCGCGGTGCTTGCCATGTGCTCCTTCGGGGAAGATAGCCACGTGCTCCTTCTCCTCGTGCAACACGCGCAACGACTCGTGTATCCACGACAGGTCGGGGGTTTGCCGGTCGATGGGGATGCATCGCGTGTGGCGGAGGAAGAATCCGAATCCGCGCTGCTCGAACCTATCTTTGGCGGCAAGGTTGTGTATGTGGTCGCGACGAAACACGGTGTTCACCACCGGTCCGTCGAGATGGCTGGTGTGGTTGATGACCAGGATGGATGGCTCCTTCAGCTTGTCGGCCTGCTGCTCCGCATCAAGGAAATAGACCTTGGGGCGGAGGAGCAGGCGTACGAGAGCCGAAGTCGTCTTTTCAACTGCTACTGTACCTCTCTTCATGCTGTATGTGATGCTATGTACTCGATGACTTCGCCCACGGTGGCGAATCGCTGCACAGAGTCAAACTTGAATTCAAACCTCTTCTCAATGGCAAAACTCATCAGTAGTATGCTCAATGAGTCCAGCCCGAGGTCTTCTACCAATCGCGTATCGGGGGTGATGGCGTCGGTGTCCATCTTGGGACTTATCTGTTTGAAGATAGCCTTCAGTTCGTCGAGAATATTTTCTTGTGTCATTTTCCTATATGTTAGTTTCGTGAAACTTTCAGTGTACCTGTGCGCTTGAAGTCCTCCTTGCGGACGGTCAGCTTGGCTATCCTGTGGGTCGAGGGTTGCGTAGCGTTCACCTCGGCGAGGAGGTTGCTGAAGTATCTCTCCACCTCCTCCCACGGCATGTCGGCAAACTCCTCCATGCGGGGTAGTATCTCAATGGCTATGACGCCATCATCCTCCTTCACGAGGCAGTCGCGCAGCTTGTCGCACTTGTAGAAAGGCTCCTCCAAGCTCTCGGGACTCACGTTCTCACCATTGGAGAGGATGATGAGGTTCTTGATGCGGCCCACGATGTACATGAAGCCCTCGTCATCGAAGCGCACGAGGTCGCCCGTCTTGAGCCATCCATCTTCGGTCAGCACCTCGGCAGTCTTCTCAGGCTCACCGTAGTAGCCGAGGAACACGTTGTCGCCGCGCATCCATAGTTCACCGTCGACAACCTTGACCTCCTGCCCAGGGTAGATCTTACCCACCGATGTGGGCTTCTCCTTCACATCCACATTACCCGAGGTGAGGTTGCCTCCCTCAGTCATGCCATACCCGGCAAAGAGGCTAATGCCGATGGTGTCGAACTCGCGAATCAGTTTGGGTGGCACGTTGGCCGCTCCAGCAATGATGTAGCGCAGCTGTCCGCCGAGGAATCCGTTGCCATACATCTTCACCAGTCCCATGAGGATCTCGCAGATGCCGGGCACAGCCACAAGGCAGGTGGGTTCGATGGCAGGTAGTTTGCCGAGGGTCTCCTTCACATTGGCTCCTGACACCCATAGGGCACCTGTGTAGAGTGCCGACATCGTACCTCTGATAAGTCCGAACACATGGCTCAGCGGCAATACATTGGCATAGCGGTGGCAGGCCAATTGCTTGCCCGGTCCATAGCAGCCGTTGAGCGCACCACGCATGATGGCACGGTGGGGAAGGATAGCGCCTTTGGGGGCTCCTGTCGTACCGCCCGTGAAGAATATCGCTGCAGGGTCATCAGGGGTCACATCGGCCACAGGTGCTGTAGTCTCACCCAAGGAAGCGATGGGGAGCGTCCTACAGGGAACCAACTCGGCCACGGAGGCGAAGGGTGCGCCGTAGGCCAGCGCCTTGACGCCAAACTTCAGGCAGCAGCCTATGACCGCCTGCTCGGGCAGCTGTGCCGGAAGGTTGATGGCCACGTAGCCCGCCGAGGTCACCGCTAGAAACATCTCCACCGCCTCAGGGGTGGCATTGTCGAGGATAGCCACTTTGTCGACTCGCTGCAGCCCGAGCGAGGCAAGCAGTGCCCTCTTGTGGGCAATGTTGTCGCACATCTGAGCATAGGTGCGCACATGCTCCGTGTCAGAGAGTGCCGGCAGGTCGTGCCACTTCTGTTCGATCCAACTGACGAACTCAGGGATGGTGGGGATGAACCCCAACTGTGCCTGCTCCTCGGCAGGCAGCATGTCTTCGAAATATCTGTCCATAATCATACGTTAAGAGGTTAGTATTTGTTTGTAAGCATTATGTTCGTAGCTACCCCAGCACAAAGGGGTTCTTATGGTTCGGTGTGCAAAAGTAGTGCAAGGAACGATGCCGATAGTTATCTAAAATTGTACGTAAATGTCCGATATCGAAACGCGGGTTTGATTTAACATTTATTGTCAGAATTTTTAGGCTACCAAAGGTGCAAATACAGACCATGAGACAGATGTTAAAGTCTCTTAACTGCAAGATTTAGAACATTTATGGGCTAAAAATCATAACCTCTCATAATGGGTAAACCACTACTTTTGCAGCGTAAAACTCTTTTCCACTGATAGCCGATGTAGTTCAGAATAGAATGCTCATTCCCCAAACGCGTTAAATGGAATGATAGATGCAGGTGTGAGTCCTGCCATCGGCACTACGAACCTAAAATGCATTTTACCAAATGAAAAAGAAATTATCAATCTCAACAAATAAAAAGTCGGCATCGGAAGGGGAGTTCATTGATGTTAAGTGGAACTGCGATGCCTGCCCAGATTCATTGTTGCTCGTAGTAGATTCGGGGTATAACTGTCATACTATGCCTGTTGCTGACAGTGGCACTACACGTATCATGATGTCGCGCTCAAAAAGAAAGACGACCATCACCTTAAGGGGAGTCGTTTCAGGGAAGAAGGTTGCTGAGACCATAAGCGTGCGGGTAAAGAATATCAAGCGAAGCCGTGCCGCCAAGGACGTAGATGGTATGAAAATGCGCAAGGAGAAGCTGTATGCCCGATGGTGTGTCTTCCGTGCACAAGTGAAATACTGGTGGCTATCGCTCAAGAAATGGCAGAAGGCGCTGTGGATAGCATTGTTGGCGCTGTGGTTGGGGATGCTTGTGGTGGCTATAAATGGCGAACCAAAAAGTACGGAGACTGGCAATAAAGTGGAGACAACTTCGTTGACAGTATCAGAGGTGTATCAAAACAGTTTCGTGTAATCGACTGTTGCTCCGCACCTCTCGGTATTTCTAAACGCAATTCTTAAAGATGGGATTTGAAAAATGGATAACAGGAGCACTCGGATGGGCGTTGTTTGGGCCTATCGGAGGTATCCTGGGCTTTTACTTTGCATCAAAACTGGAGAAACTTTCTGAGACGGTCAACACGCAGGGAGAGCAGCAGTCATGGCGTCAGGGACAGAGGAACAGCTTCCTTATGAGCCTTCTGGTGCTGTCGGCATCGGTCATCAGGGCTGATGGTAAGGCCACATCGCAGGAGCTATCGACACTTCGCAGCTTCTTTGCAAGAAACTTCGGGCCACAGGCTGGCGACGAGGCCGAAAAGATAATGCAAGAACTATTGGGAAAGGAGTTCAATCTGTATGAGGTATGTGTCCAAATACGCTCGTGCATGGACTACTCGCAGCGTCTACAACTATACCACTATCTTGTTGGACTTGGTGCATGTGATGGTCTGCATCAGAGGGAGATAGACATTCTCGAAACAATTGCCACCTATATAGGACTCTCAAAGAGTGAAGCAGACGCTGTCTTCGCCCAGTTCCGCCCGAGCAACGATAGCAACTACAAAATTCTTGAGATCACCTCTGATGCGACCAACGAAGAGGTGAAGAGGGCATACCGCAAGATGGCCGTCAAGTATCATCCGGACAAGGTGGCTACGCTGGGTCCAGATGTACAGAAAGCCGCAGAAGAGAAATTCAAGGAGGTGCAACATGCCTATGAAGCTATCTGCAAAGAGCGCTGCATGTAAGCAACGATTTTGATGCCTCACAGTTCTCCGCAGAAGCTCGATGTCATCATCGCCTGTTCGTCGATGATTGTCAAAAAATATACGTAAATGTTCGATTTCGAAACACGGGTTTGATTTAACATTTATTGTCAGTACCTTTACCACCGATAATCAATGAGGCCTACATGAAGGAATGAACACGGATCACAAGACTGACTGCGGATATGACCTGCTACAGCTGACACGCGACAACATCACCAGCGCCATGGAGGAGACCCGCTTCCTGGGCATCGCGCTATGCACGAGGGGTACGGCACGCGTGACGATGAATGTCAACACCTATGACCTCGCTCCCAACAGCATCCTCATCATCCCGCCCAACAGCATGATGCAGGTCACCGATGCCTCACCCGACTGGGAGGCCAGGCTCATCTGCGTCACCCGCATGGAGCTGCTGCGCGATGCAGCGGCACAGATACTCCCCTATGTCAAGGGCGAGGACTCCGTACAGCAGTTTCTCTTCCAGGAGCGCGACAGCATCGTGTCGTCGTTCCACTCCATCTACAACTTCCTCGACATGCTGCTGCGCGATGAGCACACGGTGAGCAAGTATGAGCAGGGCGTATGCGTGTTCCGTTGCCTGATGCTGGGCATGCGCGACAAGAGCGCCCACCATCGCACGCAGAGCGAGAAACAAGAGATAGGCACCACATCGCTGAGCGCCTTCAAGCACTTCATGCAACTGCTCAGCCAGCACAGCAAGACGACACACTCCGTGAAGGCCTATGCCGACATGCTCCACATCAGCCCCCAGTACCTGGGACGCATCTGCCGCATGTACGACGGGCGAGGCCCCAAGGAGATGGTCGACGACATCCTGCTCTTGCAGCTCAAGTCATCGCTCAAGAACACTGAGAAGACCATGAAGGAGCTCTGCTACGAGTACAACTTCCCCACGCTCTCCTTCATGTGCAGTTTCTTCCGTCGCCACACGGGCCACACCCCCACGGAGTTCCGCAGTATGTATCGTGAGGGGATGCTGTAGTAGGGGCTGCTTAAACCAAGGAGATAATATAGCAGTTGTTTAACCTGTAGTTACCCCCTCCGTTTCATTCCGCTAACGCTGCATTTCACTCGTCCCCCTTAAAGGGCGACAGTTCTTTTTGGTTAGCCTTATCGCGTTGATTGCACTGTCCCTCTTTAAGGGGGACGAGCGTAGGAACGTAGTGACGGAGCGGGTGGGGGTAATTGCAATGCGACGTTTGGGACAACACTTATATTATTGACAAAGAGAGAGTAGAGGATATTTGCCCTCTTACTCTCTCTATTCATTGATACTATACAATGCTCATATCAGAAGGTGTAGCCCACGCGGAGGTGTACGTTGTTCATCGAAGCGCTGTTCTCGATGACACCCTTGAAGGCGTGCTGCAGTTCGTAGCCGAGGCCTACGGTGAAGTGGCGCACGTTGATACCTACCATGGGGTTGATGAGCATGCGGTTCATCTTGTACTCGGTGTTGAAGACACCGCCCACACGAGCCGATACGAAGGGCGACACGCGCTTGTTGAGGAAGGTGTACTTGACATCGGCAAACAGGGGTACGAGGTAGTGGGGCTCGTCCTCGAAGTTGAGGAAGGTCTCAGCGGTGAAGCCTACGCCACCACCCACATAGAGTCCGTTGCCGAAGCTGAAGCCGTGGCTGGTGCTGAGGGTGTACTGCTCCGAGATGGAGGTGCTCACAGCGATGTCGGCACGGTAGCCACGCTCATAGTCTACATAATCTTTGCTCTGAGCATCGACGCTTAGTATGCCCAATGCGAGGGCAAGGGTCATGAAAAACTTTTTCATAGTTAATGGTTTAGGTTAATTGTCAATATGTCAAAAAATAATGGTTTCTTACTTATTCTTCACCGAATCCACCAATGCCTTGGCCGACTCCACTCTGTGGTTAGCCTCCTGCAACTCCTTCTGCATACGCTCACGCTCAGCAGCGGTGCGTACCGAGGGCTTTGACAGACGCTTCTGCTCCAGATAGAATGCCTTGGTCTCGAGTTTGGTAGCCTGGAAGTTGGCCTTGTCGATCTGACGCTGTAGCTTAGCGCTCTCCTTCATGTCGCGGAACGCGCGCTTCAAGAAACCGTCCTTCTGTGTCTCCTCCTGTGCACTGGCTGTGAGTGTGCAACATCCGAGCAATGCGATGCCCAATCCTTTGATAATCTTGTTCATTTTCTTTTACTTTTTAAATAGGTTAATATTAAAATTCATTCTATTCTTACGACATTATTGTGTTGTTTATAGTATGCTATTCCGTAAGGTTGTCATCCTGAGTAAAACGAAGGATCTCGTAGAGTTTCCTGGTGAAAAAGGACTCCTCGGGGAAACTAAAGTTTCCTTCGTCGCAACCGACGCTCATTCCGCGTCGGCCCAGCGCGGGATCCTTCACGATGTTCAGGATGACACGAAACGTGTAAAAATTGCTATATTATCCCTTACTGTTTCTTCACACTTAACTTAATCTTACCATTCTCGAGCAGCCACTGAGCCTCGTCGCGCAGGGTCTCTTCGAGGGGGCGTGTGGTGTAGCCCAGCTCGCGCTCGGCCTTGCTGTAGTCAAACTTGTTGTTGCGCTTCAGGTTATACACCGAGAAGGTGGTCATCATAGGCATCTCGCCCTTCTTGGCAGCATCCTTCTCCATCTTGCGGGCGATGGCCTCGGCCATGCGTATGGGGAGGAAGAACTTGATGGGCTTGCAACCCAGCTCCCGGCAGAGCAACTTGCTCATCTTCTTCAGTGTGATGACCTCGTTGCCGAGGATGTAACCCTCACCTGCACGGCCCTTGTCCACGGCAGCGATGCATCCGGCTGCCAGGTCGCGCACATCGACAAGGTTGAACGAGCCGTCGATACCTACGGGCATCTTACCATTGATAATCTTCACGATGGTCGATGTGGTCTCGCTCATCGAGTAGTCGTTGGGGCCGAAGATGCCCGTGGGGTACACGATGCTGGCATTGAGGCCACGCTCCTTCACGGCAGTGAGCACATTGGCCGTAGCCATTGCCTTGCTCTTGCTGTACCAGCCCTCCACCTTGTCGAGGTCAAACTCCGTCACCTCCTTGATCTTCTCCTTCTTCGGACGTTCGGGAATGGCACCCGTAGAACTTACATACACCAGTTTGCGGCACTCCTTGTGCTCCAGGCAGAGGTCCACGATGTTCTCCGTGCCACCCACATTGACGTCGAGCACCACCTTGCGGTATTTGGGGTTCACCGTCACCATGCTGGCCACGTGGATGCACACCGTCTCCGTGCCCTCCTCTACGGCAAAGAAAGGCTCCAGCGACGCCTTGTCGCACAGGTTGCCATAGACAATCTCCACCTCTTTGGGGACATACTTGGCAGCCTTGTCGCCCTTCAGCACGAAACCTCTCACGCGCTCACCGCGTTCGAGCAACTGGGCACATACGTTGCTGCCCAGGAATCCGGCAGCGCCGGTCACAAGATACAGTCTGTTTTTCATATGTTATTTGTTTACTGTTTAGTGTTTAGAGTTTAGAGTCGGCAAGCAATACTCCTTTGGGGAGATAAACCTCCCGTCGTCGCAAACAACGTTCGCCGCCCGTAGGGGCCAAAGGCAACCGACGCTTTCATACCGCGTCGGCGTCTTCGTTTTCACCCTCCACCTTCTCCAAGAAGTGCTCCACGAAGTCATCCTCGATCTTCTTGTATGCTCCCACCACGGAGTTCTCTATGGCGAGGTAACTGGCCACGATGCGCTCCTCCATTCTCTTATAAGCATTTAGGATGCTCTCCTCGGTCTTGGTCTTCTTCAGTTTGTACTGTGTCATAGGTTCTTGTCTCGTCATTTTTGACGGTGCAAAATTATGCTGAAAATTCCTTACAGATTGGCCCAAAATCCTCCACAATTGGCACGTTTCTCCTTTTCTGCGGTGTCAATGCCCCATTTACCCCAAACAGATTCGCACATTTGCGAACGCGGTTTGTACGTTTGGCCTTTGCTGCAATGTTTACGGCTATCGACGGCATCTTCGTGGAGTCGGTGGTGCTGATGTAAGACTATATTGGCTTTCAAAGTCATGAAGTGGGAATAACAACACAGCGAATAAGGCACGCCTTATTCGCTGTGTGTTGTGGATTATACTCTTCAGATGCTTGCAGATTCCAAATCTCAACTATCGTATCGCGAAGGACAAACTTATCTGTACCGAGTAAAGAATTCAGATTTTCGAGTAAATTTCGAGTAAATTTCGAGTAAATTTCGAGTAAAACAAACTATTCTTTACTCAAATGCCAAACTCTATGATTATCGGCATATATTTTTTTATCCATTCTTAGCTGTTTCAATAGATTACCTATTTTATTCTTCTTCTGAGCTTCATTCAGCACATTCGGTAATTTATTCATTAACAATTTGTCAAAATCTGTGCGTTTTAGGTTTTGATGTTGCTTTAATGCTTTCAATATCAAATCGCGATAATATTGGTCTTCGAAGCCTTTAAGATTCGTATATTCTACTTCTTGATGAGAGACTTTTGCAATTCTCTTGCTGATATGGAAATGAGGTTTACGACCCTCTATCAACTTCATCTTACGAAGTAATGCGACTGCATTATCTTTGATAGGCTTACCCTTCTGAACATTGTCTAGTAAAACAGCTGTCATCAGATCAATGTCTACATTTTCAATTAACAACAGAGAGTATTCTTGATTTATGACCTGTCCCGGTATCGTTAGTTTTACATAATTCTCTTGTGATTTGTCATAATCAGGCATTGGCAGAAAACGATCCTTCTGTCGCTTGAACATTTCGTGTATTCCATAACCTTGAGTATCAATCATCTTCAAGTTGACCATTGCTTGTACAAGAAACATATTACGATAGCGTTTAGGAGTCTTGAATCCTTCAATATAGTCCTCATATGAGCCATCATAAAAAGCACCAGCATTTTCAAAAGACAATTGTTCTTGTTCTTCTGTAACTACGATTCGTTCATTACGCGAATAGTCTTGATGGGCTATGCAGTTATGTAATCCTTCAAGTATGGTCTTCGTATCGTATTTCCATATTTCAGCAGGGATCAAACTATTATTGGGGAAAATTTTGATTCTGTAATTTCTAATCTTTTCCATTATCCGTGAAGTTGATAACAGGAAGGGTGCGGAGAATATCTCTCCCGCATTTTCCTTTTCTGTTCTCAACCTCCAAACAATCTGTGCAATATGCCCTAAGTGATGTACTGCCTCCTCTTTACCCAAGAGCAATATTGCGGTTCGAGTTATTTGATGATTAATCGTGAGTTTTGACTTATCGAGGAATGTTGCCGTATCCCATTTGCGAGCATCATCTGCTCTATCAGGATATCGTTCACAGAAGCCCTTCAAAGCCAGTTCTATTGCTTTAGGGTCCAAATCATCCAACGTTGCATTGGGAATAATTTGAGCCGACCAATCTGTTTGCAGGATTTCTTCATTGAGGATTGCATCTTCTCTCTCGCGTGTCAAATAGACTAAACTGTCCTTAATACGCTGCCAAGACTTCTTGTGAGCATACACGGGCTTGCGTGGGAGATGCTTAGGAATATGAATGACCCACACTGTCTTATTTGTATCAGTTGTCTCATAAGCATCAATAAACAATCCTTCAGAAGATATATTCGTACAATTCTCTTTAATCTTCAATACGGCAGAATCACTATCTAGATTAAAATTAGTAAGGTCAGTTCCTACTATGTTTAATGTCTTATCCTCTACGCCGATAACAAGATGCCCTCCTTCCATATTTGCAATGGCAGATATATAGGACATCACATCTTCCCCTTCGTGACCATTGAAAGAGTTTTTCAGATTTTTCATCTCTTTCCATTCACAATTGATATCCTCCTTCGGAAAGTTTTTGATTAAGAATTCGTGCAATTCTGATTCTGTCATTTTATGTGCCATATACA
>JBGVOS010000147.1:0-9499 GCA_045126595.1 Bacteroidaceae bacterium | reverse complement strand
ATAGTCAGGAAAAATATCGGCATATACCAACTGTATAGGTTTCCCTTCAGGATCGACTAAATAATCGGTTTCATTGATGACACCGATATATTTTTCTATTTTCTCAGCAGTATCAAACCATATCCATCCGTTTTCGTCGATATCTGCTGCATCGAACAAGTTGCGCCCACTTGTCTGTGCTGTCACAGTCATGGCTGCAAGCAACAAGAATGAAAAAGTAAAAAGTTTCTTCATAAATCTTTGAGTTTTAAGTTTTCATGTAATTATTGTATTCTATTTCCTTGTCTTAGTAGACAAATATACTATACCTGGGTCCAATCAGGGTTCTGCTCTACATTATGATATTGGATGTCGGCCCATGGGATAGGTAGATAATACTGTTTTTCTTGGAATACACGAACTCTACCAGGGAAACGATTGAGGTTAGCCTCCTTGTAGGTTGTCTTTCCGTTTTTGACAGTTATAGTCATACTTTTGAGTGGATTACTCTGTCCGTTGAGTTTCTCTACGGCTGTTCCCCATCTGAGATGATCCCAATAGGTGGTTTCCTCAAAGGCCATTTCTATGCGACGCTCATTGACAATCTTTTCCCATGTGATGTCGGTGTGGGTGTCCATGTGTACACGCTGGCGTATCTTGTTGACATATTCCAATGCTGTAACAGGGTCATTCAATCGGAACATCACTTCGGCATAGTCGAGCAATGCCTCTGCATACCGCCAGATGATGTAGTTCTGCGATGAGGCATAAGTATCATTGTTGTCTACCGTCTGTCCCTCGTCAACAAATTTGCCGATATAATAGCCCGTACGACTTACTGCAGCAGATGTTGACGTACCGTATGGGGTGATATCCACACCTTTTACACCGTCGGTTGTTGCCATATCCATTACGTGATTGCGGAAGGTAGCTCCGTTATACAGGATATTGGCATAGAATCTGTAGTCGCGGTTCTCGTAGGGGTTGGCGGCATCGTATTCCTTGCCCTCACGCATGCCATATTCCATTACATGGTTATGTGTAGGAGTGTAGGCCGCTGTCGTTCCTGTAAAGAAGGGTGATGCGGCGTCACGGTCGAGTTTGTGGCCGAACTTGTTGGCATAGTCGCCGTCGTCAGAGTGCTGTATCTCAAAGATTGATTCCTGACTGTTCTTTGTAAGGAATATCTTGCGGTATTCGTCTCTTATTCCATCTTGTGTGGTTGCACTTATAGGGATAAGGTCGTATGCTTTGAGTTTGAAGAGGTTGTCGTATGCCTCTTTCGCCTTCGTGAGCATCGCTTCACTCTTGTCTTCTGTGAATCCGAGATAGGCCTTGTCCTTATTCTGGAACACTGGGCTTGATGCCCATAAGTAGGTCTTTGCAATCAGCATGAGAGCAGCACCGCGTGTG
Source organism: Bacteroidaceae bacterium (assembly GCA_045126595.1). GTDB lineage: Bacteria > Bacteroidota > Bacteroidia > Bacteroidales > Bacteroidaceae > UBA1189. Next base: position 8,107 of record JBGVOS010000147.1, on the reverse strand, counting down.
GCTCTGCCAAGATTGGAGGCCTCATGTTCTACGGGAAGCAGGTCTGCAGCTTTGGTGGCCTCGTCTACGATGAATTCCACCATTTTATCGTAGGATGCTCTTGGGAATGTCTCGGCTTTTTTCAGAGGGTCAAAAGGATGGTCTATGATGAACACACCGCCATAGCTGCGCCATAACATATAGTAATAGTATGCACGCATGAAGTGTGCCTCGCCATCGATTCTCTTCTTTTGTTCCGGGTCGGTCACAGAACCGTGGTTCTCAAAATAGGTGTTTATATACTGTATTTGGGTATAATGTGAACTCCATGTGTTCTGTGCCCAAAGCGTAAGACTCGATTCGTTAGCCTTCAGGATGTCTCCATATCCGGCATTGAACCAGTCGGTCTTTCCTACACTGAGCTGATCTCCGAACCAAGGCAGGTAATATCGGCTTACACCTTTCAGCATGGCGTTGGTGGGCACAAGAGTCTTGAATCCGTGACTCATGTAGCGGTACCATCCGTTGACATATTCATCAAGTAGCATGCTGTTGCTCCATACTGCCTCTTCAGAAATCTTGTTGTATGGTCCGTCATCGAAAAGGCTGTTGCAACTTGTCAGTGTCAGCACGGCTGTGATGGCAGAGGTCGCAATGTATCTTATCGTATTATTCTTCATCTTCTTATGTTATGATGTCGGGGTTAGAAACTTAGATTGAGTGTCGCACCGTATGATTTCTGTATCGGATAGCCACGCAGAGACTCCGGGTCCATATTCTTCAAATTGGATATTGTGAATACATTGCTGGCCTGGAACGCTATGCTTGCCGATGAGAGGTCCAATTTCTTAATCCATTTCTTGGGGAACTGATATCCCAAGTTGAGTGATTTTAGGCGTATGAAACTACAGTCCTGAATCCAGAAAGTCGATGCTTTTCTGTTATTATCATTCGTTGTGGCAAACTTGATTCGTGGATACCTTGCATCAGAGTTCTCGAAAGTCCACGTTTCGGTCAGATGATAGCGTTGGAACTTCTGCAGTGTGCTGTTCTCAAGCGAATAATACTCGTTCAGGTCTTGCTTGTATCCGTATACACCCTGCAACAACGCATTGACAAAAAATCCGTGGTATGAGATATTCAGTTTCAGACCGAGGTCCATATCCGGGTAGGATGAGTTCTTCACATAGATGCGGTCATTGGCATCAATCTTCTTGTCATCGTTCTGGTCTATATACTTAATGTCGCCCGGAGCGATGGTGCTGTTGTTCTGCCCGTCTTGGTCAACACCATAATTGCTGATTTCTTCTTGAGACTGGAACAATCCATCGGCCTCATACATGGTCCACACTAAACTGCTGCGTCCCTTGCGGCGTAAATTGGGCAACTGTGCACTCTCGTCACCAAAATCAAGGTATTCATCATCAGATTTAGACAATATGATGCCGACGTTGTATTTCAGTTTGCCTATGGTATTGCGGTGGGTGAGTGTAAGGTCCCATCCCCATGTTTTCAGTTTACTGAAGTTCTGACTCGGAATGTTGCCATCAACACCGGTTGTCGGTGGATAGAGATAGTCGGGTGCAGAGGTAATCTTGTCTGTTTCGTAACGCAGGAAATACTCGAAGGTCAAGCCGATGCGCCCTCTCCAGAATCCGAGATCCGATGCAAAGTTATAGTCATGCGTACGGCCCCATGTCAAGTCTATATTGGGGTTGCTTGTCATGTATAATCCCGGGCGGAAGTTTCCTCCAATATTGTATCCGTAATTCGTACTCTCGGTGTATGTCTTGAGATAGGAATATGCGCCTGCCAGTCCGTCGTTTCCGAGCCATCCGGTAGAAAGCCTGAGTTTTGCGTTGCTCAGCACCTCCTGGTCCCAGTTCTTGAAAAACGGCTCGTTTGAGATGGCCCATGCACCGGAGAACGACGGGAAGAAGCCCCAACGGTGGTCAGGATGGAAATTGTTGCTGCCGTCTACACGGAAACTGAACTCGGCAAAATATCTGTTGTCGTATCCGTATTTGGCACGTCCGATGAGTGAAGCACGTTGATTGTACATCTCGTCACCGTAAAGATTGGCCGATTGGGCACTGCCTATCACCTCAGGATAAATGCCTTTGTCGAGATTGGTGCCGTTCATGTATTGTGTATGGGTGCGTTGGTAGTTGGCCACAACTGTACCCTCCACATCATGTTTTTTCTCAAATGTTCTTATATAGTTGATTCCCGCTTCGTAAAGTTGGCTGTCGAAGAAGCGGTCATCCTGTTCCAATGATACTTTAGCCGTAGGATAAATGGTATTGGGGTCTGTAGCATAGGTACCTGTTGTGTTGTCATAGGTGTAGAGCGTTACAGGCTTTTCAAAAGTGGTCTCTATGCGTACATTATCATCAAATGTTCCTCGGAGATACATAGACAAACCTTTTACGAACGATACATCCCAGTTGAGATTAGCTGTTATGGTGTTCATCTTGCTTTTATCTTTTATGTAACCTCCTAAGCCCTCTACTGCTATAAGCGGGTTAGAACCATTGATGCTTGCCAAGTCTCCATTCTCAAATCTCACCACTTGCAGTGGAGAGAAGGCATAGGCATTGTCTATGGTGTAGTAACTGCTGTTCTGTGCTTTGGTGCGTGAACCATTTGCTGCAAACGACAATGTTAGTCCTTTAGCCAGTTCTGCATCAATCTTTCCCATGTAGTTGAGACGATTTCTTCCCACTCCACTGTACAGACCCTTGTTGTCGGCATAGCCTGTAGAGAGATAGTATCTTACTGCCTTGTTGCCACCAGATACAGAGACACTGTGCGTAGTGGACCATCCAGTATTGCTTAGATAACTCAAATAGTCTTCATTAGCATAGAGGTTAGGAGCAGAATTGGTGCGTATCATCTCAAGTTGCTCCGGAGTATATGGCTCTACTGTTGTGCCGGGAGTGTTCTCAACTGCTCGATTGAAGAGTAGGGCAGAGTCATATGCGTCCAAGAATTCGGGTAACTGGGTGGCTTGCTGCAGATTATACTGCCCCCGGTAATTTATATTCACTTTACCTTCATTTCCCTTCTTTGTCTGGACGAGGATGACACCGTTTGCTGCACGTGCACCATACACAGCAGCCGATGCGGCATCTTTGAGTATGGTAATGCTCTCTATGTCATCAGGATTAAGGTCCGAGAGTCTGGTTTCACCATCCGATGTTGTTGTTCCGAATCGGGGTACACCGTCAATAACAAGCAATGGTGCATTGTTTATGCCTCTGATTCTTATAGTAGATTCTTTGGCACTGCTCGGGTCGCCTGTGGATTGCATGACCTGTAGTCCGGCAACTTGTGCTGTGAGTGCCTGGTCAAGATTGGTCGTGGGCATCATGAGTAGGTCTTCGGCCTTTATGGTCTCAACAGAGCCGGTGATTGAAGACTTCTTCTGTATGCCGTAACCGACGACTACCAGTTCGTCCAGATTCTGTGCATCATCAACGAGGGTAATATTTACGAGGCGTTGTCCTTTCTCTACAGTGACCTCCTGTGTCTTGTATCCCATGTATGAAATCTGGAGTGTCGCCTTTGTCTTCAGGACGGGAAGTGTGAAAACACCCTCAAGGTTGGTCACGGTTCCCATCTTCTGGTCTTTCCATTTCACATGTACTCCAATCAGCGGTTCTCCACCGGTATCAAGAACCTTTCCCGTGATTATGTCTTCTTGCGCCGAAGCAAATGCCGTATGGCATACAGCAAGGAACAGCGTAATTATGATAGATTTTATATTAGGCATAATCTTATTTGATAGTGATTTATATTATTCTATTTGGTCAACGCACGTTCTATCTTGAGGATTTGGTAATCGTAGAAATCTCTTGTTGTTCCTTTTGCTGTATTTCTGTATGTTTTGTACTTCTGTAATACAGCCTGCAAACGTCCCATCATGATGGCTCCGAACTCATCTTTCGTCAAGCTTGATACTCCGAGGTTTATTCTTGCGAATGATCTTGTCTCGTTGCATACGTGATGACTGCATGGCATCGTTGTCTCTGCATAATCGTTGAAGAATTCAGTATATTCATCAAGCGAGGCCTTTTTTACAGCCGCGGTTGTTTCCAGTCCGAGATTCTTTATCATCTGTGTTATCGCTACGCTTTGCAAGTTCTTGTCAGTATCGCTGAGCACACCAGTTTTTGGCGCAGTGAAGACAGCGTTGGTAAAGTCTTTGAGGTAGTCATCGATGACGTAGTTGTTCTTTGGGTCTTCCTCACCTCCATCTTTTATTCGATACAATACTGTACCGTTGATGAGCGATGATATGATTTGTGTACCCAATTTCTTGTTGGCGTCCATGTTCAACTCAAACTTGTTGATTAGTTTTCTTGGAGTTAGCCATGTATCGTATGTGCGGGCTTCGTTAACTAACCACAACATCGCCTTTTTCTGATAATCCTTGCCGATGTAATGTTTTCCTGTTGCTTTCCCATCTCCTTGTCGTATTTCCTCGTATCTGACACCTCCGATGTAGGGGATGACATGCTTGACGTATCTGCCGTATTGCTTTGTTACTTCCATATAAACCTTTTCCATCTCATCGTATCGTTGGCCCTCCTCAAGAGTCCACGCTTCAAGATTGTTCATAAGGATTTTCAAGTTGTTTATACCATAATTGCTTGCCAATATATGGTCGTTGCCAAGGTCCTCTGTTTGGTCAGTGGGGTCAACGGTTCCGAGAAGTTGCTGTGCTCCAAACTCATACATAGGATCGTGTGCATATTTCGCAATCCAACTGTCAAGTACAGGTTTTTCTTCATCGGGCGTGCTGGCATCTTTAATAAGTCTGTATCCCCATTCGATAGCATAGATGTCGTATACACCGAGGTCGGGAGGGGTCAATTTCACGCCACGCTCCATATCGCCGGGCTGTGCTACATAGTTGTTGCGTGCATAGTCCATAATACTTGGTGTAGTGCCATATTTCTGTGTGAACTCCGGGTCGCGTAGTTTTTCTACAGGATATGAATAGCTTGCCCCCATATTGTGCATCAGTCCGAGTGTATGCCCTATCTCATGTGCTGCAGCATACTTGATGGCCTCGTTCATCACCTCGTCGCTGAACTTAGGTGTTCTTACTCTCGGGTCTACCGTTCCTGTCTGTATGAAACGCCAATTATGAAGCAGCGACAGGATGTTATGATACCAGATGACATCGGCAGAGAGTATTTCGCCGGTTCTCGGGTCGGTATAGCTCGGCCCCATCGCATTGGCAGTGTTTGTCCCCACATATCTGAAACAGCTGTATCGCATGTCGTCCGGGTCGAATATGCTGTCATTCTTCGGATAGTCCTTTGCTACGATGGCGTTCTTGAATCCTGCGGTCTCGAAGGCCACATTCCATACCTCAATGCCCTCCTTGATAGTCGTGCGCCATTTCTCGGGGAATGCAGAGTCAACGTAAAATACGATAGGTTGCATAGGTTCCACTAATTCACCGTTGAAGTACTTCTCTCTATCCTCGGGCTTGGGTTCCAATCGCCAGCGGTTGATGTAGTTTTTTTCCTCTATGCGGTCGGCTTCTGAAGAGAATATGCTCTTGTTGTTGTAGAAATATCCCACTCTGTTGTCTTGCAGACGGATAGCCATAGGTTCCTCAGGCAGTACGAAGAACGAGCGGTGCACGTTGATGGAATAGGGCTTCTCGATGATACCTGTTGTCATGAACGATAGCAGAGACTTGATTTCAATATTCTTCTCAAATGCTTTCACCTCGCTTATACCTGATGAGCCGGCTTGGAATGTTCCTTTTATGCCGTCACTGCTGCCCAACAGTTTAGCTATCGGGTTGGAACTCTTTATTGGGCTAATGCACTTTTCGTTTGTGCCGAAGAAGGATGTGACGTCAATCAGCACATTTTTTTCCTTTGTAGCCTGAATCTTGAATCCCTTTAATACGGGGGCGATATTGTTTCTCTCAAAAGCCGGTGCTATCGGATCATTCTCGTCAATGGTATTTATGTGCTGGACTTGGTGCATATAAACATTGCGACCGTCTGACGTCAGTTTAATGAGGATGGGATCCACATGCATCTGTCCGGCCACATAGTCACGTGTGTCGCTAATGGCAGAGATGCGGCTAGAGAGCATGTATGTGCGAGAGTATGCATCTTCAGGAATCTCGAAATACATCTTTCCTGTCTTCTCATTGAAGTAGACGTTAAAGAGTCCTTTGTTGAGCGTAGCGTCCTTGATAAGACTGTTGTAGGTAGATAGCGAGTCTTTTTTCAATATTGTTGTGAGTGAAGCTGCCTTTTTATTTTTCTTCTTGGCATAGATAGAAGAGGGCATAATCACTATAAATGCTAGTGCTAATGTGATAGTTGATAATAATCTCATGGTTTGGTTATTTATGTTTATATTGTAGATAATACATTATATAATGATGCATTTTATTGCTTCAGCAGCATAATCATCTTCAGGGCGAGGTCGAAGAATACCATCTTGGCGTTGACGTTCTGCTCGATATGGCGCTGCGCTTCGCTCAGTTCGTCCATGATGCCGAAGATATTCTTCTCGTTCACGAAGGGGGCGAAGCGTGAGGTGAAGGTGGCCTCGTCTGCATTCATGTAGTTTATCTCAGGGCGGCGGAAGTTGCAGATGAAGCTCTCGCGTATCATGCGCTGGCAGTAGATGAGGAAGTTCTTCTGCGGTTCCCGTCCCATGCCTGCCACTTGGTCTGCCCATTGGCGCATACCTTTGAGGTCACGTGCATAGGAGCGGCGCATGAGTGCCATGAAGAGTTCGATGTACTCCTTCGTACGGCTTCCCAGGTGTATGGTTTCTATGGCCTGCAGCCAGTTGCCTGCCGAGGCGTGGGCTATCTGACGTGCATCAGCATCGGTGAGTCCGAACCGCTCGCACAGAGCGCGGGTAATGACTTCTTCTTCGATAGGACGCAATGTGAGGCGTTGCACGCGGCTCTGTATGGTGGGCAACAGCAGGTCGGGATTCTCACTCACGAGAAGGAATACAGTCTGGGCGGGCGGCTCCTCAATCATCTTGAGCAGCTTGTTGGAGCATTCGGCATTCATCTTCTCGGCCATCCAGATAATCATTACTTTGTAACCGCCCTCGCTTGACTTGAGCGTAAGCTTACGGATAATCTCTTCGCTCTGCGAGGCATAGATGAGTCCCTGCTGGTTTTCGGTGCCGATGTGATCCATCCACTGGTTCAGCGTCATGTAGGGATTCTCGCCCACAGCCTGACGCCACTTGTCGATGAAGTCATCGCTGTGCGGTGTTTTATTTGAATCCTTCTTATATATAGGGAAGGCAAAATGAAGGTCGGGGTGTGATAGCTTGTCAAATTTCTTGCACGAAGGACACTCGCCACAAGCATCTTCGCCATTGCGGTGCATGCAGCAGAGGTAACGGGCGTATGCAATGGCTACAGCCAGTTTCCCTACTCCCTCACCGCCACAGATGAGTTGCGCATGGGGAATGCGTCCTTCAACTACTGCTGATCGCAGTAAGGTGGTGGCGCTGTCTTGTCCGATAATATCTTTGAAATACACTTCCGTCCTATTTTTCTCTACGCAAAGATATAGTTTTTGGGGGAAACCTACAAATTCTGTGGCAGTAATCAGGAATCAGAATGCATTCAACTCCTCTTGTCCTTGATGGATGAGAGTGGGGAAATCGTCAGTATATTGGCTGTTGAAGTTGAACTTCTCTTGCAGTGCATCCAGTTCGGCAAGTTTGGCGGTGTTGCCTGTGGCCGTGAACTCTTCGCGTAAGATACGTATCTTTTCATAGGCCTGTATGCCTTCAATGAGCTTCTCGAAGCGTACCGAACTGCGACCATAGGGGTATATCATATAGGTATCGCCTGCAGGCCATTGGCGGAAACGAGTGTCGTGGAGCGGATTCTTTACCCAGCTGTTGTAGGCCCAGCGTAGGTAGCCGTCATATTCGGTACCTGCCACATAGAGGCCATACCATGCGCCTTCGGCCGGTACGGAGAAGGTGAAGGAATTGGGTTTGTGGGTAGAGCAGCAGGTATATACGGTGGTTTTCTTTCCCTCGGCTTTGCGGCGGGCAAATACTTCTTTGGGAAGCAGCTCGGCTTGGTCGAGTGCTATGCAGTAGT
>JBGVOS010000146.1:0-5183 GCA_045126595.1 Bacteroidaceae bacterium | reverse complement strand
GTCGGGTGGATACAAGAAGGATGCCTGGAAGTGGATTCCCGTCAATTCCGTACAGACCAATACCGCCTATACCAATGTGAAGGCCACCAATAACTTTACGTTGGGTGTCGGCTTCCGCGGCAACGTGTTCTATACCGATATGGCTCTGCTCTATAGCCGCCAGTCGGCCGATTTCTTCCCGTTTGACGACCCTAACCTGGAGGCTACATCGCTTAGTCGTAATCTTGTAAAGGGTATGATGACCGTGGGAATGAGATTCTGAAGATGCCTCTTGGTCGTAAGGTGAAAATGGGTATACCCTCCAAGTTTTTAGGGTATACCCATTTCTTTTATTGGGTTAACCAATTTTCCCCGAGGGTTTCCCAGATTTTCACTCATGGTTTGTACGCAGATATGAAAGAAAAAATGTACTTTTGTAGTTCAATGGGGAAATGGCCCCTTTGTACAGATATAAGATAAAGATATAGCGTCATGAACGAAACGATATATACCACATTCTTCACTCCTGAGGAATTGGAACTGAAGACCCAGCTTGAGTCACGCTTATGCGAACTGGCGGGCGAAAGCCTGTGCGAGAACGACATGCCGCGCATTGAGGCGCTGCTGGTCGAGGCTGTCGAGGCGGGTAAGCTGGAGCGCGACAGCTTCGGGCTCAACCCCATCATCAACAATTTGCAGACTGCCATCATCGTGGTGGACGAGATGGGTATGCGCCGTGCGGCCATCGTGAGTATTCTGCTCCACAATGTGGCGAAGAACGGATACATCAGCATTGAGGAGATAGGTCAGCAGTATGGTGCCGACGTGGCGGTGATACTCAACGGACTGGTGCGCACGGCGAGCCTGTATGAGAAGAACCCGACTATCGAGTCAGAGAACTTCCGCAACCTGTTGCTCTCCTTTGCCGAGGATATGCGCGTCATCCTCATCATGATTGCCGACCGCGTGAACACCATGCGCCAGATCAAGGATGCACCCAACGAGGATGCACGCCTTAAAGTGGCCAACGAAGCTGCCTACCTGTATGCTCCCTTGGCCCATAAACTGGGTCTGTATAAGTTGAAGTCGGAGTTGGAGGACCTCTCGCTCAAGTACACGCAGCACGACATGTACTACCACATCAAGGAGAAACTCAACGCGACCAAGGCGGCACGTGACAAGTACATCGCCTCGTTCATCGACCCCATAGACAAGAAACTGGCGGCAGCGGGACTCAAGTGCCACATCAAGGGACGCACGAAGAGTATCCACTCCATCAGCCAGAAGATGAAGAAGCAGAAGACCACCTTCGAGGGCATCTACGACCTCTTCGCCATACGCATCATCCTCGACTCGGAATACGAGAAGGAGAAGCAGGAGTGCTGGGCGGCTTACTCCATTGTTACAGATATGTACCAGCCCAATCCCAAGCGCTTGCGCGACTGGCTCTCTATCCCCAAGAGCAACGGCTACGAGTCGCTGCACACCACCGTGATGGGCCCCGAGGGCAAGTGGGTGGAGGTGCAGATACGCACCGAGCGCATGGACGAGATTGCCGAGCGCGGACTTGCCGCACACTGGCGTTACAAGGGGGTGAAGAGCGAGACGGGACTCGATGAGTGGCTCACGAGCATCCGCGAGGCGTTGGAGCACAGCGATGACGATGGCTTGGAGCTGATGGACCAGTTCAAGATGGACCTTTACAAGGACGATGTCTTCGTGTTCACTCCCAAGGGCGACCTCTTCAAGCTACCTCAGGGCGCTACGGTGCTCGACTTTGCCTTCCATATCCATACCAACGTAGGTTGCCGCTGTACAGGCGGTAAGGTCAACGGAAAGCATGTGCAACTGCGCCATAAGCTGAGCAACGGTGACCAGGTGGAGATCCTCACTTCCAATACACAGACTCCCAAGCAGGGCTGGCTCGACATTGTGACCACCTCGAAGGCCCGCAACAAGATACGTCAGAGTCTCAACGAGATTGAATCGCGCCAGGCTGCCTTTGCCCGCGAGACCATAGAACGCAAGTTCAAGAACCGCAAGATAGAGTATGACGAACCCACCATGATGCGTCTCATCCGTAATATGGGTTACAAGCAGGTGAAGGAGTTCTACCAGAAGATTGCTGAAGGTTCGCTCGACGTGAACCAATTCATCGACCGCTACGTGCAGGCCATGGAGCAGGTGACCGAGCCGCAGACCGTGAGTCTGCGCAGTGCCGAAGGGTATAGCCTGCAGCAGGACGATCAGCTGAAGCAACACTTCTCGGGCGATGTGCTTGTCATCGACCAGAACCTCAAGGGAATAGACTTCAAGCTCGCCCAGTGCTGTAACCCCATCTATGGTGACGAGGTGTTTGGCTTTGTCACCACGGGCGGCGGCATCAAGATACATCGCTGCGACTGCCCCAACGCTCACGACCTCCACACCCGCTTCGGCTATCGTGTAGTCAAGGCTCGCTGGGCAGGTAAGAGCAAGGGTTCGCTCTATCCCATCACGCTCACCGTCATCGGCCACGACGACATCGGCATTGTCAACAACATCACCTCCATCATCTCCAAAGAGGAGAACATCCAGTTGCGCAACATCAGCATCAACTCGCACGACGGACTTTTCTCGGGCACGCTCACCGTGATGATTGAGGAGAACGCTCGCTTGCAGGCCTTGATAAAGAAGTTGCGCACGGTGAAGGGCGTGAAGCAGGTGAACAGAAACTAATGAAAAGTGGATGATGAGAATAAAACGTTATATATATAGTAGTATACTGGCTCTTGTTTGTCTGTTGAAGAGCATGGCACAGGAGGTGACGTTCGGTGTGCCGTTTGACTTTCCACTCTTTCTGAGCGGTAACTTCGGCGAGTTGCGCTCGAACCACTTTCATGGGGGGCTCGACTTCAAGACGCAGGGCGTCACGGGCAAACCGCTCCTCGCCATTGCCGATGGCTACATCTCCAAGGTGACTGTCACGGCGGGAGGCTATGGCAATGCGCTCTACATCACTCACGATAATGGCTATACCTCGGTGCACGGCCATCTCGACCGTTTCTTGCCCGAGATAGCACGACGCATACGTGAACAGCAGTATGCCGAGCAGAGCTATGTGGTGACACTCGAGTTCGCCCCCGAGGAGTTTCCTGTAAGTCAAGGTGAGGTGGTAGCATACGCCGGCAATACGGGCTACTCGTTCGGTCCGCACCTCCACATGGAGATACGTACTACTGACACCAACGAGCCCATTGATCCGCTATACTTCTATAAGGATAAGATTGTGGACAATATTCCGCCGCGGGCTACGCATATCATGGTGTATGGAGACAGCCGAGAGGGTAGAGTAGTAAACACTGCTCCTTCGCAGAAAGGTGTGGTTGAGCAAGAAGGAAAAATAATTTTCAACTCTCAACTTTCAACTTTCAACTTTATTTCCGCTTGGGGCCGCATTTCCGCTGCCATCTCGGCCAACGACTATATGGATGGTACGACAAACAACTATGGTGTACGCTATGTGCGACTCTATGTCGATGGCCGTCTGGTAAGCTGCAGCGATGTGGACCGCTTCGACTTCGATGAGAACCGCCTCATCAACTCGTGGACCGACTATGCCGAGCAGCGCCGTTCGAAGAGGTGGTATATGCGGTCTTCCATTGCCGAGAACAATGAACTGCGCATGCTCCGTGCCGACGGGCAGTGCGGATGGGTGACCATTGACGAAGAGCGCGACTACCATTTCCGCTACGAACTGGAGGACCTGCATGGCAACTGCTCCGTGTATCGCTTTGTCGTGCGGGGCAAGCGTATGCCCGTAGCCACCTCGCCGCGCAACTACCTCTATTATATGGACGCTTCGCGTGATAACCGTTTCTATGTGGCCGGTACTGAACTGTGGATGCCACAGGGTACGCTCTTCGAGGATGTAGACCTGGAGTATGAGGTGTTGTCTTCAGAATCGGACTCCGATTTTGCCGACATCTATCGGTTCTCCACACAGCCCGTCCCCTTGCGCAAATCGGCCGAGTTGACCTTGCCTATCCGCTTGGACAAGCCTTTCGATAGCAAGAAACTCTACGTGGCACGTGTCGACGGCAAGCGACGTGTCTATTGTGGCGGTACCTATAAGTATGGACGCATCACAGCCAATATCACCGAATTGGGTAGCTACACCGTGTGTGCCGACGTGACCCCTCCTACGATAACACCGATAGGGGGGAGTACGTGGAAGAAGCGTGGCATTGTCACCTTACGCATTGCCGATGGCGAGACGGGACTGCGCAGCTACCGAGGCAAGATAGATGGCCGTTGGGTACTGTTCAAATACAGCAGCAAGAGTGCCCGTCTGTGGTGCGACCTCAAGGCCGAAGGCATAGGCCCCGGGCGCCATACCGTGGAGATTGAGGTGGAGGATATGAGGAGAAACAAAAGAGTTATGAAATTTGAATTATGAGTAGCCTTCTGTAATCTCCAATCACCTTGAATGTTTCTCGATAGACCTTAGTAAATTAACCAATAAATAAAACGAAAGAAATGAAGAAGTTATTTTTGACCGCAGTGACACTGCTTGCCGCCATCACGAGCGGTATGGCGTGCACGAACCTTATCGTCGGTAAAGCTGCATCGGCCGACGGTTCTGTGATCGTAAGCTATTCGGCCGACTCGTACGGCATGTTCGGCTACCTCTGCCACTATCCCGCAGCAGTGCATCCCGAGGGTGCTATGCGTGAGGTGTATGACTGGGATTCGGGCAAATTCCTCGGCCGTATTCCCGAGGCGCGACAGACCTACAACGTAGTGGGCAACATCAACGAACATCAGGTGACCATCGCCGAGACTACCTTCGGCGGCCGCGAGGAGCTGGTCAACGAGGAGGGTATCATCGACTATGGCAGCCTTATCTACATCGCCCTGCAGCGTTCGAAGACTGCTCGCGAGGCTATCGATGTAATGACATCGCTCGTCGAGGAGTATGGCTACTACAGCAGTGGCGAGAGTTTCACCATTGCTGACCCGAATGAGGTGTGGATTATGGAGATGATTGGTAAGGGTCCTGGTCGCAAGGGTGCTGTGTGGGTGGCTATTCGAGTACCCGACGACTGCATCTCGGCACATGCCAACCAGTCGCGCATCCGTCAGTTCCCCTTGAAGGACAAGAAGAACTGCCTCTACTCGAAGGATGTCATCAAGTTTGCCCGCGAGATGGGCTACTTCAATGG
>JBGVOS010000145.1:0-6573 GCA_045126595.1 Bacteroidaceae bacterium | reverse complement strand
GAGTCTAGGGCTTTCTCTGATTGTACCAATCTTGCATCCATTACAATACCTGGCAGTGTTACCGAAATTGGAAAGTACGCCTTTTTTAGCACAGCTTGGCTTGAGAACCAGTCCGATGATATAGTCTATGCTGGCAACGTGCTTTATGAGTATAATATTGTATACAAGGATGTTACTTCCTTTGATATCAAAAAGGGTACGACAGGTATTGCAGGAGGTGCATTCCGTTCTAGCAGATATCTTCATTCTATCACCATTCCTGAGGGTGTAATGTCTATAGGGGAAGGCGCATTCGAATTCTGTACTTCCCTTAACTCGATAAATATTCCAGAGAGTGTAACTTCTATTGGAGAATACGCATTCAAGGATTGCAGCAATCTCTTCAGTATCGTTATTCCCAAGAATGTAACAAGCATTGGTGACAATGCATTCTATGGCAGCAGTCTTAGTACGATACAAGTTGATAAGGACAACAAGGTGTATGATTCGCGTAATGATTGCAATGCTATTATCGAAACGGGAACCAATACGTTGCTCGTAGGAGGAAGTCAGACGGTAATACCGAATACGGTAGAAACAATAGGCAACAATGCTTTTGATGGCAAGGCACAAGGTTCCATCGCTATTCCCAGCAGTGTGACTTCAATTGAAGGAGAGGCATTTTATGGTTGCAATCAGCTTTACTCCGTTGTCATACCTAAGAGTGTAATGTCAATTGGATACTATGCATTCTCAGATTGTAGCAATCTTGGCTCTATAACTATTCTTAATGATGATATTGTTATTGAATATGGCGCATTTGATGATACTGAATGGTTGAGCAATCAACCTGATGGAGTAGTCTATATTGGCAATATCCTATATTGTTATAAAGGGGAAATGCCTGAGAATACTTCCATTGCAGTAAGGGAAGGTACGCGGAATATTGCAGGAGGTGCTTTCGAAGAGTGCAGTAATCTAATCTCTGTTACCATTCCCGAAGGCGTGACAAATATTGGGGAAGAAGCATTTGCTGATTGTAGTAACCTCACCTCTATCGCTCTTCCCCAAAGTTTGACGACATTAGGAGGATGGGCATTTTATGGTTGTAGTAGCCTTGCATCTATCAATCTGCCGAAAGGTATTACTGTTATTTCAGAAGGAACATTCAGTGAATGCACCAGCTTAACCTCTATCGTAATTCCAGAAAATGTGATTTTAATAGGCGACTATGATGATGGTGTATTCTATGGCTGTACCAATCTCACAGCAATTACACTCCCTAAAAACTTGAAATATATTGGATATGCAGCTTTCTCATGGTGCCCGAGGATACAAGATGTGTATTGCTATGCGGTAGATGTCCCGAGAGCAGAATCTGATGCTTTTGAAGATTCCTATCCCGAGTATGCTACATTGCATGTGCCTGCAAGTGCTATCGAAAGCTATAGGAATACCGCTCCATGGAGCAGCTTTGGTAAGATTGTGCCTCTTGAAGAGGGTAGCAATATTGTTACTCAATCTGCATCACCTGTATTCATCCAATGTGGTGAGGGGGTAATTACTCTTACAGGTCTTGCCGAAGACACGGAAGTGACAGTATATGATACCGCAGGTCGTAAACTTGGTTCTGCAATCGCAACAAACCGAACGGCAACCATCAATACCAATCTCACTATGGGCAGTGCCGCTATCGTAAAGTTCGCAGGACGTAGTGTCAAGGTAATAATGAAGTAGGTATCTATAGTTTGTAAGACTATCTACAGATATCGCAATAAAACAAATAATCTGCAAAACCTTCAAGAAATAGATAGATACGCCTTGAAGGTTTTGCAGATTATTTGTCTCTCTTTTATGGAAAACTGTTATACCGACAGCGGCTGTTGCTCACAGAAGCAGCCCTCGAAGTGCTGCTCCACGTCTGCTATAGGCGCTTCGAAGAGGCCGAACAGGGCAGAGCCCGAGCCGCTCATGGCGGCATATTTGGCTCCCAACGAGTAGAGCTTAGCCTTGATGTCGGCCAGCTCGGGGTGGAGGGCAAAGATACCTTGCTCGAAGTCGTTGCTGATACTGTCCTTCCACTCGGTGATGGGCTGTGTGATTTTCTTGTCGAGCGTCACCTCGGGCTTTTCGGGGCGTACCATGGAGTAGGCCTCCTTGGTCGATACGAAGACGTCGGGCTTCACCACCACGATATGCCACTCGCTGAGGTCGAGGGCGATGGGGTGGAACTCGTTGCCTATGCCCGTGGCATATACTGGGCGGCTGGTGATGAAGAAGGGGCAGTCGGCACCAAGCTGCGTGGCATAGGCCTCGAGCTGTTCGGTGGTAATGCCCAGTGCAAACATTTCGTTGAGCAGGCGCAACATGAAACTGGCGTCAGCAGAGCCTCCACCCAAACCGGCTCCTGTGGGGATATGTTTGTGCAGATAGATGTCTACCGGGGGTAGGGCATAGTCGGCTGCAAGGAGGCGGTAGGCACGCACCACGAGGTTGGTGTCGGGGTCGCCGGCAATCTCTATGCCACTGATGTGGAGACGGCAGTCATAGTCGGCTCCCTCGGCCACGATTACTTCCAGAGCATCGTGGATGGGGATGGGGTAGAACACGGTGTCGAGGTTGTGGTACCCGTCGGGGCGGCGTTCGGTCACTTGCAGGCCGATGTTGATTTTGGCGTGGGGGAAGGTAATCATGATGAAAATTGTGAATTCTGAACTAAAGAGGGTGATGCCTGGAGTATAAAAAAGTTTTGTGTTGTAACTTTGGTGTTGATGTAGCTTGGTTATACTTTGAGAAGAATTCAAAAATCAGAATTCAGAATTCTTTTCACTTCAACCACCGTTAGTATCCCATCGGCCACGCGGAAGCGGATGTCGTATCCCTCGTAGGGCATGCCGTAGGTCTTCTCGGGGTTGTCTTGATACTGTGGGCGGGGGTCGAGAGCGAGCACGCGGATGAGGGCTGCAAGGCTTTCGGGAGTGAAAGGTGTTTGCAGATGTTCGGGGAAGTGTACGGTGAGCTCTTGCCAGCGACGTTCGTCGACGAAGCCACTGCGTGCACCGGGGTGGCAGTCGGCATAGGTGACATAGGGCTTGATGTCGTAGATGGGTGTACCATCCATGAGGTCGGCACCGAGTACGTGAATGGTGGGCCCCTCCTTGCCGTTTAGCTCTATGCGCTCAATCTTTACTGATGACAGTCCCAGAGGATTGGGCCGGTAGGGCGAGCGGGTGGCGAAGACCCCCATCTGTGTGTTGCCGCCCAACAAGGGAGGTCGTACGGTGGGCTGCCACGTAGCAGCTCCGCGCTCTTCCTTGGTCTTGTTGGCCGAGAACTCCCATATAATCCACAAATAGTCGAATCCCTCGAGTCCGCGCAGGGCATCGGCATTGCGGTAGACGGGCTCGAAGACGATGCTTCCGCGCAGTTCATCCACGATACCGCTCTGGCGGGGTACACCGAACTTGGTGGGGAAGGCGCTACGGAAGTGGGCGATGGGGGTGATGGTCATTGCTTTTCTCTTTTAACGAAAATGAAGACGAAAGCTTACCGAATGGGTGGCTCTCGTCTTCGTTTTCTTCTTAGTTACTTGATGTTGGGGAGTTCCAGTCCATATCCTTTGCGCTTGTCCTCTTTCTTGAGAGCGAAAGCGAGCAGCAGGGCAATGATACCGAAGCAAGCGAATACACACATCGGCAGGGTGTAGTCGTACTGAATGAAGGTTTGTCCGTTTACCACACGCTCACCTGCGATACAGTACTCATTGAGCAGCCAACCGATGAGCAGGGGCACGAAGCCAAGGCCGATATTTTGTACCCAGAAGATGAGGGCGTAGGCCGAACCGAGCAGTTTCTCGGGGATAATCTTGGGTACTGAGGGCCACATGGCTGAGGGTACGAGCGAGAAGGCTACGCCAAGTACGATGGCGATGAAACCGGCAAACCACCAGTAGTTGAGGATGGGGAGGGCAAACATCACGTGTACGGCGATGAGCATGGCCGAACCGATAATCATGATGGTAGCGCCCTTACCCTTGCGGTCGTAGATGCCACCGAAGAGCGGTGTCATGATGAGGTTACCCATAGGTATGAGGGCAGGAATCCAACCGGCAATGGTGTTGGCCATGCCGTACTTGTTCTCCATCAGTGAGGTGGCATACTTCATGAAGGGGAATACGGCTGAGTAGAACATCAGGCAAAGCAGTGCGATGAGCCAGAAACCCTTGTTGGTGATGATGGCCTTGAGGTCCGAGATGTGGAAGGTGTCGTCCTCCTCGTCGTTCTGCTCGGCTGTAAGCTGCTTGTCGAGCTTGGCATCCATCACGCAGAATACGCAGTAGGCCATCAAGCCGATACCGATGAGTACCAACGCAAAGAGTAGGGGAGTAGACATGCTGAAGTGCTTCACGATGAGCGGACTTACAATCATGGCCAGTGCCGTACCCAAACGGGCTACAGCGACCTGTGTGCCCATAGCGAGTGCCATCTCTTTGCCCTTGAACCACTTGGCAATCACCTTCGTTACGGTGATACCGCAGTTCTCGGTACCTACGGCAAAGATGGCATAGCCGAGGCTGGCCACCATCACCTGGGTACGGATGCCGAAGATGTAGCCGGCTTCAGGAGTGGGAGAGATAAACTCTACTGCATAATACTTGATAAAGGCACCGATAACCATCAATGCACACGAGGCCAAACCTGTGATACGTACGCCCAGCTTGTCGAGAATCATGCCACCGAAGATGAGCATGAAGAGGAATACGTTGAACCAGCAGTAAGCCCAGTTGAAGATACCGAAGTCAGAACTTGACCAGTCCATCTCTACTTCGAGCATGGTCATCAGGGGCGACATGGCGTCGGTGAGGAAGTAACCCCACATCATGGTGAACGATACGATCACGAGCGCCGCCCAGCGGGCCGCCTTCGAGTCGCGCAGTGTTTGTTGCAGTTGTTGTGTCATTGTTTTTGTTGTTTTGGTTTTACATGTTTTCAGAACTAAAGTACAAAGGTACGAACAAAAGAGCGAATAAACAATGATTATTTTTTTTGTAAGCACTTGTTCTTTTTTTTATATGGTTCTTTATCTTGCTTTGTTAAAATCTGTGATAAGTCTTGTTCCTGATTCATGTTATTTTTGTACCTTTGTACACTAAATCATAACGTAATACAAAATACTTGAAGAATTATGTATTTTTATCAGAAGATTAAAACTTTATTAGCCGTTTGTTTGTTGACCTGTAATAGTCTTTATGCTCAAGACATAAAAGTCTCTATCAAAAGTGCGACAGCTACCAGTGAACAATCTGGTGAAGGTGCATCGCGTGTTATTGATGGTGATGTCAATACTTTTTGGCATAGTTATTGGTGGTCGGGAGCAGTTCTTGATACACACTCTTCAGTAGACTTGACAATTACACTTGATGCTGTCTCATTGGTTGATTATGTACGTTACATTCCTCGTCAAGATCGTAAGGACCAAGGAGGTTGGGGTGAGGTTGAGGTGTTTTATAATCCTAATACATCGGGGAGCAATTTTATTTCTATCGGAACGTTCCAACTGAATAAAAAAGAGGCTGAAACTTATGATTTCTTTCTAAACGGTAAGGAAGGTGTGCGTTGTGGACAAGTAAAGTTTACCATTCGCTCGGGTGGTAATAATCATGTTACCGCAGCAGAAATAGAAGCATATCAAATAGATGATACAAAATCGGATTTATTGGGAAAGTATTTTACCGATGATTTGTATACTCAATTAAAGTCTGGTGTAACAAATAGTAATGATATTACTGACTCTGATGTGAAAGCATTGGTGGATAATCTGTTGAATGATGCTGAAAATTACAAGAAATTTCGTGTAGGTGAGTACAAAGCCTATGAGACTTTAGGAACTTTACAAAACCGATTGAAAACCAACCATCAGTATAGTCGATATGAAAATCCTACAGGCATCTATCTTGAAACTGGCCAGTCGTGTTATGTTGTTGTGAGTGGTATCGGTACAGAACCTGTGGGGCTGAAGATCAAGAACTGGTTAGAAGATAATTCTTCAAGCAGTTATTCTTTACGTAATGGCTTAAACTACATTACGGCTACTACTGAGGGTAATGTCTTCGTAAATTATTATACTGATGAATTTGAGAAGGCTTCCAACGTAAAGATACATTTCATCAATGCTCCGGTTCGAGGTTATTGGAATCAAGAAACGATGGATAATGAGGATTGGGTGAAGTTGCTTGAAGGATATTCTGCAGATGATAGCTCCATTCTGTTTGTACAGTCAGAGCATGCCCAGTTGGCCTATCCAATATCGGCATGGCTACAGTATTGCCCTACTGATATAGAAAGGCTTATGACATTTTACGAAAAAGTCCAGTGGGCTATACGCGATATGATGGGATTAGATAAATATGCTAAACAGACCAGAAATCGTCAATTATTCTTTGCTACTTCAAGTGGTCCTATGGCTGCAGGAGGTGAAGGCGCTTATTGTCCAGTAGGAAGTTTAGGAAGTATCATGACTGCCGATGTCGCTCGTTTTGACTTTTGGGGTGTAGGCCATGAATGGGGGCATAATAATCAAATAACACCAGGTTTC
>JBGVOS010000144.1:0-3255 GCA_045126595.1 Bacteroidaceae bacterium | reverse complement strand
TACCCGTGCCCATTCTGCACGAGTTCAAAGCAGACAACGTGCACAATATCATCAATCACAGTGAATCAAAGCTTGCGTTCATAGGAGAAAGTAACTGGGAGAATTTGAACGAGGATGAAATCCCCAACGTATTAGGCGTTATCCGCATAGAGGATTATGACCTCATCATCAGCCGTGACGAGCGCCTCACTTATGCCCGTGAGCATCTCAATGAACTTTTCGGCAAGAAGTTCCCCAATCGTTTTGATAAAAACATGGTAAACTACTACCATGCGAACACCCCCGATGACTTGGCCATCATCAACTATACCAGCGGTTCTACAGGATTCTCCAAGGGTGTAATGATACCCTACCGTGCAGTAACCAACAACATGGAGTTTGCCGACCACGAACTGGGTCTGAAGGCCGGCACCACTATCGTTTCCATGTTGCCTATGGCCCACATGTATGGTATGGCCTTTGAGTTCCTTTACGAGCTCACCGTAGGTATGCATATCTACTTCCTCACCCGTATACCTTCACCTAAAATAATCTTTCAAGCGCTCAACGAGATTAAACCTACAGTCATCGTTGCTGTACCGCTCATCATCGAAAAGATTATCAAGAAGAACGTACTACCCAAACTCGAAAAGCCCGGAACCAAATTCCTTCTCAAGGTACCAATCGTAAATGAAGCCATCCTTACCGCAGTACGCGAAAAAATGATCACTTCATTCGGCGGAAATTTCTACGAAGTTATCGTAGGCGGTGCAGCTTTCAATCAAGAGGTTGAAGGTTTGCTCCACCAGCTCAAATTCCCCTATACAGTAGGTTATGGAGCCACCGAGTGTGCCCCCATCATCTGTTATGAGGATTGGAAGAAGTTTGTCCCCGGCTCATGCGGAAAGGCGGCTTATGGTATGACCGTGCGCATCAATTCTACCGACCCTGAAAATATTGCAGGAGAGATTCTCGTCAAGGGTCCTAACGTAATGCTCGGATACTACAAGAACGAAGAGGCTACAGCCGAGACCATTGATGCTGACGGCTGGTATCACACTGGTGATCTTGGCGTGATGGATAAGGATGGTAATGTATTCATCAAAGGTCGCTCGAAGAATATGCTTCTTGGTCCCTCGGGACAGAACATCTACCCCGAAGAAATCGAAGACCTGCTCAACAGTCTCCCCTATGTTTCGGAGTCAATCATTGTACACCGCAACGGCAAACTCGTAGCACTTATCCACCCCGACTACGATACCGCCTTCAAGGAGGAAAAGACTGAACAAGATGTGGCAGCACAAATGGAAGCAAACCGTATCGAACTCAACAAGAACTTACCTGCATACAGTCAAATTTCTAGCATCCAAATACATAGCGAGGAATTTGAAAAAACTCCGAAAAAGAGTATCAAGCGTTTTTTGTATCAGTAATCCCTGAATATAGACAACAAAAAAAAGGAGAACTCGGTTCTCCTTTTTTTATTAAAAACACATACTTTAACTATACTATTTTCGACCCAGTATTCTAAAATCGTCCGAATCGGCCAGTGAAGGGAATTTATCACGATATTGACGCAATTCATCCATCTTCACCTCATAAGTAATCAACTGCTCGGCATTATCATCACATCGAACAGCCACAAAACCAAAGAAATCGATAGCTGCAGTACCTCCATCGTACACACACATGGGATCAGCACCTACACGATTCACGCCAATTACTACCGCTTGGTTTTCAATGGCACGAGCACGGAGCAAGGTATCCCATGCCATACGCCGTTTATCGGGCCAGTTAGCTACGTAGATAGCGACATCGTAATCATCGCAATTGCGTCCAAAGACAGGGAATCTGAGGTCGTAACACACTTGCAAAAAGAAGCGTACACCACGAAAAGCTACAACTACACGTTCCTTGCCAGCCTCATAATGTTTATCTTCACCAGAGTAGCTGAAAAGATGACGTTTATCATAGTAAGTCACCTTCCCATCAGGTTCCACAAAATACATGCGGTTTTTATAACCTCCTTCGGGAGCGATAGTAGCGACACTGCCCACAATAGCTGCATCAACTTCAGCAGCTACACGGCGCATCCACTGCAAAGTGGGGCCTTCCATAGGCTCAGCCATATGCTCTGGCTCCATGCAAAAACCTGTAGTAAACATCTCGGGCAACACAAACACATCGGCTCCACGATGATTCTTTATTTGCTCTTCAGCATGACACAAATTCTTTTGAGTTTCGCACCATGCAAGATCCATTTGAATAAGCGATATTTTCATTCTTTTTTTACAAAAAATAGGGCATCAATGATGCTGATGTTAGAAAAATATACTACCTTCGCAGCGGAAAGATGCCGGAGTGGTCGATCGGGCCGCACTCGAAATGCGGTGAACGGGCAACTGTTCCCAGGGTTCGAATCCCTGTCTTTCCGCTCTTATATATAAAAAAGAATAGAGGCGCTGAGGTTCAGCACCTCTATTCTTTTTTTCATTTCAAATCAAAGAACGTAGTAAACGCCTTGCAAGCATACTCGTGGTCAATGACCGCAGCAGTCTCGCGTACCGAGTGCATGCCCCACATCGGGTTACCCATGTCTACACCACGCATCGGAAGCTGTGAGGTGAGAATGTTGCCCAATGTAGAACCACCGGCCATATCGCTGTGATTCACAAAGTACTGACAAGGAACCTCGGCCAAGCGGCATATCTCGGCAAAGACGGCAGCGCTCTCGGCATCGGTCACATACTTTTGGTTGGCATTGATTTTGATAACGGGTCCGCCGCCCATCACGGGATGGTTCGTGGGGTCGTGCTTGCTGGGAAAATTAGGATGCAAGGCATGGGCCATATCAGCTGAAATCATAAACGAATGTTCGAGGGCACGATACAATCCGTCGGCGCCACAGCCATCGTTAGTCACCACGCGCTCCAAGAGGTTGCGCAATACGGGCGAGGCAGCTCCCTGCTTGGTGCCGCTACCTGTTTCCTCATTGTCAAATACGGCAAGCACCTGAGTCATCGGAGTTGCAGCACTATGAAGCAATGCATAAAGTCCAGCATGAACCATGGCAAGGTCATCAAGACGACCACATGAAATGAACTCATTGTTCAAACCCACCAGCTCGGCCTTCTGTGTGTCGTAGAGCGAGAGGTCAAAGTCGACAATTTCGTGAGGCTCAACACCGAGTTGCTCTGCAATCATGTCGAGGAGGTAACCTTCGCATTGGGCGGCCGAGTCGATATGGGCTAGAACCGGGAGCATGTCTTTCTGCTT
>JBGVOS010000143.1:0-6529 GCA_045126595.1 Bacteroidaceae bacterium | reverse complement strand
TAT
Source organism: Bacteroidaceae bacterium (assembly GCA_045126595.1). Lineage (GTDB taxonomy): Bacteria > Bacteroidota > Bacteroidia > Bacteroidales > Bacteroidaceae > UBA1189. The sequence goes on along the minus strand of JBGVOS010000143.1, from coordinate 6,526 downwards.
CAGTGGAGCAGGGTAGCAGTTTGCTCAACACCCTCTCAGCACAAGGAATTTACCTCTCTTCTGCCTGTGGCGGTAAGGGCTCATGCGGCCAGTGCAAATGCCAGGTAGTAGAAGGCGGTGGCGAAATCCTCGACTCTGAGAAAGGTCACTTCACTCGCAAACAAATCAAGGACAATTGGCGTTTGGCTTGCCAGTGCAAGGTGAAGGGCGACCTCGGTATCAAGGTTGACGAGAGTGTAATGGGTGTGAAGGAGTACGAATGTACCGTTATCAGCAACAAGAACGTGGCTACCTTCATCAAGGAGTTCAAGGTGCAGCTTCCCGAAGGTGCCCAGATGGACTTCCTCCCCGGTTCGTACGCACAGATCAAGATTCCCGCATTCTCTATGGATTATGACAAGGACATCGACAAGAGCCTCATTGGCGACGAATATCTGCCCGCATGGGAGAAGTTCGGCCTCTTCCCCTTGAAGTGTGTCAACCCCGAGGAGACCGTGCGTGCCTACTCTATGGCCAACTATCCCGACGAGGGCGATATCATCACCTTGAACGTACGTATCGCTACACCTCCCTTCAAACCCAAAGAGCAGGGTGGTGGCTTCATGGACGTTATGCCCGGTATCGCTTCATCTTACATCTTCAGCTTGAAGCCCGGTGACAAGGTGCTCATGAGTGGTCCTTACGGAGAGTTCCGTCCCAACTACGATTCGGGCCGTGAGATGATTTGGGTAGGTGGTGGTGCCGGTATGGCTCCCCTGCGTGCACAGATCATGCACATGCTCAAGACACGTCAGTGCCGCGACCGTCAGATGCACTACTTCTATGGTGCCCGTGCATTGGAGGAAATCCCATTCCTCGACGACTTCCTCGCATTGGAGAAGGAGTTCGACAACTTCCACTTCCACCTTGCGTTGGACCGTCCCGACCCCAAGGCAGATGCAGCAGGCATCAAGTACACCGCTGGCTTCGTAGCTCCTGTGATGGGCGACACCTACCTCAAACAGCATGAGAACCCCGAAGACTGCGAGTACTACCTCTGCGGTCCTCCCATGATGGCCAAGACAGTGCTCGACCTCCTCGACAGCCTCGGCGTAGAGAAGGACATGATTCACTTCGACGATTTCGGTGGATAATAATAAATCCCCCTTGTCCTCAGCTTTGCGACATGTCGCAAAGAGGGGCAATAAAAAGAGAAAGGAGCCTTCGGGCTCCTTTCTCTTTTATTATGGCACTTGTGCATCTTTAGTACAGCGGTGGATAAAAAGCATCCTCGATATGTTCTATCGTCTGACTGCCCGGTTCGCCTGTAATGGCAATGATGTCAAATCTTACGTTGAGGTTAATACGATGATACCGCACATATGCATTGGCAGCCTGTACGATCTTATAAATCTTTTCATCCGTTACAGCATCCACCGCATCTCCATATCGGTCGTTTCTACGCGCTTTCACCTCTATGATAGCCAGTGTGTCATTCTTCTGCGCCACGATATCAAGCTCCTTGTGTCCAAGTCGCCAGTTGCGGTCACGTATCGTATACCCTCGTGCCATAAGATAAGCAGCCGCCTTATCTTCACTGATACGCCCGAATTCGTTATGTTGTGCCATAGATATTTCTTGTATTTTGGCTGTTCTCTACCTTTAATCTTGTTTTTCAAAATTCATTTTTACCGAATCTTCTGTCGCTACTGCACTGTAGCTGCCGACAATACCGACACCCGTACTTACATTGCTATGTATGCGCACTGGCTCAGATATCATGGTGCCTCCTGTGAGGTCGTAGGCTGATACCGTTGTGAGGTAGTGGTAATAATCCTCGCTCAGTGTCTCGAGCGTGAAGTGGTAGTGGTAGGTAGCGCTGCTCACCGTGTCGGCAGGGAAGATGAAATCGTTGTCCCAATCGTTATCATCTGTCCAACCGCTCTCGGGGTTGTACATGTCGTTACTGCTACGAGGAAGCTCCATGAGCATGAGAAAATCGATGATGGGTTGCCCATGAGTATTGCGCAGACGTTCATCTGAGAAGACAAACGAGTTGGATGAGGTCATGTAGAGCAGGTTGCCAAGGAGTTGCGAAGCACTCTCACTATCGATTATCAGTCGGCTGCTACTCTCGGTAAGGAGGTAGTGAGGGAAGAAGCCTTCTTCGCTGATGAGACCTCCTTCTTTGGGATACGGATGATTATTGGTCTCATCTCCATATATTTCCTCGGGATGTTGTACCTCATAAGTGCCACGATAGTCTATCGTCAGACGATAGTAGTTGACCTTGTCGGCAGGGTCATCTATATAGAGGCTTACAATCATGGCACTGTCTACATCGTTCAATGTCGCAAGGCTTACGGGATCACCAGGATTTACAAAAGGTTGCATCATGGCGTTGACAACGCGAATAGGAGTCTGCTGCATCACGCTTTGTGTGGCGGTGGCAATCCCCAAGGTATGGGTGGCGGTGAGAGTTACCTCGTCACTGGCGTTGAGACGGTAGGCACAACGGTAGTCCCGCGTGGCTGCATCGTAGGTGAGTCCCATATGACTGCCGTTTACAGTGGCGGTAACAGTAGCGTCGGCAAGGCGCTTTGGCGCTTCTGAATCGAGGAAGTGGACGGTACGACCGACCGTAGCTGTCAGTATGCTGTCTGGAAGAAGTAGGGCATTGAGTACGAGCTTTGGAGAACCTATTTTTGCATTGTAGGGTATATCGTTGACGCAGGAGAATAGCATTGTGCTGATAAGCACTATGAAAAGTCGAGGATTAAAAAATGAAAGTTGAAAATTATTTGTTCTCATCGTTGTTTTCGTCATCGTTTTCGTCCCTTAGAATTGTATGCCATAACTGAACGAAGGAATAATGGGAAATATCGTAACCTTGCGCAGCGTACGGTAATTGCGGTCGGTCTCCCAATCGTAGCCTTCGTACATATAGACCATGAATGGATTCATGTTGCAGTAGGCATTGTATACGCTGATATTGATGGTGCGCTTGATGCGGGGAGCACGTTTGAAAGTCTTGTGGAAGTTTACGCTGAGGTCAAGGCGGTGGTAAGGCTCGAGGCGATAGTTGTTGCGGCCGTCAAAGTATCCCACAGTGCCGCTATAGCCTTCGGGAGTGTGTGGCTGATCTTCATAGTAATGTGTGTAGAGCGTTCCGCAGTTACCTGTGGCATATACCCACGTGGCCGAGAGGTCTGCACGGTCGTTGAAGCGGTAGCTGGCAGTGATGTTCACATCATGGCGGCGGTCATATTTGGCAGGAAAGGGCAGTCCGGCATTGATAAGCTGTCCCTCGCGGTCAAACTGACGCATGGTTTTCGACCATGTGTAGCCTATCCATCCAGTAAAATTACCCACTGAGCGCTGGGCGAGGAACTCCAGTCCGTATGACCATCCGTGGCCCATTGCCACTTTATCTTCCCACGAAGTAGTGCCTGTCATAAAGGAACTTCCCTCGCGGTATTCAAGCAGATTGTTCATTCGCTTATAATAGCCTTCTAATGAAAAGTCACATATCCCCTCCAACTCGTAGTAGGCGCCGGAAGCGACCTGATGAGCATTCTCGGGCAGGATATGTTCGGTGACGGGTACCCAGAGGTCAGTGGGCAGACTGATGCTGCTGTTCGAGAGCAGGTGCACATACTGTGTCATGTAGGCATAGCCCGCTTTGAACGAGAGGTTGTGGGTGAGCAACATACGGGCACTGAGACGCGGTTCTAAAGCATAATAAAATTTCTTTCCCACGGTAAAGCTGGCATAGTTGAGTCCGGCATTGACTTTCACTGCATCGGCTATCGTAGCATTGTCTTCTACGTAGAGTTGAGTCTCATGGGCCAGAATGTCGGGGTTGCCTATCTTTGTTTTATTCTCCTCCTTATTGATTTCTTCGGTCATTGTCATCACATCGGGTCGGAAGGTGTGGTGCGTATACGCTACGCCCATGCGCATGTCGTGATGGGGCGTGGGGTTATAGTGCAGTTCGGCCTTGGCGGTCTTGTCGTAGATGCCCGAGTTCATCATCAGCTCGGCGAGGTAGCTTTCGTTGAGTATCTTGTCTTGCTCGTCGAAGCCCATGCCCAGGCGGTGGCGGTATTGGGTGTAGTTGGTCGATACGTCGAGAAACATCTTCGGATTGATGACATGATTCCAACGTACGGCGGTGACGATGTTGCCCCATTTCCACGATAGTTTGGCGGTGTTCATGTAGTCCTTCGTGTCTTTCTCCTTGAAGGAGAAGTACATCTCATCGTCGCCTGAGTAGTAACTTATGTAGAGACGATCGCGGTCTGAGAACTTGTGGTTGACCTTCGCGTTGAGGTCGTAGAAGTAGTAGCCCGCGCCATAGTTTGTGTTGTCGTTCTCAATGTTGGCCATATACCACAGTGCCGCATTGGTTATGAGGTCCGAGTAGGTGCGTCGTGCCGAGATATTGAACGAGGTCTTCCCCTTCCACAAGGGGCCTTCGAGGCTTATTTTCGACGATACAGCTCCTACATGTATATTGCCGTGATAGTGATGCATGTCGCCCTCCTTCATGCGCACATCGACCACCGAGGAGAGGCGACCGGCATAGTGGGCGGGGAAACTACCTTTATATAGGGTGACGTTCTTGATGGCATCGGCATTAAAGGCCGAGAAGAAGCCGAACATATGGTTAACATTGTATACGGGCACGCCATCGATGAGCATCAAGTTCTCATCGGGACTGCCTCCGCGTACATAAAGCCCGGCTGAACCCTCGGTTCCTGACTGCACACCGGGCAGCAGTTGCAACACCTTGAGCACGTCGGTCTCACCAAACATAGCGGGTACAGCCTTGATTTGTGCTATGGGAATGTCTACGGCACTCATCTGCGAACCTCGCACGCCGAGGTCGAGGCGGTTACCCACGATGGTCACCTCATCTAATTCCGAATGAGTGTGCAGGGCAAAGTTGATGACCGTATCTCGGGATAAGGTAAAGTTGTGCTTCTGTGAGGTATAACCCACATACGAGGCTGTGATGTTTACTGCGCCTTTGGGTAATGTCAGTGAATAGAAGCCATAAGCATTGGTTACCGTGCCGCTTCCACTTGTGCTGTCATAGAGTGTGGAACCTATCATTGTTTCCTCTGCCGAAGCATCGGTGACATAGCCGCTCACGGTATAGTGTTGTGCTGTCAATGGGGTACACAGCAGTGCCACCCACAGCAGGGCAATGAGTCTATTCATAGAGATAGAATATCCTATCCATCATCTGCCATTTGTCTTCGGCAGTGTCGCCTTCACGGCAGTCCTGAAAGATGGACATATAGTCCTCCCATTCTTGCTGGCGGGGTAATGTGGCGAGGCGCTCCATGGCGATGTCCCAATCAAAGTCGGCGGGAGTTTCTACAATCATGAACAGGCGATTGCCCAGCAGGTAGATTTCCATCTCGAGAATGCCCACTTCGCGTATGCCGTCGAGAATCTCAGTCCAAACTTCGCCTTGGCTATGGCGGTGTATATACTCACGGATGAGTGCGTTATCAAGCTTCAACTGCATCGTACGGCAGTAGCGTTTCACGGGTGCAGTATGCTGTTTGGTAATGTATCCTTTTTCCATAACTTATTCTTCTATTCCTGTCGGGCGCATGATATACAATTTGTCGTTAGGACGTATGCGGTCAGGCACCTTGAACGACACGTGCGCTCCCTTCTTTACCGTATCTACGGGTTTGAGGTTCACGCGTGCTTCGTCTAATGTCACATATATGGCACCGGTAGTATGGCCTGTGATAAGCAACTTGTCGCCCACGTGCAGCTCGGCAGCTTCAATGAGGAATTCTGCCACACCGATGTTGGAGAAATAACGGATGCCCTTGCCTGCATATACTTTGCGTTCGGTAGCATTGGAACCATAGTGGCGGGTCCATTCGCCAAGACGCTGTCCCAGATAGTAGCCGTTCCAGAAACCGCGGTTGAAGACGGTGCGCAGACGCTCGTCCCATTTGTCTTTCTTTTCCTCGGTGAGCGTACCGTCGAGGTAGCTGTTGATGGCCTCACTGTAGCATTCTACTACGGTTTTTACATATTCGGGACCGCGTGCACGACCCTCTATCTTGAATACGCGAACGCCGGCCTCCATCATCTCGTCCATGAAGCGGATGGTCTTGAGGTCCTTGGGCGACATCACGTATTTGTTGTCTACCTCCAGTTCGATGGTGCTTTCCTTATCGTTGAGGAGATAGGTGGGTTCTTCATCCCTTTTCACATCATATCCTCGGCGACACACCTGCATGCAGGCACCGCGGTTGGCCGATGCGCCCAATTCGTGCAGACTGAGGTAGCACTTGCCCGATACGGCCATGCAGAGCGCTCCGTGGCAGAACATCTCGATGCGGATGAGTTCACCCTTCGGACCACGTATGTCTTCTTCCACTATGGTTTTATAGATGGCTGCCACTTGCTTCAAATTGAGTTCGCGGGCGAGCACCACCACATCGGCAAAGCGGGCGTAGAACTTAAGAGCCTCGGCATTGCTGATGTTGAGCTGTGTGGATAAGTGTACCTC
>JBGVOS010000142.1:0-22151 GCA_045126595.1 Bacteroidaceae bacterium | reverse complement strand
AAACATCCACCGTTCTTTTTACTGTCATACGAAAGCGCATAAATGAAGGAACTGAAATAACGCAAAACGAGGAGGATGTGCGACACATCCTCCTCGTTATAATCCAAATACGCAAGTTATTTATCTTCCTCTACGGGAGTTACATCCTGTACTTCGGTCTTCTTGCCGAGATACTCGGGGAGGTTCATGCCGGCGAGGTCGAAGAGATCGCTCAACGGAGGAACGGACTTCATCAAGCCTGATACGAAGTTGGCGGTAGAACCCTTGCCGTCGGCACCGTTGCCTGAATCCCAAACGGTAACGTGGTCGATATTAACGCCCTTGACAGCCTCAACCTGAGTCTTAACCAGTTCGGGCAACTTCTCGAGCAAGAGCAGCATGTAGGCCTTGTTGGCATCGCCACCGGCTGCCTGTACCATCTTGTCGTAACCGGCAGCCTGCTTGGTGAGCACTTCGTAGAGACCCTTAGCCTCGGCCTCCATCTTAGCATAGATAGCATCAGCCTCACCCTTTGCCTTTACACGCGCCTTCTCGGCCTCAGCCTCAGCTTCGATGATGCGACGACGCTTCTCTATCTCCTCGGGCACGATGATGTTGGCCTGTTGGGTAGAACGTTCACGCTCAGCACGAGCAAGCTCGGCTTCCTTCTCGGCTGCATATGCTTCCTGCAGGGCCTTGGCCTGTTGCACCTTTTCGGCGGCGATAGCAAGGCGGTTGGCCTCAGCCTCCTTCTCACGACGGTGGGCGTTAGAGTTGGCAATGTCAATCTGCGCATTGTTCTCACCCTTTACGGCGATAGCGTTGGCCTCAGAGGTCTTGATACGAGTATCACGCACAGCCTCGGCCTTACCGATTTCACCATACTTGTCCTGCTCGGCCACGCTTACCTTCGCCTCGTTGATAGCCTTGGCCGCAGCCTCCTTACCGAGAGCCTCGATATAGCCCGACTCGTCCTTGATATCGGTAACGTTTACGTTGATGAGGCGCAAACCAATCTTCTTCAACTCCACCTCCACGTTCTTGGAGATGTTCTCAAGGAACTTGTCACGGTCGCTGTTGATTTCCTCGATAGACATGGTAGCAATAACCAGACGCAACTGACCGAAGAGGATATCACGAGCAAGCTCCTGAATCTCATTTGAAGTCAGCCCCAGCAGACGCTCAGCGGCATTGTTCATCGAGTCGGCCTCGGTAGAGATACCTACGGTGAAGCGGCAGGGCACGTCTACACGGATATTCTGACGTGACAACGCATTGGTGAGGTTGGCATCGATAGAGATGGGGGTAAGATTCAAGTAGGCATAGTCCTGAATGATGGGCCATACGAACTTACCGCCACCATGGATACACTTGGCTGAACCGCCGCCGGTCTTACCATATACAACGAGAATCTTATCCGACGGACAGCGTCTGTAACGACGGATGATAAACGAGAAGGTTGCAAAGATCACAACCACGAGAATAACGACAAGCATGCCGATACTTCCTGTAATCATAATTGTTTGTTTTTGAGTTTATACATTTTGTTTTATACACGTTCTACTTCGAGGAGTTCCGAACCGATAACCTTGGTCACACGCACCTTGGTTCCAGTGGGGATCTCCGCACCTTCGGTCATGGCATCAATCTCGTGCACCGAGCCGCGCACGCTAACCATCACCTTACCTGCACCCTTCTTCTCGGCAGGAATACGAAGATAGGTATCAGCAATCTGTCCCACTGCTTCATCCATTTGGAAGGTCATGTCGGTAGAGAGTTTCATCACTTGACGCAAGATGAGCACGAACACCAGTACAAACACCAAGCCCACACCCACAGCGGCTACCTCGAGCCACATCATATTGGGTATAGCCCCCTGTAACAAGACACCGCCCCAGCCGTAACCGAGCAAGAAGTTTATGAGGTTGCGGAAGGAGAAGTAGCCCGAAAGGCCCTCCATCTCCACTGATTCAAAGCCTGAGCCATCATCTGTGTCGGCATCAAGTCCCATGAACGCCATGATGGTCTGTATCACGAAGAATACACTTGTAACAAGCGCAATGCCCCAAAAGATTTGCATGGGGAGTTCCAAAGCAAGAAATTTGTCTGTCATGTCTGTAAAAGAATAATGTATGTATATAGTTACAAAAGTAGATTATATTTTAGAATGTAGCAAATGAATGAACTGATTTTGAAAAATGTTTTACAACATAAGAACAAAAAGAAGAGGCCGACCCATCGGTCAGCCTCTTCATCGTCTTCACGCCGTTATTTTTTGAGTTGTCCTACCTGGATTCGAACCAAGACAAACAGAACCAAAACCTGTTGTGCTACCATTACACCATAGGACAATCCTCGTGTGCCTCCTTTCGGAAAAGCGGTGCAAAGATAGAGCTTTTTCTCTACCCTTGCAAGCTTTTGGCACATTTTTTACTCTGCGATGAGCAAGAAGTAGTTCTTCTTACCACGCTGTACGAGCAAGTACTTATCGTTAAGCAGGTCGGCAGTGGTAATCTCTTGGTCGAAAGCGGCAAGCTTCTCCTTGTTCATCGACACGCCACCACCTTGAACCATCTTGCGCATCTCACCCTTTGAGGGGAACACGGCAGACTCCTCGGCAAAGAGATCTACGGCCTTGATCCCCGCCTCAATCTTCGCGCGTGACACCTTGAATTGGGGTACGCCCTCGAATACAGCCAGCAGGGTATCCTCATCGAGCTTCACGAGTGCATCGTGGGTGTTGTTACCAAAGAGAATGCCCGATGCCTCCACTGCAGCCTCATAGTCAGCCTCAGAGTGTACCATGATGGTCACCTCCTTGGCAAGACGCTTCTGCAGGATGCGGAGGTGGGGAGCCTCGGTGTGCTCGGCGATGAGCGCCTCAATCTCTTCACGACCGATAGCGGTGAAGATCTTGATGTACTTGGCGGCATCATCATCGCTCACGTTAAGCCAGAACTGATAGAACTTGTAGGGAGAGGTGTAGCGCGGGTCGAGCCATACGTTACCCGACTCAGTCTTACCGAACTTGCCACCATCAGCCTTGGTGATGAGCGGACAAGTCAGTGCATATACCTCGTTGCCACTGGTACGGCGGATGAGCTCGGCACCTGTGGTAATGTTTCCCCACTGGTCGCTACCACCCATCTGGAGTTTGCAGTTCTTATGTTCGTTGAGGTAGAGGAAGTCGTAGCCCTGGAGCAGCTGGTAGGTGAACTCGGTGAAAGAGAGACCGTCGCGAGCCTCACCGTTGAGACGCTTCTGCACAGAGTCCTTGGCCATCATGTAGTTTACGGTGATGTGCTTGCCCACCTCACGTGCAAAGTCAAGGAAGGTGAAGTCCTTCATCCAGTCGTAGTTGTTTACCAGTTCGGCACAGTTGGGAGCATCGCTCTCAAAGTCGAGAAACTTGGCCAATTGCTTCTTGATGCACTCCTGGTTGTGACGGAGGGTCTCCTCATTGAGGAGATTGCGCTCCTGTGACTTACCCGAGGGATCGCCAATCATACCTGTAGCACCACCGACGAGCGCCAAAGGCTTGTGGCCGCAACGCTGCAGGTGACGGAGCATCATCACACCGCAGAGGTGACCGATGTGCAAAGAGTCGGCTGTGGGGTCAATACCCAAGTAGGCCGTCACCATCTCTTTACTTAACAACTCTTCTGTTCCAGGCATCATGGTGTGCACCATGCCGCGCCATTGAAGTTCTTCTACAAAGTTCATATCGTTACCTTATTATATTTTTCTATTGTGGGTGCAAAGATACTACAAGCCGAGAGGAGAACAAAATAAATTCTTTTATTTTTTATCCCAAGGCGCAGTGTATCTAAAACGATGTAATCGTTAAAATTAGTGCAAGACTCGGGAAATTGCAAATAAATTTGCATTTCCGTTCGGCTTGCACTAATTTTGTCTTCATTATGGAAGACTTCGTTCACTTACACGTACATACCCAATATTCAATACTTGACGGACAGGCAAGTGTGTCCAAGCTGGTAGACAAGGCGATTGCTGACGGCATGCGCGGCATTGCCATTACTGACCATGGTAATATGATGGCCATCAAGGAGTTTACCAACTACGTAAACAAGAAGAATGGGGGCATAAATGGTGAAATCAAAGATTTGAAGAAGCGCATCAAGGCCCTCGAGAGCGGCAAGGAGGAGTGTGAAGACCCCACTGTTGTTATTGCCGAGTGCAAGGCCAAGGTGAAGGAGCTGGAGGCCAAACGCTTCAAACCCATCATTGGATGTGAGATGTATGTGGCCCCACGCCGCCTGCACCTGAAAGAGGGTAAGCCCGACAGCGCCAACTACCACCTCGTGGTGCTGGCCAAGAACGCCAAGGGCTACCACAACCTCATCAAGTTGGTGTCGAAGGCATGGACCGAGGGCTTCTATAACCGTCCCCGTACCGACCGTGTGGAGTTGGAGAAATACAAGGAGGGACTCATCGTATGCTCGGCCTGCCTCGGTGGCGAGGTACCAAGGATGATTACCCGCGACCAACTCAGCGAAGCCGAAGAGGCCATACAATGGTACAAGAGCACCTTCGGCGAAGACTATTACCTCGAGTTGCAGCTGCACAAGGCCACTGTAGCCCGTGCCAACCACGAGGCCTATGAGATGCAGTTGAAGGTGAACGAGAAACTTATCGAATACAGTAAGAAATATGGTGTAGGACTGGTGTGTACCAACGATGTGCACTTCGTCAATGAAGAGCATGCCGAGGCCCACGACCGCCTCATCTGTCTCTCCACGGGTAAGGACCTCGACGACCCGCAGCGTATGCTCTACTCCAAGCAGGAGTGGATGAAGACCACAGCCGAGATGAACGCCATTTTCGGCAATATCCCCGAGGCACTGGCCAACACGGTGAAGATATGTGACCAGGTGGAATTCTACTCCATTGACAACGCACCCATCATGCCCAACTTCGAGATTCCCGAAGACTTCGGTACCGAGGAGGGCTACCGCGCCAAGTACACTCACGAGGACCTCTTCAACGAATTCACACGTGACGAAAAGGGCAATGTCACCATGAGTCAGGCCGACGCCGAGGCCAAGATTGAGAAACTCGGCGGCTACGACAAGCTGTACCGCATCAAGTTGGAGGCCGACTATCTGAAGAAGCTCACGATGGACGGTGCCAAGAAATACTACCCCGAGATGACGCCCGAGATTGAGGACCGCCTCAACTTCGAGCTGCATATCATGAAGACGATGGGTTTCCCAGGTTACTTCCTCATCGTGCAGGACTTCATCTGGGCCGCACGCAACCTGCTGGGTGTATCGGTAGGTCCGGGCCGTGGCTCGGCTGCGGGTTCAGCAGTGGCCTACTGCCTGGAAATTACGCGCATCGACCCCATCAAGTATGATCTGCTGTTTGAGCGTTTCCTCAACCCCGACCGTATCTCCCTCCCCGATATCGACGTGGACTTCGACGATGACGGACGCGGTGAGGTGTTGCGCTGGGTGACCGAGAAGTACGGCGCCGAGAAGGTAGCCCACATCATCACCTACGGTACTATGGCCACGAAGATGGCCCTCAAAGATGTGGCTCGCGTGCAGAAACTGCCACTCGACCGTGCCAACTACCTCTGCAAGCTCATCCCCGACAAACTGCCCGACAAGAAGCTCAACCTCGTCAATGCCATCGAGGCCATTCCCGAGCTGCAGGAAGCCGAGACATCGCCCGACCCCATCCTGCGCGACACCATAAAGTATGCCAAGATGCTCGAAGGCAACGTGCGTGGCACAGGCGTGCATGCTTGCGGTACCATCATCTGCCGCGACGACATCACCGACCACGTGCCCGTGAGCACTGCCGACGACAAGGAGACAGGCGAGAAGCTGCTCGTGACTCAGTACGAGGGTAGCGTGATTGAGGATACCGGCCTCATCAAGATGGACTTCCTGGGACTGAAGACCCTCTCTATCATCAAGGAGGCCGTGGCCAATGTGAAGCAGAGCCTCGGCATCGACATTGACATCGACACCATATCCATCGAAGACCCAAAGACCTATCAGCTCTACTGCGAGGGCAAGACCATCGGTACGTTCCAGTTCGAGTCGCCCGGTATGCAGAAGTACCTCAGAGAACTGCAACCCTCGACCTTCGAGGACCTCATCGCCATGAACGCCCTCTACCGTCCGGGGCCGATGGACTATATCCCCGACTTCATTGCCCGTAAGCATGGACGCAAGCCCATCGAATATGATATCCAGTGCATGGAGAAGTACCTCAAGGACACCTATGGTATCACCGTATACCAGGAGCAGGTGATGTTGCTCTCACGCCAGCTGGCCGACTTCACCCGTGGTGAGTCCGATGCGCTGCGTAAGGCGATGGGTAAGAAGAAGAAGGACATCGTAGACAAGATGAAGCCCAAGTTCATAGCGGGCGGACAGAAGAACGGGCACGATCCCAAGGTGCTCGACAAGATTTGGGGCGACTGGGAGAAATTTGCCTCCTACGCCTTCAACAAGAGTCACGCTACCTGTTACTCGTGGGTGGCCTACCAGACGGCCTATCTCAAGGCCAACTACCCGTCGCAATACATGGCTGCCAACCTCTCGCGCAACCTCTCGCGTATCGACGAAATCACCAAACTCATGGACGAGTGCAAGGCAATGGGCATCAACGTGCTCGGCCCCGACGTGAACGAGAGTTACATGAAGTTCTCTGTCAATGCTAGGGGCGACATCCGTTTCGGTCTCGGTGGTGTGAAGGGCGTGGGCGAAGGTGCCGTGGAGGCCATCATCCGTGAACGTGAGGCCAATGGTCCCTACAAGAGCATATACGACTTCGTTGAGCGTGTCAACCTGCAGGCCTGCAACCGCAAAAACCTCGAGTGCCTGGCGCTCTCGGGCGGCTTCGACTGCTTCCCCGAGATGAAGCGCGAAGAGTACTTTGCCGAGAATGCCAAGAAGGAGGGCTTCCTTGACATTCTCATCCGTTACGGCTCTTTGGTGCAGACCGAGCGTGCACAAGCGATGAACTCGCTCTTCGGTATGGACAGCATGTGCGATACCATAGCACAACCCAAAGTGCCGGAGAACGTACAGGAGTGGTCTACCATCGAACGACTCAACAAGGAGCGCGACCTCGTGGGCATCTATCTCTCGGCCCATCCGCTCGACGAGTACCGCATCATCCTCGAAGACGTCTGCTCGGTACACCTTGCCGATATGCAGGAAGTACTCGACAAGAAGGAGGAGCGTGACGTAACCCTTGGAGGTGTGGTCACCGCAACACGCAGCGGCTTCACCAAGAACAACAAACCCTTCGGCATCACCAAACTCGAAGACTTCTCGGGTACCTATGAGATAGCACTCTTCGGTGACGACTGGATGCGTTTCAACAACTACATGAAGGAGGGGTATTTCCTGTTTATCAAGGGACGCATCTCGCCTCGCAAGTTTGGCCCCGACACCTACGAACTGAAAGTAGGCACTGTAGAGTTGCTCCCCGACGTGAAGGATAGTCTGCTACAATCCATCACCATCACGATACAGTCAGACTTCCTCACCGAAGAGATTGCCGATGACCTCACTACCATGATCAAGGAGTCGCCCGGAAAGACCGAGCTATACTTCCAAATCAAAGATGGCGAGGGACAACATCAGGCTCATCTGAAGTCCAAGACACAGAAAATATCTGTGCAAAATAAACTAATCAACTATATCAAGAGTCAAGAGGGTATAGAGTATAGTTTCAATTAAAAGGCCTATGACGATATGAAAAAGATTCTCTTACTCATCGCCCTATCCTATTTCTGCGGTATAGCTGCACAGGCACAAACCGAACTTCTCAAGAACCCCTCGTTCGAGGAAGAGGCCAAGCCCATCCGCAACCGCCGCTTCGGCCCCAATGGCGAAGGCGAACTCTTTGGAGGACGTTTGCCCGAGGGTATCATCCCCGGATGGATAATTCCCAAGGGTACAGAAAAGAGCTCAAAGATAGCAGTTAGCACAGAGGACTTGCTGGACACTACGCAACAAAAAGCACTTTGCTGGAATATCACCGAGGCCTCGGAAGCAGCGCCCGCGACCATTGCCAACGTCGGGATTCATGGCATTGAGACGGTAAAAGGCCGTGAATACACATTCACCTTCTGGGCCCGTGCCGACAAGCGTTACAAAGGAAAGATTTCAGTAGGTCTGCAGAGTAAGTCCACTGACGGCACATGGTATGCCGAGGCCACCGCAAAAGGCAAGATAAAGAAGAGATGGAAGAAGTATACCGTCACCTTCACTGCTGAGGGAGATGCCCCCAACGCACGCCTCGTCATCACAGCCGACCAACCAGGCACGCTGTACCTTGATTGCGTGTCGCTGACGGCAAACTAATCTTTATGCTCTATCAGCCGCATCGCCTCCTCCACGTCAGACGGTGCCACAAGGATACGCACATCGCCTCCTAAGCCCAAATAAGTTGAGGTGATGGCCGACATCGTATGGTCCTCGACAATACAGCGTATACCGTTTGCTTCGAGCAGGCCGCGTCTCACCTCTGCTTCAAATGCTGCGCCTGAAAACACTTCGGCCCAGGTCTCGTGATTGTTGGTTGTCATGGCTAATTCTCCTTTTATTACAATACATTAAACACGCATATTTGTAAAACGTTCACACCCGCAACACTCTTTCACAATACTCCAGTACGGCCGTGCGGTGCGTAACGAAGATTACCGTACGTCCATCCCTCGCATCGGTCAAGCGTTCCAGCATGCGACGCTCCGTCTCGGGGTCGAGGGCCGAGGTCGCTTCATCGAGCAACAATACCGAACCGGGGCGCAAAAGCGAACGGGCAATGGCGATACGCTGGGCCTGTCCTTCGCTCAGTCCGCCGCCCTGCTCGCCACAGGCGGTATCAAGTTTCTCGGGCAGCGAAAGCACAAACTCGGCACAGGCGATGCGCAACACCTCCCACAGTTCCTCATCCGTAGCATCGGGCCGTCCCAACAGTAGATTGTCGCGTATGGTGCCGCTGAAAAGCGTATTGCCTTGAGGCACATAGACGAGGTTGCCGCGTGTCTGCGGCGACACCTCCACCTCGCGCATTCCATCATACAGGGTCACACGCCCCGCAGTTGGGCGCACCAAAGCCAAGATGAGACGCACGAGCGTCGTCTTACCCGCACCCGTCTCGCCCAATATGGCCGTCAACGAGCCGGGAGGGAAGTCCTCAGTCAGGTGCGTTATCACCTCCTCCTCGCCATCATCGTATTGGAAGGATACGTCAGAAAGACGCACACCGGCCTTGCCCACCATACGGACAGCCTCTCCGGTAGATTCCATCGGCAGCTCTTCGAGCTCCATCAATCGTTCAGCCGAGGTCAGCGCACTCACCAAGGTGGGTATCATACGCGCCAAGTCAGCTAACGGACGCTGTATGCGCCCCACAAGTTGCAAGAACGCCGTCATCACACCAAACGTGATGACACCGCCCTGTATACTGAACACGCCCCAGAGGAACGCTGTCAAGTAGCCTGCCGAGAAGCCCATTGACACCAGTCCGCGCGACAAGACGCTGAACCGCGTACGCTGTATCACCTCACCGAGCAAGCGCTCCTGCCAACCCGCCAGACACTGCATCATCCCCCCACTCTGCTCCAGCGTCTTCACGATGGTCTTGTGCTGCAGGCTCTCCTGCATCACCGAGTGGATGCGGCTCTCACTCTCGCGCACTGCCTTCGTCATGCGGCGCATACGGGTGATATAGATGCGGCTGAGCAACGAGAAGAAGGGTAGTATCAACACCAGCACGATGGCCAGCGTACGGTCCATCGAGTAGAGGAAGCAGAACGATGCCACGAGCTGTATCACCGTAATCACGGCAAAGGGAATCGTGGTTGTGATGACTGACACCACCGCCCCGAGGTCCTGCACCATACGGTTCAGCACATCGCCCGAGTGGTAGCGTTCCTTGCCCTGCCACTCGCTCTGCAGCAGCAGCCCGAAGAATCGAGTGCGGAACGTGTTGCGCATCTCCACATCGAGACGGTTGGCAATCCAGTTGTCCACCGCATGGAGCACAATCTCGAAGAGTATCAGCACACCCATGGCTATGCCATAGTGGAGCAGCTGCCCCTCTCTCACCCCCGTAGCAATATCAATGGCATTCTTGCTGAAAAGCACGAAGAGCAACGAACAGGCTACCGAGATGCAGCCTATCAATGTACAGAGCAGTATACGGCCACGCACACCGCGCGAAGCCTTCCATATCCACAGGAGCAGACGCCAAACAGAATACTTGTCCTTCACCTTTTTTTCACGCTTTTTCATAGGCTTGAAAAAATATTTTCACTATAGTGATAAATTATTTTCACTTCGATGAAAAACTTTTGTCAACAGAGTGAAAAACTTTTGTCAATGGAGTGAAAACGTTTTTCGCATTATTATTTCCGCAAATGTAACATAAAATAATAAACCATCCAACCCCAAACGCGTTAATCAGTCACTAACCCCTAAAAAGAGACCATTATGAGAAGTATTAAAGGCACCCTTACCGAGAAGAACCTGCTGACCTCCTTTGCAGGAGAGTCACAAGCGCGCATGCGCTACAACTATTTTGCCAAGGAGGCACGCCGCGAAGGCTACGAGCAGATAGCCGCCATCTTTGACGAGACCGCCGAACAGGAGAGAATGCACGCCAAGCGCATGTTCCAGTTCCTCGAAGGCGGTATGGTGGAGATATGTGCCTCCTACCCCGCCGGAGAAATCAAGACCACGATGGACAACCTGCGCGCCGCTGCCGCCGGAGAATATGAAGAGTGGCACGACCTCTACCCCACCTTTGCCGACATCGCCGAGGACGAAGGCTTCAAGGAGGTGGCCATCATGTACCGCGCCGTCTGCGTTGCCGAGCAGGGACACGAAGAGCGCTACCTCCGTCTGCTTGAGAACATGGAGCGCGAACACATCTTCCACCGCCCCGAGCCCGTCACCTGGCAGTGCCGCAAGTGTGGCTACATCTTCACCGGCAAGAAGGCCCCCGACCGCTGCCCCTCGTGCCAGCACCCCAAAGGCTACTTTGAGCTGAAGGCGGAGAACTATTAGTATCACAGAATAAGGCTGCACCCCTCACCCGAGGTTTGCAGCCTTTTATTAGGATACAATCACTTTTCGCCTTATCTTTGCACACACATAAAAACAGATGCAACCCTATGCGCCGTCTACTTGTCCTGCTGCTATCCACGCTTCTACTGGCATCGTGTACCTCGATACGCTATGCCGGTGTCAGCCGCGTCCGCAGCTACGACATCGGTTCGCCCGATGTACCCGAGGCCTTTGACGGCTACCGCATAGCCTTCGCCTCGGACTTCCATCTGGAGAGCAAGTTCAAGCAGCGCCAACTGTACGGCACGGTGAAAGCCCTACAAGCCCTCGCCCCCGACGTCGTGATGCTCGGCGGCGACTATCAGGAGGGATGCGAATACGTGGCACCGCTCTTCGAGGCACTGGCCGAGGCCACCCCACCCGACGGCATCTATGCCGTGCTGGGCAACAACGACTACGAACGCTGCACCGAGCTCATACGCTCCGCGATGCAGGAGCACGGCATCCACCTGTTGGAGCAGGCCGTAGACACTATATATAAAGGAGAGCAGTACATCCTCGTCTGGGGGGCCAACCCCTATGCCGGGCGCTACCCTACCGCCCGGGCAAAACGCCATGCGCCAAGCTCCGAGACGATAGGGCAGCGCGACTTCACCATCCTCCTCACCCATACCCCCGACTACGTGGAAGAGGCCGATATCAGCGCTGCCGACCTCGCCCTTGCCGGACACACCCACGGCGGACAGGTAACCCTCTTCGGGCTCTACGCCCCCATCACCGCCTCCAAGTATGGTATGCGCTACCGCTCGGGCCTCAAGCGTGGTCCTCAAGGCACGCCCATCATCATCTCTAACGGATTGGGTACCTCGCGCCGCCCCGTACGCCTGTTCGCACCGACGGATATAGTCATTGTCACACTGCGACAGGCCCCCTACTTCAGAATCAACAAATAATTCGAGAACGCCATTACGCCCCATGCACCACCGATAATGGCAGGAAAGGAGCGTCCCTGCGCTATAATATTTATTCCAATAATTTTTCTCTTAACAGTTTGATTAACTCGGGCGGAAGCTCTGAAATATCTATCCCCCTATCCCGTATCGGCAATACGATATGCGGAACCGAGCATGTGCTTTCAACCTGTTTGTTCTTCAGGTATACTTCGCTGATAAAATCGTAGTCCAGCACCTTGGATATCTGCAACAGACGTTCCGTGTCTATGCTTTTGCTGTTGAAGATGCTGTATAACGAGGTGCGTGCACAATGAATCATGCGTGCAAACTCCGAGTAGGTGAGGTGCCGTTCCTCCACCTTCTGTTGTATGAGTTTCCCGATATATATATCCTTGAAGTTTGCATCCATAGGTCTGCCGCGCTTCTTTTTTCAGTGCCATCGGTCCCCTATGTGGCGAGTATATACAATAAAGAACGTGGGAACCTATTTCGTTCATCGGAAACGTGGTATCGCCAAACACCATACAGCAAATGAATCGAATATCAATCCCCACGCCGGTAGTATAGCGATACACGCAATCTGCTTGCAATGTTCGGTATATACAACCAACGCGAGCATTACTCTGACTCATCCTACTGTACGAAGTTTTTGGCGATTTTCGTTCCCGGATGTAGTTTATAACGCTCTATATTTATTGTCCGCTATGAAACCGTGAGGCTCCCCTCGGACCAAGTGCAAAGGTAAGCATTAAATTGGTATTTGTGCGATTTATCTCTCAGAATTTATCTTTTTATGAATGAAGAAAGGCACATGGTGTATGCCATGTGCCTTTCTAAGGATGCAGAGATAGCAGGCTTAGTCTTCTAAATATACTCTTTTATAAGTGTTTTTAATTACGATCTCCTCAATTTTATCATCTACAGCAACATTATTAGCGATTTGCAACACCATATCAGAAAATGTCAATGTAGGCACTTCAAATACCATATCTTCATGGCCATCGAGATTATACATTCGTAGTTTACCATTTTGATATTTATATGAACCCAGATAATCGAGTTCAACATTCACATAATCATCATTTTTGCAAGACCATTTATAGAAGCCCCCGTCTTCATCAAAACGAAAACCAGAAAAGTCGGAATGTGTTACGTGCCCCCCCCAACAGTACTTTCAGCCAACCTCCAATATCCACAAATATCAGTTTTTTGTATGGCATTCTTTAAATCGATCTTTTGAAGAGTATATTTTTCTACATCTTTATACCTAACTCCATCCTCCATCCATTCCCATGTTAACGATAACATCATCTTTGATGATGTTAAGCTTATAAGTTCATATCTGCCATCATCCACATAAGCAGTTATTTCCAATTTACCATTCTGATAGTTATACCTTCCATGAAAAGTATAATCACCGATAATTTTATCACTCACAAAATCAAACTCATACAACACACCGTTTTCATCAAAATAGTATCCCCATTCCGTTTCAACCTCATACTCTTCATAAACAAGTTCTCCATCGACATATTCTTTATAGTCGCAATCTAAAACAACCCAATGTCCTTGTATATCATCACCTGACTCTAAATTATTATTAGAATTGAGTACCACTTTCACCTCACACGAAGCACTCGCTCCACTACCATCCGTAGCAGTAGCGGTAATTGTTGCATTGCCTTCTGCGATGGCTGCAACCTTTCCGTCTACCACAGCAGCCACACTTCCGTTACTGCTGCTCCAAACTAATGCACGATTATCTGCATCACTGGGGATTACGGTTGCTGTTAAGTTCAGCACATCCCCTACCTTGAGGGTGGCAGAGGTTTGGTCAAGAATAATCTTTTCTACCAATGTTTCTTCACATCCAGTAAAGATGGATAAAGACAATAAGCAAAGCAGGATGTTCAAACAGTAAAGTCCAGTCGTTCTTTTCATAATTGCAAATGATTTTAATTGTATAATATTATTAGTTGATGTTTGCAAAGGTACACTGAAATTAACCTTCGTTTAGAACATCAGATGTCGAGATACCATACACATTTGTATCGGAATCAGAACAGCACGTTAACAGACAAACAGTTCCCTTCCACTAACAGATGCCCATGCCCCTATTGCCATGAGAATTCCTATGGGAATAGCTTGAAAAGGGAGCTTAGAGGGTATACCCACGAGAAAAATCGGGTAAAGCCGTCAGAGAAAATGGGTAAACCCTCGGGAAGCGGAGAGTTTACCCGATTTGGAAAATCATCATAAACAGTGTTCCGAAATCAGCTGACCGGCTGACCGATGAGACGTAAACACCTTATAATGAGTAAGCAACGACGGTCAGCAGGGTTGACCACTGCTGACTGATGGTGACTTAACGCAAAAAGGATACTATGGAGCAGTCAGCCACGGTCAGCTACGGCCAACAGGGTTGACCGTGCTAACAGATTGATATCATTAACGTTGCGAACATCAGGTCAGCCGGTCAGCCGATTTCGGCACACTTGTTATATACCCTATCTCGAGGTCCTTCCCGAATTGCAGCCCTCCGTTCTCTTCATCACAGCCCTGCAATGAAGGAATCACCTTTGTCTGTTTCAAGAAAAGCCTTTGTCCGTTTTTCTTGCCGGAGGTCTGCAATAAAACCACACAAAAAAAGACAGGGCGCAACTCACGTTGCGCCCTGTCACTGGTATAGCTATAATGTAATTACTCTGCCTGCGCTTCCTCAGCTGCAGGAGCCTCGGTAGCGGGAGTTTCAACAGCCGGAGCAGCTGCTGCGCTCTTCTTTGAACGACGAGTACGTGTAGCCTTCTTGGCAGTCTTGGCCATGTTCTCATTGTAGTCTACCAACTCGATGAATGCCATAGGAGCAGCGTCGCTCATACGTGAACCGAGCTTGATGATGCGGGTGTAGCCACCGGGACGGTCGCCTACCTTTACTGCAACTTCCTTGAAGAGCTCAGTTACTGCATACTTGTCCTGCAAGTAGCTGAATACTACACGACGTGAGTTAGTAGTGTCGTTCTTAGACTTGGTGATCAGAGGCTCAACGTACTTCTTCAGTGCTTTGGCCTTTGCGAGAGTCGTAGTGATTCTTTTGTGCTTGATCAAAGAGCAAGCCATGTTTGCCAACATAGCGCTTCTATGAGAAGCAGTACGACCCAGATGGTTGAATTTCTTGTTATGTCTCATTTCAATTATTCTTTATCTAATTTGTATTTTGTAATATCAGTTCCAAACGACAGATTCAGACTCTCGAGCAAATCATCAAGCTCAGTGAGCGATTTCTTACCGAAATTGCGGAACTTCAAGAGGTCGGTCTTGTTGAACTGTACGAGCTCACCAAGTGTCTCTACCTCGGCAGCCTTCAAGCAGTTGAGGGCACGAACAGAGAGGTTCATGTCGGTCAACTTGGTCTTGAGCAACTGACGCATGTGGAGTACCTCCTCATCGAACTCCTCGTTGGCATCGAATGCGGTGTCCTCGAGGGTAATCTTCTCATCAGAGAAGAGCATGAAGTGATGAATGAGGATTTTGGCAGCCTCTTTGAGCGCATCTTTCGGGTGGATGGAACCATCGGTAGCAATCTCAAGCACGAGCTTGTCGTAGTCGGTCTTCTGCTCGACACGATACTGCTCAATAGCGTACTTGACATTACGTATCGGGGTGTAGATAGAGTCAACGGGGATGGTGTTGATCTCTGTGCAGAACACGCGGTTCTCTTCAGAGGGTACATAACCACGACCCTTGTTGATAGAGAGCTCTATCTGCATTGTAGCCTTGGAATCTAAGTGGCAAATTACCAATTCAGGATTTAACACTTCAAATCCGCTCAGGCTCTTACTGATGTCACCTGCCTTGAATTCTGTGGCGTTCTCAACGGTGATGGTAACCTTCTCCGTTTCAACTTCTTCTACAATCTGTTTGAATCGAACTTGCTTCAGATTCAAGATGATGTTGGTAACGTCTTCCTTTACACCGGGAACCGTAGCAAACTCGTGCTCTACGCCGTCAATCTTAACGGTGTTGATAGCGAAGCCTTCGAGTGAAGACAGGAGGATGCGACGGAGGGCATTACCGATGGTAATACCGAAACCAGGCTCAAGGGGACGGAACTCGAACTTACCAAACTTCGAGTCGGCCTCCAACATGATAACTTTATCAGGCTTTTGAAATGCTAATATCGCCATGAGTAATCTATTAGTTTTTAGAGTACAATTCTACAATCAGTTGTTCCTTGATGTTCTCGGGGATATCCTCACGAGCGGGAACGTGCATGAACTTACCAGCCTTAGCTGACTCGTCCCACTCAATCCAAGGATACTTGCTGTGGTTGAAACCTGCCAATGAGTTCTCAATTACCTCAAGTGACTTAGACTTCTCGCGAACACCTACAACATCACCGGGCTTAACAGCGCAAGAGGGAATGTTAACCACCTTACCATTGAGCACGATGTGCTTGTGAGAAACGAGCTGACGGGCAGCAGCACGAGTGGGAGCAATACCCAAACGGTATACTACGTTGTCGAGACGTGACTCGAGACCCTGAAGGAGAAGCACACCAGTAATACCGTTCTTACGAGCAGCTGCATCGAAGAGATTGCGGAACTGACGCTCCAATACACCGTATGTATACTTAGCCTTCTGCTTCTCAGCCAACATCTGACCATACTCAGAGGTCTTACGACGCTTGTTGTTACCGTGCTGGCCGGGAGGGAAGTTTCTCTTAGCTAAAATTTTGTCTGCACCGAAGATGGGCTCACCAAATCTACGGGCAATCTTTGTTTTTGGTCCAGTATATCTTGCCATTTTCTTTGTTCAATTTAGGATTCTCAACGTTTATTCAGCATTGCCTACAGCCGCGATTGCAGATAGGAAGAATACAATCCAAAAAGACAATGCGGAATAATTGTTGGGAACAGGTTATTCTATAATTATACTTTTCTTCTCTTAGGAGGACGACAACCGTTGTGGGGCAGCGGTGTAACGTCGATAATTTCCATAACCTCAATACCGGCTCCGTGTACCGAGCGGATAGCAGACTCACGTCCGTTACCAGGACCCTTTACATAGGCCTTCACCTTTCTCAAACCAAGGTCATAAGCAACCTTAGCGCAATCCTCTGCTGCCATCTGAGCTGCGTAGGGTGTGTTCTTCTTAGAACCACGGAATCCCATCTTACCTGCCGAAGACCAAGAGATAACCTCGCCTTCACTGTTAGCAAGCGAAACAATAATGTTGTTGAATGATGAATGAACATGAAGCTGTCCGATTGCATCAACCTTCACATTTCTTTTCTTTGTTACGACTGATTTTTTTGCCATAGTTTATATATCAACTTTTAATTCTTACTTTGTGGCTTTCTTCTTGTTAGCAACAGTTTTCTTGCGGCCCTTACGTGTACGGGCGTTGTTCTTTGTGCTTTGGCCACGAACAGGCAAGCCAATACGATGACGAAC
Source organism: Bacteroidaceae bacterium (assembly GCA_045126595.1). Lineage (GTDB taxonomy): Bacteria > Bacteroidota > Bacteroidia > Bacteroidales > Bacteroidaceae > UBA1189. Next base: position 4,706 of record JBGVOS010000142.1, on the reverse strand, counting down.
ACCACGGTAGCAACCGATATCCATCAAACGCTTGATGTTCAACTGAACCTCAGAGCGGAGGTCACCCTCTACCTTGAACTCTGCACCGATTACCTCACGTACAGCTGCAGCCATATCGTCGGTCCAGTCCTTAACCTTAACATCTTTGTCTACACCAGCCTTCTCCAAGATCTGGTTAGCGCTGCTACGACCGATACCATAGATATAGGTCAGCGCAATTTCACCTCTTTTGTTCTGAGGTATGTCTACTCCAGCAATTCTTATAGCCATATATTTTCTAAATTTTCTGCAAAATTACTAAAAATTTATCCTTGACGTTGCTTTTCCTTAGGATTTTTCTTGTTAATTACGTATAAAACTCCGTTACGTCTTACAATTTTGCAATCTGCGGAACGTTTTTTCAATGATGCTCTTACTTTCATAGTGTATTTTGTTTTATTTATATCTGAAACTGATTCTACCTTTTGTAAGGTCATACGGCGACATTTCAACCTTCACTCTGTCGCCAGGAAGGATCTTGATGTAGTGCATACGCATCTTTCCTGAGATGTGAGCGGTAATCTCATGCCCGTTTTCCAACTCAACGCGGAACATTGCATTGGACAATGCCTCTACAATGGTACCATCTTGTTCAATAGCTGTTTGTTTTGCCATATTAGTTTTCTTTATTTCGTAATACTTCTTCTACAAACTCGAATGAAGACAGAATGTCTGCTTTACCCATACCTACGGCAACCGTGTGTTCAAAGTGGGCAGCACACTTGCCATCGATAGTAGAGACGCCCCAACCGTCGTTATGCCATTTCAGTTTGCGAGAACCCTGGGTAATCATCGGCTCAATAGCCAAGCACATACCTTTCTTGAGGAGTGTGCCACGGCCACGACTTCCATAGTTGGGAACCTGAGGATCCTCATGCATCTCACGACCGATACCATGACCTACAAACTCGCGCACAACACCGTAGCCATGAGACTCACAATGTTTCTGTACAGCGTAGCCTATATCGCCAAGACGCTTGCCGTGAACGGCATTTTCAATACCTAAATAGAGCGCTTCCTTAGTCACACGAAGAAGTTCTTTCACCTCTTCCGAAACCTCACCTACACAAAAGGTATAAGCAGAATCACCGCAAAAACCATTCATATAGGTTCCACAATCAACCGAAACGACGTCACCATCCTTCAGTTCGATATCGTTGGGTATGCCATGAACAACCATGTCGTTTACCGAGGTACACAAAGTACCGGGGAAAGCGGGATAGCCCTCTTCGAAATGGGGGAAGCCCTTAAAGGTAGGTATTGCCCCATTGTCGCGAATGAACTCCTCGGCCACTTTGTCGAGCTGGCGAGTAGTCACACCGGGCTTGATTATTTTGGCAATCTCCGCCAAAGTTCTCCCTACAAGGAGATTACTCTGGCGAAGTAATTCTATCTCATCCTGTGTCTTAAGAAATATCATTGATAATAATTCTTAATATGCAGCACCTGAACGGCCCTTGATACGGCCGGTCGACAACAAACCATCATAATGTCTCATCAGCAAGTGGCTCTCAATCTGCTGCAGAGTATCAAGCACTACACCCACCAAGATAAGGAGTGATGTACCACCGAAGAACTGTGCAAACTCGGCCTTAACACCGAACATCGATGCAAAAGCAGGAAGAATAGCCACAATAGCCAAGAAAAGAGCACCCGGCCATGTGATACGAGACATAATCACATCAATATAGTCAGCAGTAGCCTTACCGGGCTTTACACCAGGGATGAAGCCATTGTTGCGCTTGATATCCTCAGCCATCTGTGTGGGATTAACGGTAATCGCTGTATAGAACAGAGTGAACGCGATAATCAAGATAGCAAATACGAGGTTATACAACCAGCTGTTCATGTTAATCAACAGACGAACCCACTCGGGAGAGCTCTCAAGAGCGGCATAGTTGATGAATGTCAAAGGAATGAACATGATGGCCTGCGCAAAGATGATGGGCATCACGTTAGCAGCATTTACCTTCAAAGGAATGTACTGACGTGCACCACCATACTGCTTACCGCTAACGATCTGCTTAGCATACTGTACGGGAATCTTGCGAACACCCTGAACAAGCATGATTGCACCACAGATGATAGCCATCAGCGCAACAAGCTCGATGAGGAACATCACCAAACCACCGGCACCGGGAGAAGCCATACGAGAAGTGAACTCCTGAATGAAAGCCTCGGGGAGACGGGCGATGATACCTACTAAGATGATCAATGATACACCATTACCAAGACCCTTGTCCGTGATACGCTCACCCAACCAAAGGATGAACATGCTACCAGCAGCAAGGATGATAGTAGAGGTAATCATGAAACCGAGCCAACTAACTGCAGGGTTGATAGCAACACCAGCCTGGGCACGCAAGTTGAGCAAGTATGCAGGACCCTGAACCATCAGAATCGCAATCGTAAGATAGCGAGTAATCTGGTTCATCTTTCTACGGCCACTCTCACCCTCACGCTGCATCTTCTGGAAGTAAGGGATAACCATACCCAAGAGCTGCACTACGATAGAGGCAGAGATGTAGGGCATCACACCCAATGCAAATACTGAAGCATTGGAGAATGCACCACCGGAGAACATATCAAGCAGAGAGAGAAGACCAGTACCCGTCTGCGCACGCAACTGCACCAAGAGAGCAGGGTCAATGCCAGGCAGAACGATTTGAGTACCGAGACGATAGATAGCAACAAAAAGAATTGTCACACCAATCTTCGCCTTAAGGTCTTCAATCTTCCATATATTCGCAACGGTATTGCGCTTCCATACACCGAAGGCAGCGACAATACCTATTGCGATTAATACTGCGAATAAAGGATTCATAGTAATTGATTAGAGTTTTACAGCACTACCACCCTTAGCTTCGATAGCAGCAACTGCACTCTGAGAGAATGCATGAGCCTCTACAGTAAGCTGAGATGTGATCTCGCCGTTACCAAGAATCTTTACCAAATGCTTTGAAGAAACAAAGCCTGCTGCGATAAGGTCAGCAACGGTTACCTTTGTCAAGTTCTTCGCATCAGCCAAAGCCTGTACAACACCTACGTTGATAGCCTTGTACTCAACACGGTTGATGTTCTTGAAACCGAACTTGGGAACGCGACGCTGCAAAGGCATCTGACCACCCTCGAAGCCAATCTTCTTAGAATAACCAGAACGTGACTTGGCACCCTTGTGTCCACGGGTAGAAGTACCACCCAAGCCAGAACCGGGACCACGACCAATTCTCTTTCTTGTCTTTGTTGAGCCTTCAGCAGGTTTTAAGTTATTTAATTTCATAATTGTAATCTTTTATTTTATTAGAATTACTCAACTACTGCAACGAGGTGCTTAACCTTGTTGATCATACCTAAAATAGAGGGAGTAGCTTCATGCTCAACTACCTTGTTCATCTTGCGCAGGCCGAGAGCATCGAGAGTTCTCTTCTGATCCTTCGGAGCACCGATTCTACTTTTTACTTGCTTTACTTTAATAGTTGCCATTTCTGTTTCTCCTTATCCTTTAAATACACGTTCAACACTGATACCTCTGTCCTGAGCTACGGTTCTAGCATCACGCAACTCCTCCAACGCCATAATAGTAGCCTTTACGAGGTTGTGGGGGTTAGAAGAGCCCTTAGACTTAGCCAAAACGTCAGTGATACCAACACTCTCAAGTACGGCACGCATAGCACCACCGGCTACAACTCCAGTACCGTGAGAAGCGGGCTTCAAGAACACCTGAGCACCACCGAAGCGTACCTCTACCTCATGGGGGATAGTACCCTTCAATACAGGAACACGTACGAGGTTCTTCTTTGCAGCTTCTACACCCTTGGCAATAGCAGCAGTTACCTCACCGGCCTTACCAAGGCCCCAACCGATAACACCATTCTCATTACCTACTACAACGATTGCAGCGAATGTGAAAGTGCGTCCACCTTTTGTTACCTTAGTAACACGGTTGATAGCAACGAGTCTATCTTTCAACTCGATGTCGTTAGTTATCTTAACTCTATTTACTGCCATGATGATTAAAATTTAAGTCCACCTTTACGTGCGGCATCAGCCACTTCCTTTACTCTTCCGTGATAGAGGTATCCGTTACGGTCAAATACAACAGTTGTGATACCTGCCTCTTGTGCCTTCTGAGCGATGAGCTCACCTACCTTAGCAGCCTGTTCCTTCTTAGGCATCTTCTCCATGCCGAGTGAAGAGGCAGCAGCCAATGTGCGGCCATTCAAGTCCTCGATGATCTGAACGTAGATCTGCTTGTTGCTGCGGAATACAGTCATACGGGGACGCTCCAGAGTACCAGAAATCTTATTACGTACTCTATATTTAATCTTGATTCGTCTTTCTTGTTTTGTAATCATAATCGTACTTCTGTTAAAGAGTTAATTACTTAGCGCCGGCTGACTTACCCGACTTTCTACGGATAACCTCACCAACAAACTTAACACCCTTACCCTTATACGGCTCAGGCTTGCGGAAAGAGCGAATCTTAGCGCATACAGCACCAAGCAACTGCTTGTCACAAGACTCCAATGTAATCAGCGGGTTCTTATTTCTCTCGGTCTTGGTCTCAACCTTGATCTCAGAGGGCAATACCATGAAGATGGGGTGTGTGAAACCCAAAGCGAGTTCCATTACGTTACCAGTGTTAGATACACGATAACCTACACCTA
>JBGVOS010000141.1:0-2937 GCA_045126595.1 Bacteroidaceae bacterium | reverse complement strand
GCGACCAGTCTTTTCAGAGTACAGCACCTCGGGATCGGCGTGGAAGCCGGGGAGGATGGGGTTGCCGCTCCACTCCTTGCCCTCTACGATGACACAACCTCCATTGTGAGGAATGGTGAGTTTCACCTTCTTGTTCTTCTTGAATTGGAGTTCCTTGGTGCTGAACGCGAGCTCCTTGCCATCCGCGTAGAGCTTGGCGATTGAGCTACCAAAGAATGAGAGGTCCACCTCAGTCTTGAGGTCGGCACCCGTGTTGTTGATGGCAGCTACATACCACACACTACCGTGGCGGCGGGCAAGGATGACATACTTGCCAGGATAACCGTCGATGTAGCGTGTCTCGTCCCAAGTGGTGGGAATAGCGCGCATGAAGTCCATCGCCTCGGCAGGAGCATCTTTGAGGTTATTGGGGGTGAGGCCAAACATCTGTACGGGATTCTGGAAGAGCACAGCCGTGGCGAGCTGGAAGGCATCGCCTGTGCGGCGTGTGGTGCCACCATCATTGGTGCGGTTGAGGCGCTTGTTGAGGATAGTTCCGCCAAACTCCATGCAGCCTACCGCATTGCGGATGAAGGGGTGGAGCGATGCGTTGTAGGCCTCGTTGTCGTCCCAGTATTGGTTGAACTTGAGGTTCTCCGAGGCGAGCACGGCTTCGCTACCAACATAGTTGGGGTACATGCGCTCCCAGCCACGAGGCAGGGTGCAGCCGTGGAAGTCACACATGATACCATAGTCGTTGGCATCGGAGAGCACCTGCTCGTAGAGGCGCATGGTCTCCTGCTTGTCGCCAGCCCAGAAGTCCACCTTGATACCCTTGACGCCCATCTTCTGCATCCACTTCATCTCCTTCTTGCGGGCGATGGGGTTGGCCATACGGTGATGAGGGCCTTGAGGCGCGTCGTTCCACGCACCATTGGAGTTGTACCATAGGAAAGGCTCCACGCCCTTGTCCTTGGCGTAGCGGATGAGTTCCTCCACCTTCTCATAGCCAATCTGCTTGTCCCAAAGACCATCGATGAGGGTGTACTCCCAACCCATGGTTGAGGCTAGGTCGATAAACTTCTTCACGTCGTCAACGTTGCACGAAGCGTCGTCCCAAATCATCCAGTGCCATGTTCCGCGGCCAAACTTATAGTCGGTCGAAGGCTCGTAGAGCGGCTTCACCACGTCGAAGGGGATGGTGGTCTCCACGATGGGCTTGAGGTTATCGCCCACGGTGATGGTGCGCCAAGGTGTAGCGCTGGGCAAGGCAATCTGTGCGCCTGTGCTGCCAAAGCCATTGTTCTCGCCCTCCATGGGGTAGGCGATGGTGTAGAGGCCATCTTTGGTGCCTTCGCTCAGGCGCGAGCCGCAGTAGTCGCCCGTCACGCCCGTCTCCGACACGAGTGCCCAGCAGTTGCCGATGTGGAAGAGTCCGGGGAAGGTATATCCGCGGCCATACTTCGAGGGCGTGCCCATGGGCTCATCGGCTACGTATTCCTCTTCGTAGCTCGGCTTAGTGCGCTGCCAACCCACCATGGGGTCGGACTGCGGAGTGAGGAACGTGGTCGTCCCCTCGGGGAAGTCGAAGCCCGTGGCCTCGCTCTGCACCACCGCGCAGCGTGTCTCGCCAAAGGGCTTCAGCGCATACTTGAAAGCGATGTCGTTGTTGCTCACGTTGAACACCACCTGCATCAAGTGCTTGCCGGGATATTCATAAGTCGCTACCAGCTGATTGGCCACGTAGTGGACGTTGCTCACCTTGGAGCGGTTCAGCGTGTACTGCTCGTCAATGACACTCGTCTCTTGTGCTACCAGCTTGGCATCCTTGGTGTAGTCGCCTATATTGGTGATGAGGCCCAAGGGCGATGATTCGATGATGCTGTGTTCCTTGTAGTTGACGGTGTAGGATAGCTTACCGTCATTGTCCGATAGGGTCACCTTGAGATTGCCGTCGGGGCTGTTCACGCTGAGGTTCTCAGCACTCAAGAGCAGCGGTGTACCCAAGAGGAGGGAGAGAAAAATTTTTTTCATGATGATATTAGTTTGTTCCTTTCGTTACAAAATTAGTGCAAGCCGAGATAAAAAGCAAGTTTCAACGAGTGAATGTAATGAGAAAGTATTACTTTCTTCATTACTGAGCGAGGCAGAAACTCAACAAAGTTAAGTTTACTTGCATTTTTCCGAGGCGTAGCCTAATTTCAAGCTGCGAAGCAGATTAAAATTAGTGCAACTGACGCACAAGCCGAGAGAAAAAGCAAGTTTCAACGAGTGAATGTAATGAGAAAGTTTACTATAGATTTATCGGAACTCCACCTCCGTGGTCAATGAGCGCGAGCCACCATTGTTAAGTTCGGGTGTGTTGATGCGTATGTCGCAATCGATGACAAACACGTTTCCGCTCTCTGAGCAGATGACATTCTCGTCGTGCATGTCGCTCAGGTAGATTTCTGGTGTTGCATAGGTCCAGTTGCGAGGGTTGCGTAGTTCGAACCCCATGCGTTGCATATATGTGGCAATATCCTCGTCACTCATTCGGTGACCTTTGATGAAGGGTTGCTCCACGATAATCTTGAAGTCCCCCTCTTCATTACGACCAAATCCCAATACGGTGAGTGCCGTTTCGGGGAAATAAGCATTGTGCAGCGATATACGGTCGAGGGCAAACGCGGGTTCCACAAAGTAGTCCAGTCCGATAGACTTTATCAGCGTAGCCCCATGGTCATACACTACCGCTTCGCCTCCCTCGGCAATCTGCTCCCCCAATACATGAGTGAGCGAACCATCGATGTCATCAATCCATACGCCTACGGCCTTGGCCCATTGTTCTATTCTTAGAGCTTGCGTCTCTCCGCGTTGGCACATTCTTTTGAAGTCTGAGATTCCCGTAGCGAACGAATCTGCATCAGTTTCTGCTCCCGCGAGTAGGGTTGCAATGACATGCGTTGTACCTCCCGC
>JBGVOS010000140.1:0-10551 GCA_045126595.1 Bacteroidaceae bacterium | reverse complement strand
CCCTCAAGGTGAAGAAAGGTGACAAAGTAAAAATCAACGAGCAGTTGGGACTCATACGTCCCGATGCTTCAGGCAACTATACCATGCAGTTCCAGTTGCGCAAGGACACGCAAAGTCTAAACCCCGAACAATGGATAGGATTCTAAGCATGAACGACCGACTCACCCAAGTCGTCCGCGAGCTCACCGCTCCCGACGCCACTGACGCCCTCCTCTACCATCATGCCGACGGGCATCCCCTGCCCTCGCTCAGTGTGCTCACCGAGATTGTCGACCTCTGCCGCGCTATCCTCTTCCCCGGCTACTTCGGCCATTCCGGCATCAGCAACCACACCCTTGCCTACCACACGGGCGTCAATGTGGAGAGTCTTTACTATAAACTTGTAGAACAGGTCAAGGCCGGCCTCTGCTTTGCCGAGAAGAGCGAATGTACCCGTGGCGAGGCCGAACGCATCGCCGCCGAGTTCATCGGTCGCCTCCCCCATCTGCGCCGCCTGCTTGCCGCCGATGTGGTTGCAGCCTACGAGGGCGACCCTGCCGCAACAAGCTATGGTGAGGTCATCAGCTGCTATCCTGCCATACGTGCCATCAGTAATTACCGCGTGGCCCACGAACTGCATCTGCTGGGCGTACCCCTCATTCCGCGCATTATCACCGAGATGGCCCATAGCGAGACCGGTATCGACATACACCCCGCCGCCACCATCGGTAGTCACTTCACCATTGACCACGGTACGGGTGTCGTCATCGGTGCCACCAGCATCCTGGGCAACCACGTAAAGCTCTATCAGGGCGTCACCCTCGGTGCCAAGAGCTTCCCCTTAGATGCACAGGGCAACCCCATCAAGGGCATCGACCGCCACCCCATTCTCGAAGACAACGTCATCGTATATAGCAACAGCACCATCCTCGGCCGCATCACCATAGGCCACGATGCCGTTATCGGCGGCAACGTTTGGGTCACCGAAGATGTGCCCCCATGCGCTAAGATTCTGCAACGCCGCTGAGGATTGCTCCTGTGCTTCGAGATTGTACAAGAAAATCGGAGCCTGCAATGGGAAAGATCTCTTTGTCCGTTTTTGGAAAAACCTTTCTGCGATTTTTCTAAAGCCTTTGTCCGTTTTCTAAAGCAAGACAAAAAGAGGAGTTTGTGCGCCCCTATATGCTCACTTTTGTTCCAAAAACGGACTGTACAACATGTAAATGGCAAAAAATGAGATGGTTTTGGGTGTATTAATCACAATTATTCCGTACCTTTACACTTGAATTGGTTCGTAGCACAAACGAATTTAAACAACCAAACTTTTTTTATAAATGAAAAAACGTATTTTACTTACATGCATCGCGCTGTGTAGCGCTATGCTCGGTGCGTATGCACAACGCAGCTATACATTCAATGCTACGGCGTTGAATGTGGATGGATTGCCTAAAAAGATTTCTTTTGTAGAAATCAATCCTGATGGTAAAGAGGAGGCTGGTGCAACTGAACTCTGCGGTATCCTTGCCAACTCTGGTTGGGACATCGTAGGATTTTCGGAGGACTTTAACTTCCACTCTTATCTTGTAGGTGATCCTGCAAAAAAATACTATGCCTTCGGTAAACATGGAGGTGAGATTACAGCAAATGCTATTTTAAGCCGTGCTGAGACTGATGGTCTTGGTTTTGCATGTGCCAACCGCTTTTCTTTCAGTGGAGGCACACGTGTCGCTTGGGAAGGATTTAATGGAACTACCGATCAAGGTGCAGATGGTTTGATAACAAAAGGTTTTCGTGTATACAACGTAACATTGGCCACGGGCGTGGTAGTTGATGTGTATGTTCTCCATATGGAAGCTGAAGATGGCGAAAAAGATAATGCCGTTCGTGATCATCAGCTCGGTGAACTCGCTACCTATATCAAGAAAAACCACAATAATCGTCCTGTAATTATTCTCGGTGACACCAACTGCCGTTACACTCGTGACCAACTGAAGAAAAACTTTATTGACGTTATCAATGCCGATAGCCGTTTCACCATCAAGGACGCTTGGGTAGAACTCATGTGGGGTGGCACATATCCTGAACATGGCGCAGGTGCATTGATGACCGATGCTTATGGAATGCAAAAAGGTGAGGTGGTAGATAAGGTGTTCTATATCAACACAACCGAGAGCAACCTTACCTTGAAGGCAAATACCTACTTGCACGACGCAAGTGTTACAGTCAGCGACCACAAGCCTGTAGTGGTAAACTTTACCTTGACCGACCCTAATGGTAAGGCTCCCACTGCTACTGAGAAAGAAGATAATTGGACCCTCGAAGAGGCTGCCGCTACTTTTACAAAACCCACATGGGAGGGCGAGAAGGTCGTTAGTGGAACGACCTATTACTTGATGAACGTGGGCACTGGAGAATGTATCAGAACTGGTGGTGCTTATTACACCCAGGCAGTTGCAGGTAATGCTGCGCTTAAGATTACTCCTACGACATCAAATGGAGGATCCACTTGGGTGTTGAGTACATATAGAGGTTGTTCTCTTGGTACTGGTGGTGATGCATATGCTGACCAGTCGGGAGAGTGGTATCTAGAACAAGTAAGTGGTACAGCCTATCAGTATAGATTGAAAAACACGGGTGGAACCTACTTGACCGCTACAACAGAGGAAGCGCATCACCCTGTTCGTAACTTAGCTGGCAATGCAAATGATGAGAACCAGAAGTGGATTTTCCTCACAGATACTCGTATCCGTACAGAGATGAACAAGGCTAATGCTGATTATCCGTTTAACTTTACTGCGTTGTTGAAGTCGGCAGACTTTGACGTGATTGAGTTTGAGGACGGCTGGACTGCTGAAGGATGGACAGGTTTTAATCAGTCAAGTGGTCCATTCAAGGCAAGTGGCCACAACTGGGGATGGGATGCACTTGCTTATAGCGCTTATGCCTATGCAAACCAGGCAGCAGCAGCTACAATGAGTCAGAGCCTTGGCACATTGCCCAATGGTATATATGACATCTCTTTCACTGGATTTTACCGCTCTCAAAAAAGTTCGGATGATGAAACACTCTCAGCAGCCGTAAAGTTCGGTAATACATCGATATCCGTTAAGCAGAACAAGAATGTAACCATTGGTGATCTCGGTGGCGCTGAACAATATTTCAGAGTAACGAACAACACATACAGAACAAACAAGCAAACTACATTAAGCAGTTCTTCTTCTATCACTCTGCAGGTTACAAAGCCTAAATCTTCGTCTTCGGGATGGATTTGTGTGGACAACTTCAGACTCTTGTATTATGGAACCAGTGCGGAAGCTGTTGACCCCTACAAGGAGTACAAAGACCAGGTTCGCATAAAGGTAAACGAAACTTATACAAAGGTGATTAAGCTTAATGCTGCAGGTCAGGCAGCCTATGATATCACTGCTGTGACTTCTCGCTATAACAATAATCAAATCACAACCAAGGAAGCTGCAGATGCACTCTGCACCATGGTGGATAAAGCCTATGCCAATGCCTATGCTGCCCATAGAGCTTACATCGTGGAGCACGCATATGACAATTTGGGAGCCGATGGCGATGTGTCTGTCGTAATTGAGAACCCCAGTTTCGAGACTGGTGACCTCACGGGTTGGACAGTGTTCAAGAATGGTAATGATACCCGAGTGGCCAATGACCTCAATGCTGTAGGTATGGATGGCAAATACCTCTTCAACTCATGGGCTGATGGCAACTATGATTGTGGTATCATCTGCCAGGACATCAAGGGCCTCCGCAACGGTTACTACACCTTGCAGGCTATGGTGACTTCATCGGCAGATAGAAAGGTGTATATCGTAGGTAACAATCGATATGTAGGAACATTCTCTCCCAATGGTGCTGGCACTTTTGTAAACCTCTCATTGGACTTCCTCGTTGAGAATGGCTCGGCTCAGATTGGTGCTGTCGGTGGAAATAAGGACAACGACTTCTACTACAAGCAGGGTATCTTCTATAAGGTCGACCACTTCCGCCTCGCATACAAGGGCAGCGTTGGCGAAGGTCGCGTGAAGATTGCGCTTGCCGATGCCAAGGCCAAGGCTGCGAGCTTGAACCCCACTTCGAAAGCGCAGTTCGAAAAAGCGGTGGCTAAGTATGAGAACGCTACTATATCAGGAGATGGAAAGACCGAGGAAACCGCTATCTACAATGCTTTAAAAACCGCTATTGGCACTCAGCCTTATGCCGAAACTGACATGACTTGGCTCATTACTAACCCCAGTTTTGAGACGGGTGACTGGACAGGATGGACTACCGTTTATGGTTGGGATACTAATGTTCGCTATGCTACACACGAAAATGCTCCTGCCAACGGTGAGGGCTATTATATCGTGAATACTTGGAACGACCATGCTGATGCCACTAACTCGGGTGTGAACGCCCCCGTACACCAGACCCTGATTGGTCTACCCAATGGTCGCTATCGCCTGACTGCCGATGTGACTTCTGATGGCGGCAACCAGGTTACTGCATACGTAACTGTAGGTGGCCAGACAGTCACCGCTGCAGTCTCTCCCGAGAGCAACGCCAACTTCAAGACCTCTACCATAGAGTTTGACGTTACCGGTAAACAGGATGTTACCATCGGTGCCGTAGGTCTCCGCAACGGTGAGTTCAACGCAGAGGGTGGCTGCTGGTTCAAGTGCGATAACTTCCGCCTCACCTACCTGGGGCATGACCTTACACTGACCGAAACTGGGAATGCTGATACTATTGATGACTGGTATACCAAAGTTGATGTTACCCGCTCTATCAAAGCCGACAAATGGAACACCTTCGTAGTGCCCTTCGACATGACTATCCCCGAGGGTTGGGAGGTAAAGGCACTCATAGGCAGCGAGATGAACGGCGACAATATCACTTTGCAGTTCGGCGATGCCACAAGCATCGAGGCAGGCGTAGCTTATATGGTACGTGTAGGAAGTGATGTAAGCAGTCTTCCTACAGCTGAGAACGTACTGGTAAGCACCGAATTGAATAACCCCTCAACCAATGACGTAGAGTTCGTAGGTGTATACGAGGCTGGAAAGATTCCCGCAGGAGCATTCTTCATCAGCAATAACGTCTTCTATCAGGCAGCTGACAACACGAACACCATCAAGGCATTCCGCGCTTACTTTACCACTAAGATTGATGCACGCGCATTGAACTATCGCATCGATGGTGAGGAGGATGCTACTGGTATTGATAGGGAAATCGGGAACGTTACTGTGGTGGGTATCTATACCCTTGGCGGTGTACGCATTGACGACATGCAGGATGGTGTAAACATCCTGCAAATGAGTGATGGTAGCGTAATAAAAGTTGTGATAAAGTAAGATGTTAACTAACGATAGAAACAATCAACATATATGAAAAAGGAATATACAAAACCCGAGATGAATGTAATGGAATTGGGAACCGAGGTAATGATGTTAGGCCTTTCATCCTCTGGCGATAGTGGCCTTGAAGGTACTACGCCTGGGGGCTCCATGAGCGGAGGAGAAGCCGATGCCAATGAACGCCGTGGCTCATGGGGTGACTTGTGGCGATAAAGACATAAACAGATAAAGAGCGCAAATTTGCGCTCTTTATATTTGTAAAAAAAAGAAGTTAAAAACCCAATATAAGTCTTTAACTTCTTTGTCGTGGGCCATCTAGGGCTTGAACCTAGGACCTCCAGATTATGAGTCTGTTGCTCTAACCAACTGAGCTAAAAGCCCGACACAATGTCACTATAAGTAATCATTGACGATGCAAAGTTAAGGGGATTGTTTGAAATTTACAAGCATTTCAAGGAAAAACATTTATTTTGTCTGTTTTTTATCGTACTTTTGCAACTATAAATAAACGAACGGATACAATGATCAAGAATATCATCTTCGACTGGGGTGGCGTACTCATCCACCTCGACAAGACGCGCTGCACCGAGGCATTTCGCAAGTTGGGGGTGGAGGTGAGCGACGAGCTGACCAACCCCTATGGACAGCGTGCCGACCTGATGGACTTTGAGAAGGGGTTGATGACGGTGGACGAGTTTCACGACACGGTGCGCCGTATCTACTCTCCCACGCTGACCGATGCCGAGATTGACGGGGCATGGAACGCGCTGCTGCTCGATATCCCTACTTACAAGCTCGACTTGCTGCTGGAGCTGAAGCAACGCTACCGCCTGTTCCTGCTGAGCAACACGAATGCCGTGCATTGGGAGGAAGGGCGCAAGCGCTTCGACTACCACGGACACAGGGCCGAGGACTATTTTGACCGGATATTCCTCTCGCACGAGATACATGTGCTGAAACCGTCGGCCGAGGCCTTTCTAAAAGTGGCACAATTGGCAGGGATCGAACCTGAAGAGACATTGTTTGTGGACGACCTGGAGGTGAGCTGCAAGTCGGCCGAGGCCTTGGGATTCCATACCTACTGTCCGGTAGCGAATACGGACTGGCGTTCAGAATTGAAAATTGAGGATTGAGAATTGAGAATTGAGAAGCGTAGCTACCATAGGTTCCTTTGATGGCGTACACCGCGGTCACCGCAGCCTGCTCGCCCAAGTGCGCAGCATCGCTGACGTGCGTGGCATGAGGGCTGTAGCTGTCACCTTTGCCGCCTCACCCAAGAGGGTACTGAGGTGTGGTGAGGTGCCGGTGCTGAACACTACAGAGGAGCGTACTGCCCTGCTCCGCCAGGCGGGGATGGATGAGGTGGCGGTGCTCGACTTCACCTCACAGATGGCTGCCATGTCGGCACGCGACTTCATGCAGCAGGTGCTGAGCGACGAGCTGCATGTGGCGGTATTGGTCATCGGTTACGACCACCGTTTCGGACACGGGCGTGCCGAGGGGTTCGACGATTATGTACGCTACGGACAGGAGATAGGCATCGAGGTGGTGCGTGGTGAGGCATGCACAGACAAGGGTGAACCCATAAGTTCGACCCGCATACGCCACCTGCTCACCGAGGGATGTATAGAAGAGACCAATCACTTGCTGGGCTACCGGTATATGCTACGGGGCAAGGTGGTAGACGGATACAAGGAGGGACGCAAGATGGGGTTCCCCACAGCCAACATACAACCTCTTGATGCCGACAAGCAGATTCCAGCCGATGGGGTGTATGCGGTATATGTCAACGTTAACGATGACGATAACGATGACAAGAACGATAACAAGAACAAGGTCGATGGGGAAGATAATTCAGAGCTCAGAATTCAGAATTCAGAATTCAAACTCATCGGCATGCTCAACATCGGCTACAGGCCTACTCTTAATAACGGACAGGAGCGCAGCATTGAGGTGCACATCCTGGACTTTGAAGGTTCGCTCTACGGCAAGACCATCACCGTGGAGTTTGCTCACCGTCTGCGCGACGAACGTACGTTTGCTAACGTGGAGGAGCTGACTGGCCAGTTGAGAAGGGATGAGGAGAGGGTGAGAGCATTGCTGAGGAAATAGCAAAAACAAATTCAGCGGAAAGATTCACTTCAAATCAATAAAAATAGGTACTTTTGTACACTAATAAATAATTAGGAAGAAAAAAATAGGATATGAAGACAGAGAACTTCTTGCAAAAATATGGTGCGTACGTGGTAGCATTGGTGTTGTTCGTAGCTGTGGCATGCATCTATTGTGCACCAGCATTGGAGGGTAAGGTTATCCAAACGGGGGATGGCACCAGTGCTACAGCTGCTGTACACGAGTCTACAGAATATACCAAGAATACGGGTGACCACACCTTCTGGACGGGCTCGATGTTCAGCGGTATGCCCAACTATCAGATTGGTGGCGGTCATTATAAGGCCAACGACTGGCTTAAACCCTTCCGTAAGATTATGCTCAAGGGACACTGGAGCACTCCATGGGTGTTCATCATCTTCTTCGTATGCTTCTACATCCTGATGCGTGCGTTCAGCATTAACAAATGGTTGAGCATCGTGGGGGCATTGGCTACGGGATTCTCTTCATACTTCTTCATCATCGTACAGGCAGGACATAACTCGAAGACATCGTCTATAGCCCTTATCTCGGTTGTGGTTGCAGGGTTCTACCTCATCTTCCGCAAGCGATACGGTTTGGGCGCTGCGCTTACGATGCTGTTTACGGCTATCGGATTTGGCAATCACCCACAGATGTCATACTATCTGTTCATGATGATAGGACTATTCTTCTTTGCCGAGCTGTATATCCATATCAAGGAAAAGCGGTACAAAGACCTTGCCATAGGTTCACTTCTTTTCTTTGGTTCGCTGGGGATAGGTTTGGGTACAGGCAGCTCTACCATATTCGTCAATCAGGAGTATGCTGAGCAGACGATGCGTGGAGGTCACTCAGACCTGAAGAAGAGCTCGGATACCGAGAATAAGACCAAAGGACTGGACCTTGACTATGCTACCCAATGGAGCTATGGAATAGACGAGTCGCTGTCGTTCATCATCCCTGGTGTCATGGGTGGTGCATCGACCTATGATGTGGGCACAGACTCGGAACTCTATAAATCATTGGTACAGCATGGAGTGCCCCGCCAGTCGGCAGCGCAGTTCTGTGCCAATGTACCGCTCTATTGGGGTAACCAACCTTTTACAGCAGGCAATGTGTATATGGGTGCCATCGTATGCTTCCTCTTCGTGTTGGGCCTGCTGATTGTGAAGGGACCGTACAAGTGGGCCATATTGGCCGCTACACTCTTCTCGGTATTCTTGGCATGGGGACACAATTTCATGCCGCTCACGGAGTTCTTTTTCAAATATTTCCCCATGTACAACAAGTTCCGTGCCGTGTCGTCCATACTCATCGTGGCCGAGGTGGCTATGCCATTGCTCGGATTCATGGCCGTAAAGGTATTGATGGATGGCATGCTCACCCGTGAGAAGGCCATCAGGAGTATCTATATAGCGGCAGGTATTACTGCAGGATTGTGTCTGTTCATCGCCCTTTTCGGTGGTGCAATGTTCGACTTTACCGCACCTGTAGATGCAGGCATCGCTTCACAACTGCCCGACTTCGTCTACCAAGGTATATTGGACGAACGTGCTGCACTGATGAAGAGCGACGCATGGCGTTCGTTCCTCTTCATTGTGCTGGCTGCTGCTACGCTCTGGGCATTTACCAAGGAGTGGATCAAGTGGGGCTACATGGTGGCTATACTCGGAGTATTGGTCATCGCCGACATGTGGCCCGTCAACAAGCGCTACCTCAACGACAGCCATTTTGTGACGAAGAAGAACAACAAGGCAGCTTTCCAGATGCTGCCCTACGAGAAACAGATATTGCAGGATAAGGACCCGCACTTCCGCGTATTCAACCTTACCACCAACACATTTAACGATGCCCGCACATCATACTACCTCAAGTCAATCGGGGGCTATAGCGCAGCCAAGCTACGTCGTTATCAAGACCTTATCGATGAGCATATATCAAAGATGAATTGGAACGTCATCGGCATGCTCAATGCCAAGTACATCATCGTTCCCGACAAGAAGAGTGGACAGGCCCAAGTGCAGCTCAATCCCTATGCCATGGGCAATGCGTGGTTTGTGGATACGTTACTCGTGGCAGAGAATGCCAATGAGGAGAGCGACGCGCTCAACTATCTCGACTTGAGCACTACAGCTGTACTCGACAAGGAATTTGCTGGCTACGTGGAGGATTTCACTCCCGAGCGCGACCCAAAAGCAATGGTGCGCCTCACCAAGTATACGCCGCGCTACCTTGACTACGAGTACTCGACAAGCAAGCCCGGCACCATCGTATTCTCCGAAATCTACTATCCCTATGGGTGGAAAGCTACAATCGACGGCAAGCCTGTCGACATATATCGTGTAAACTATATGCTGCGCGCAATAAATGTTCCTGCCGGCACACACAGCATACGCATGGAATTTGCTCCCGATAGTGCAAAGAAAGGCGATACCATCGCTATGGTGTGTATTGCCATCATGTATACGACGATATTGCTTGTGATAGGAATGGCGCTGTATCGAACAATACGCAAGCGTAAGAAAATCTGAGTCCATGACTGACGTGGCACAACATAAGAGCAGGCATCTTGGATGCCTGCTCTTATGTTATATTAACTCTTTACTTATACGTGCCGTTTTATCCAGCGGTCAATCTTCCAAAGGATACCTTTGCGGCGGTGTTTCCAGAAGTACTTCATGTAGAGGCGTTCAGCAATGCCGCGCGGACTGTTGCGATAGGCTTTGGCATGCTGACGTATGCGGTTCACGTAGCGACGCCCCCAATATACACGGTTGTAGCGGAAAGCCTTCTCTGGTTCCTGGTCGAAGATGTGGCACAAGAAATCAGTCAATTGCTTCAGCTTGGCCTCGATGCTGTCCTCTTCGGGATACTTGAGTGCCCGCGTGGCCAACATACGGGCATACAGGTCATCGTCGGCATCGACATGCTTGACAGCCTTCAAAACCTCGTCCCATGAGGTATAGTTGTTGCAATTGATAAAAGCCTCCTCGTTAAAGGTTGCGGTTATGGTAGGGTCACCCCAATAGATGGGTACGGTCTGTGCGGCAAAGGATTGCACTAGTTTCTCGGTGCTGTA
>JBGVOS010000139.1:0-4899 GCA_045126595.1 Bacteroidaceae bacterium | reverse complement strand
ACATCACAATCTAGCTTCTTGTACTACTTGTCTGTATGGAAAATATTTTCAAAGAACTCTTTCTTTATACCATCTCAAGGGGTGTCCCTCTCGATTGCGGATGCAAAGGTAGATACTTTCTGCAAACTGACCAAACATTATTCGAAGTTTTTTTGAAGAAAAATCAAACCTTTTTGATAAGTGTCTGATTTACACTACTAGGATGATTTCATAGAAAACATACATATTGACAAAATTGCAAACTCAACATTACAAACAATTATTTTTTCAGCATATTATAGAGGCCTTCAAAGTTTTTAATCAAGAAGATTTGTTGGATTGAGTTATTTGACCGTTATGACGCCCCATCACCAATTACACCTATATATAATAAAGGAGGAACAGATTCTTGAAAAATCAATAGTCCCAGATTAGGGAATTATAGTTTTGCCATTCTCTAATTCTTTCGGCCAAGTAAATAATCGTTGTCGGTCCTTCGCTCTATCAGATTTTTGCACTACCTTTGTCATAGCAATCCATCAGTCTGCACAATCAACAGGTATGACGAGAATAGCATTTATACATAACACGTTCCCAGCCGGAGGAGCAGAGAGGGTAACGATTGATATTGCCCGCCACCTTTCTTCCTTAGGAAGATACGAGGTTTATGTATATGCAACCCGATTTGCCCAAGAACTCATAGCCGAAGACATGCAGCATGTGCTCACCATGCGTTCCATCCCCTCACA
This sequence comes from Bacteroidaceae bacterium, assembly GCA_045126595.1. Classification (GTDB taxonomy): domain Bacteria; phylum Bacteroidota; class Bacteroidia; order Bacteroidales; family Bacteroidaceae; genus UBA1189. The sequence goes on along the minus strand of JBGVOS010000139.1, from coordinate 4,171 downwards.
AGCGATACAGAAAAGACGTTCGCGGCAGATAGAGCGGCTGCTCCTTGACGACGGCATCGACGTATTAGTAATGGTGGGAAAATCAATCCATGACCACAAGGGCATCAAGAAGCGCACAGGGGTACGAACGGTCGTAGCATGTCATGGCGAGCCCTTCTGGCAACGTTATGTCATCATACACAGAAGACAGAAGGGACTGGTGCGACGCATCATGTGGCACCTGTACAACAAGCGGCGCTTTGCCGACGGCACACGGGCCATGCAGATGGCTATGGAGCGCACGGGACGCGACTATGCACAGTGCGACGCCTACACCGTACTGTGCGAAGCCTACAAGACGGAGTTCATCAAGGCACTGGGAATAGACCCGAACGATAATCACATCCATGCCATCGAGAACCCGGAATACTCCGTCGGGGAGGTCTGCTACACAAAGGAGAAGGAGATACTGTTCTGCGGACGGCTCGAGAACTGGTCGAAGCGAATAGACCGACTGCTACGTATATGGGCTACCATACAGCATGACTTGCCCGACTGGCGGCTCACTATCGTGGGCGGCGGACCGGCCTACAAGATGCTGCGTACTATGGCCGAGGAACTGAAGCTGGAACGGACAAGCTTTGAGGGGCATCAGAAAGATATGGAGCGCTACTACCGCAGAGCCTCTGTCGTATGCCTCACTTCGGAAACCGAAGGATGGCCCCTTGCGCTGACCGAGGCTCAGTCACACGGATGCATCGGCGTGGCATTCGGGGCCACTGCAGGGATCAGGGAGATTCTCTCGCCCTCGGGCGACTGCGGCTTCGTTGTCCCTCCGTTTGACGAGAAAGCCTATGCCGACACACTGAGGCACATTGCCTCAATGGATGCCGGAGAGGAACTGTGCATCAGGACAAGGTCGGTAGAGAAACGACGGCAATACACCCCCGCCCTCATTGCAGAGAAATGGAAAGAGCTATTCGACACACTGGCAGAAAAGGCCAACAAACACTGAACATAATGGTACCTGACGACATAAGAAAATATAACCCCGAAGGTTCGCTCCTCAGGAGGGACCAACTGAAGATGCTGGAACTGCTGAAGGTGTTCGCCGCCCTATGCGAGAAGCACGGCATACAGTGGTGGCTGTGTTCGGGCACGCTCATCGGCGCCGCCCGCCACAAGGGATTCATTCCATGGGACGACGACATCGATGTAGCCATGATGAAGAGGGATTACAGGAAGTTGAAGCGAGTGATGAGAAAGTGGAAGAGCGACGAATACTTCTTCCAGACCATGGAGACCGACATCGAGTACGTCAATCCCTTTGCCCGCTTCGGCTACAAGCAGCCCAAGGAGCACCTCACCGGCACGCGCACCCCATACTACAAATACCGGGGCATCAGTTTCGACATCTTCCCCATGGAAAGGTCGAGCCGCTTTGCAGCCCACATGGCCAAGTTCTTCTACATGAACATGCAGCACCCTACGCAATACATCAAGCCCAAGTGGCTACGCCGCACCTGCATCCGGCTCGTCGAGATCATCAACTTCGGGCTGCTCATCCCCTTCACCCGCCTTGTCGGGCTCATCAACCCCAAGCGGCAATACCACTATCAGCTGGGGGCCGGATTCTGGAAGAGCGCCTTCTATGCCGAAGACATCTTTCCCTTGTCCACGATGGAGTTTGAAGGCTGCACGTTTCCCGTTCCCGGAAACGCTGATGCCTACCTGACGAAGATCTACGGCAACTGGCGGCAACTGCCCACGGAGGAGCAGATAAAGAAGGGTATTCACGGGAACGAATATTACGAAGAAATGTTTGGCAAACGAAAAGACTGACCTATGGATATTGTCATCACCTACGTCAACGGACTCGACCCCGTATGGCAACAAGACTACGAGCGCCATACCAACACCCCGGTACTGGAGAAGCGGTTTCGCGACTGGGGTACGCTGCGCTACCTGTTCCGAGGCATAGAGCAGCACATGCCTTTCATCGAGAACGTGTTCCTCGTGGTGTCACACGAGAGTCAGGTGCCTGAATGGATAGACCGCCAAGCGGTGAACGTGGTACTGCACAGCGACATCATCCCCGAAGAGTACCTGCCCACCTTCAACTGTAACCCCATAGAGATGCATCTGCACCGCATACCGGGACTCGGGGAGGAGTACCTCTACTTCAACGACGACATGTTTCCCATGCGGCCATGCATCGATACCGACTTCTTCCGCCAGGGGAAAGGGGTCATCGGCATGGGGCATCATTGGATCACGACCAACATGTACAAGCATATATGCCGCAACTCGGACCGTCTGGCGAGAAAGATGGCTGGACGTACGCCATCGTTGCGTTTCCTACGTCCCCAGCACATCTGTTCGCCCATGCTCAAGAGCGTATGCGAAGAGTTGTACGGCAAAGCTGAAACAGAGATATTGACATCGCTCTCCCGCACAAGAACAGAGAATGACCTCAACCAATACCTCTTCCTCGACTACATGTACCTGAGCGGCCGCATCATCAACGAGAAGCTGTCAAAGAAACACATCTCTGTGGGGGCGACAACCGCCAAGGGCATAAGGAAGGCCCTGCTCCATCCTACCCGTAAACTCATCTGCATCAACGACGTGCACCTGAGCGAGAAGAAATACCGGCAGTTGCGCGAGACCATCCTCGCCACCTTCGGAGAAATATTCCCCCAACCGTCCAAGTATGAAAAGTGAGCGCCACATATTGTCCGTCATCGTCCCCATATACGGTGTAGAGAGGTACATAGCCCGGTTCGCCGAGTCACTGCTGGGACAGACATTCACCGACGTGGAGTTCGTCTTCGTCAATGACGGCACCAAGGACAGATCCATTGAGATCTTGCAAGAGATCATCGACAGCCGCTACTCCCACCTGCGCCCCAACATACGCCTCGTCAACAAAGCGAACGAGGGACTGCCCAAAGCTCGCGAGACGGGACTCAGACATGCCACAGGAGAGTATGTCCTCTTTGCCGACTCTGACGACTGGCTCGAGCCTGATGCCGTGCAGACCATCGTGGAAGCCATCGGGCGCACCCATGCCGACCTCATCTACTTTGACCTTGTGAAAGAGTATGGTCACCGGAGCAGCTACCGGAAGGAAAGGGAGTATACCGCCGCCACCAAGAGGGACTTCATCATCAACATGTTCAACTACAAGTCGGCAGGCTACACCGTCACCAAGTGTTTCCGCAAGAGCCTCTATGACGAGCATACCATCTACATTCCGCCACTCGGCATGCACGAGGACATCTACCTCATGTCGCAGATCATCTTCCACGCACAGAGCATGGTACACATCCCCCGGGCACTCTACCACTACCGGAAGGACAACCCCGACTCACTGTGTGCACAAGACCGCAAGCGGCGCCACATAGACTCCACCACCAACCTGCTCGACCTGTATGAACACTACCGCGAGCACCTCAAGGGCAGTCCTATAGAGCAGGCGGCAGGGAGCATACTCATGCGCGCAGGCCAGCACAGCCTCATCCATGGGCACGACTTCTTCGACACCCACCCCTACCTGGCCGGAGACATCGCGAAGACCCCGCTCAGCGGCCGGTACCGCACAGCGCTGCCCATGCAGGTCGTGGTGAAGCTCTACGCCCGTTACCGGGCATTCAAGAATCGAAACAGAACCTGACATTTGGCTATGTTATAAAAAAATCACTACCTTTGTCCGTACTTACAACACACACCTATGATAAAGCAATTCCTCTCACTGGCACGCCAGTTCGTACCGCCCTATAAGAAGTATCTGCTGAGCAACCTCGCGCTCAACCTCCTGGCCCAGATACTCAACGTGTTCTCCTTCGCGCTGCTTATTCCCATTCTGCAGATACTGTTCAAAGTGAGCGACACGCAGTACGGATACATGACCCTTTCCGACGGGAGTGTTGCCGAGGTTGTCAAGAACAACTTCTACTACTACATGAACCACTTCATCGAAGTGAAGGGTGCCCTGTGGGTGCTCATCGCCTCAGGCGTGATACTCGTGGTGATGACCCTGCTGAAGACGGCCTGCTACTTCGGTTCGTCGGCCACGCTCATCCCGCTGCGCACGGGAGTGGTGCGCGACATCCGCATCAAGGTGTACAACAAGGTCATGGCGCTGCCCCTGAGTTTCTTCTCCGAGGAGAGGAAGGGCGATATCATCTCG
>JBGVOS010000138.1:0-4086 GCA_045126595.1 Bacteroidaceae bacterium | reverse complement strand
CAGCCTCCACCGATGCGTACGGCATCCTTCTCCATGATACGCATGCCGGGAGTCGTCTTGCGGGTGTCGAGCACTCGGCACTTGGTTCCTTCGAGCAGCTTCACATATTCGTTAGTGATGGTGGCAATACCGCTCATGCGCTGCATTACGTTGAGCATGAGGCGCTCGGTCTGCAACAAGCTCTGCACCTTGCCCTCTACGACAAAGGCTACATCGCCAGGCTTTACGTGAGCACCGTCGTTGATGTATACCTCCATCTTCATCTCAGGATCGAAACGGTGGAAGATGCGGCGTGCCATCTCTACGCCGGCAATGATGCCCTCCTCCTTGATGATGAGGCGCTGTTTGCCCATGGCGTCGGCAGGGATACACGAAAGGGTAGTGTGGTCACCGTCGCCTATATCTTCGGCAAACGACAGTGTGATGAGTTCGTCGATAAGTTTGTCCATAGCTTGAGTAGATTTGTGGTTATACATATTAACTTATACAAAGGTAGTACTTTTTTACTGTACTCCAAGTGCTTGGCTGCAGTTTTCAAACGGATAGAAAAAAAGAAGGTCGTCATCCCGACGACCAATCTTCCAACTTTAAAAATCTAATACCATGAAAAACACATTGCAAAGGTACGGATAATTCCCGAACTTGCAAGTTGTGTAGTCATAAAAAGTGTAGGAATAACACTATTTGTACTTTGTCTACGATTTTTCGGTATATGTTCCTAAAAAACTGCAAAGAGCGGTTAACAAAAACCGCTCTTTGCCTTCTATTTCATTATGTATATTTCTCTACTCGACATACAGCACCAATCCCTTAAGATATTCGCCCTCAGGGTGGTAAATGCTTACGGGATGGTCGGCAGGCTGGGTGAGCTGATGCAGGATGCGCACTCGGCGGCCCGACATGGCTGCAGCAGTGAAGACGGCCGTGCGGAAGTTGTCCTTGGTCACTACCTGTGAGCAGGAGAAGGTGAAGAGGATGCCTCCGGGGCGTATCTTCTCGAATGCCTTGGCGTTGAGCTTGCGGTAGCCCATGAGGGCATTGCGCAGGGCGTCCTTGTGCTTGGCAAAGGCGGGCGGATCAAGGATGATGAGGTCATACTGGTCGCCCATGCGGTCGAGATACTTGAAGGCGTCCTCGGCAAAGGCTTCGTGGCGGGTATCGCCGGGGAAGTTGAGTTCCACGTTGGCGCGTGTGATGTCGATGGCGCGCGATGAGGAGTCTACAGAGTGTACCAATTCAGCACCGCCGCGCATGGCGTAGAAGGAGAAGCCGCCGGTGTAGCAGAACATGTTGAGCACCTTGCGTCCTTGCGAGTAGTGCTCGAGCAGGGCACGGTTTTCGCGCTGGTCGACGAAGAATCCCGTTTTCTGTCCGCCGAGCCAGTCCACATGGAACTTCAGCCCGTTCTCCGTGGCAATGTCGTCTGCTGTGGCGATGCTGCCCTTGAGGAAGCCGTTGCCACCATCCTCGGATGCCTTGTAGGCGAGCGTGTTCTCCGACTTGTAGTAGATGTTGTCGACCACGCCGTCGAGCACTTCGGCCAATGCGTCGGCAATCTCGTGACGGCTCATGTGTATACCCACCGAGTGGGCCTGCATCACGGCAGTACGGTTGTATACGTCGATGACGAGTCCGGGCAGTCCGTCACCCTCGCCGTGAACGAGGCGGAAGGCGTTGGTGTATTTTGAATTCTGAATTTTGAATTCTGAATTGTTGGCAGTCAACTTTTCCCCGAAGATACTCCTGCGCACATCGTAGGCAGCAGCGAGGCGCTCCTTCCAGAACGAGCGGTCGATGGTGATGTCCTCAAATGAAAGTACGCGCACGGCGATGCTGCCTATCTGTATGTGTCCCACGGCAAGGAAACGGCCGTCGGCACTGATGACACGTACTACGTCGCCCTCTTCGGGACGACCGTCAATATGATGGATGGCGCCGGAGAACACCCAGGGATGGAAGCGTCCGAGCGACTCTTCTTTACCTTTCTTCAGGTATACGGTATTGTACATGATGATAATTCTGAATTATGATTTGTGATTTCTGAATTGTTGTTTAAGTTCTCAACCTTCGTGTCATTCTGACAGAGAGAAGCGTCGGAAGAATCTCGCAATCGTGTCTGGCAAAGTCCCTGCGCGAGGTCCTTCGCGTTGCTCAGGATGACACTCGTTGTCCAGGATGACATGGCTATACATTGGTTCCTACAATCCGATAGCTCTGCTTGCGCTTCAGCTCCTCGAGGTACTTGTATATGCGCACGCATGTCCAGGCATCGGTGGCGGCGTAGCCCTTCTGGCGGTCGGTGAGCACGTCGGCTTCCCAGTTGGTGAGGCGCTGCGATTTGGAGATCTTCTTGCCGAAGAGCAGGGCGTATATCTTCTGCAGGCTCTGCGCCTCGATGCCGAGTTCCTTCACGTAGGTCTGCAGGTCGAGGAATCCGCGTGGTTCGAAGCGGTGCTTGGCCTGCAGGCGCTGTATGTCGTCGCGCAGAGAGAGTCCCACCTTCAGCTGGCGTCCGTCCTGCAGGAGGTCGACCAGTGCGTCGGGCATGCCGATGTAGTTGAGGCGGAAGAGGAAGCAGGTGTCCTCGGTGGACACTTGCATCAGCGCCACCTCATAGGTGCGTCCCTTGGCAAAGCTGGGGCGCGTCTCGGTGTCGATGCCGAGGATGGGATAACCCTTGAGGTAGACCACGGCCTTCTCCACATCGGCTGCCGAGTGAATGACAATGATGCGTCCATCGAAGAGTTCGACGGGCATCTGCGCGATGTCGGCCTTGGCTATGTTGCTCGGGATGTCAATCATGAAAAGGATTCTGAATTGTTAATTTTGAATTCTGAATTTATTGTGTTCAGTCCTCAAACTCTTCACTCTCGTCATCCGTCTTGCTGTATTTCACCTCGTGCAGCGCACGCATGGTGTTCACGAGCGTTTGTCCCCAGTACTCCATGAAGTGTTCGCGACATTGTGCCAGAGCGTCGTGCATGGTTTCGTTGAGGCCGCTGCGGAACTGGCATACGAAGTCCTTCACCACCTGGTAGATGTCCGCTAGGTCCTCGGCGATGCTCTTGCGTATGGGCGTGTCGCTGTACTTCATCTCCTCGACGAACACGTCAAGGTAGTCGTCGCGATCGGCAAGCAGCTCCTGCAGGTTGATGCGTATCACCTCATAGTCATCCTCGGTGACGAAGGCTTCAAGGCCGTCGTCGCCCATCACCTCACACTCGGGGAGCATCGAGGCCTTTATATATAATAAAGGTAGGATTTTGAGCAGCGTGTCGACGAACTCGGCCCGCTTCTGCCCTTCGCAGCGTTCGATGAAGGCACAGTACTCGGCGGCTACGGTGACAAACTCCACTGTATTGCGCTCGAATATCACTTGTGATTGTTGTTTCATGCGGTTCTTTTACTTTGCATGCAAAATTACACTTTTTCGGCGAGAGAATGGCTAAAGAAGCCTACTTTTTTGTTTATAAATAGTTTCTTGTGATGGATAATAATTATCTTTGCACTCATAACATAACCGAAGTATTGTATGAAGACAATGTATGTATTCCTTGCCGACGGCTTCGAGGAGATTGAGGCGTTGGCTCCCGTAGATGTGATGCGCCGTGCCGGACTGGCCGTGACGATGGTGTCGGTGACCGGTGATCTTGTGGTGAAGGGTGCGCATGGTATCCCCGTCGTGGCCGATGTGACTTTTGATGCTGTGGATTATGCCGATGCGGCACTGTTCTTCCTACCCGGCGGTTTGCCCGGTGCTACGAACCTGGAGGCACATGAGGGCTTGGGCAAGCTGCTCGTGGCGAAGGCGGCTCAGGGCGATGTGGTCATCTCTGCCATCTGTGCGGCTCCGCTTGTGCTTGGCGGCTTGGGCCTGCTCGAAGGCAAGCAGGCGACGTGCTATCCGGGCTTCGAGGAACGGATGACGGGCGCTGCCTATACCGCGGCTCAGGTGACTGTCGACGGCAATGTGTTTACGGCTTGCGGCCCTGCGGCGGCCTGGGAGTTGGGCTTTACCTTCGTGGAGCACTTCTGTGGGGCGGAGGTAGCCGATGGGTTACGCTCGGGAATGCAGTTTGTTTAATC
>JBGVOS010000137.1:0-3524 GCA_045126595.1 Bacteroidaceae bacterium | reverse complement strand
GCTCACGCGCTGTGCCCAGCGTCCCTCACCATTTTGATTTTGGCGTTTCCCGAGGTTGTATTCACCACCCACCTGAATACGGGGAGTGATGTTCCAGAAAAGATTAAGTGCGCTGTACAGTCCATAGCGATACTCGGTAGGTGTCTGTTTGTAGTCGGGTAAGTAGCGGAGCTGGCCGAAGGTGAGACTCGTGAAGAGGTTGGGCGTGAAATGGTATTGTGCCGCTCCGTACCATCCGAATACGCGGGGAGCATACATGCTGCCTGCCTGATTGGAATTGTCCACCAAATCGTAGTTGCCCATAATGAGGTCTCCTGTGAGGCTACTGATGCCACGGCCGTAGTTACCCATAAAGTATAGTGTGAGGGGCTTCCAAGGACGCATTACCGAGCTGAGTTGTACGCCCCAACCTATTTCATTTTTATTTTCCTTCGCAACAAGGTCACGATAGGGGAGTACGCGCATGATACCTGCCAGGCGCACATGTTGGTTGGGCGCCCACTCATATTGGCTGAAAGCGGCAAGGTTGGGGAACCAGTCGTCGATGCTCTGTGTGGTGATGCCGTTGGCCCCAACGAACGATTGAGGCATCTCGACCGATCCGGCCACAATCCAGTCCTTGCGCACGTTGTGCATCCAGCGTACAAGTACGGCAGTGGTGCTCACATAGGCATTGGGTCCCTGTCCGTCAACAAGTAGAGGCTCGGCCAACGGGTCGCTGAATGTGGAGTGAGCGTAACCGATCGTCCAGTCGTTCAGCGTAGCGTAGGCTTTCTTCAAGAGAAAGTCGCGCTGGTTGTACCCGTCAAAGTTGGCCTCTATATAGAGTTGGTAGTCACCTACTCGTGTGTTGGTACCCAATACTCGGAAATAAAGTGCGGTACCTGCAGGGGTGGAACCCATCCACTTGTCGCGAGCCGGATTCTTGGGGATGGCTATGTTATAGGGAATGAAACCATTGTTGGGCATCGCTCCATCCCAATCGTACCAACCGCGCATGCGCACCACACCGCCGAGACCCATCACGAAGTTGGCATCGCGGCTCATGAAGAGGAAGTAAGGCGCACGGGGATCCTGTGCATTGCGGAACTGGTCGTAGTAAAAGATGTCGAGCAAAGCGCGCTCGTCAGTCGGTGAGGGCTTTTCGCCTTCGCCTAGATATTCGATACGGTGGGTGTTCTTGAGCGAGTCGATATACTGCTCCACGCGGCTCTGTGGACGCTCTTGTGCTAAAGCTGAAACAACAGACAATACTGCTGTAGAAATGAATACGGTAATCTTTTTCATAATGTCCATGATTGGTTTCACACAAAACACATTGGGAAATAAAAAGTTTATTTTAACGCAATTGTTGGGAATGAACATTTTGTCTTTTCTAATGGTCTATTGAGAATCTCATGGAATATAATTCTTATGTAGAGTTAAAAATGAAATGAGGGAAAACTTTACAGACCTCAATATGTTGTTGAAACTGATTTATGTCTAACTTAACAACAAGGAGAATTACTGATATGACAGCACCATTGCAAGGTATTAAGGTTATCGACTGGACACAAGTACAGTCGGGACCTTCGTGTACACAGATGTTGGCGTGGCTCGGCGCCGATGTGATAAAGATTGAGCGGGTAGGACTAGGCGACCCTACGCGAACCGAACTGCTCGACTATCCCAACATGGATAGCCTCTACTACCTGCAGCTCAACTGCAACAAGCGTTCCATAGAACTTAACATGAAGACGCCCGAGGGCAAGGAAATCTTGACCAAACTGCTCGAGACGGCCGACATCTTCGTGGAGAACCTGCACCCCGGGGCCGTGGCCAAGCTGGGCTTCTCGTGGGAGGAGGTACACAAGATCAATCCGCGTGTCATCTACGGCACCATCAAGGGCTTCAACGACGACTCGCCCTTTGCTTCGGTCAAGGCCTTCGAGCCTGTGGCGCAGTGTGCGGGTGGCGCGGCTGCCACCACGGGATGGTGGAAGGGCGACTACAACATCCCCACTCAGTCGGGTGCCGCCCTGGGCGATAGCAACACGGGTATGCACCTGCTCATCGGTCTCCTGGCCGCACTGATGCAGCGCGAGAAGACGGGTGAGGGCTGCTTCGTGGAGCAGTCGATGCAGGATGCTGTCATCAACCTCTGCCGCGTGAAGTTGCGCGACCAGCTCATCCTCGAGCATACGGGCGTATTGAAGCACTTCCCCCAATATCCCAACGGGAAGTTTGGCGACACCGTGCCTCGTGGAGGCAATGTAGAGGGCGGACAGGTGATGGGCTGGTGCTACCGCTGCAAGGGTTGGGAAACCGATCCCGGGGCCTTCGTCTACATCGTCCTGCAGAACGAGGAGAAGCCCTTTGCCGCTGCTGCCGCAGCCATCGGTCATCCCGAGTGGGCCAACGACCCTAAGTACAATACGCCCGAAGCGCGTAACAAGATCAAGGAGGAAATCTATGCTGCCGTGGAGGCCTACACCATCACCCGCGAGAAGATGGAGATCGTGGAGACCTTGGGCAAGGCTGGCGTTCCCTGCGGCCCCGTGCTGACGATGAAGGAGATTGCCGAGGATGAGTCGCTGCGCAAGTGCGGTACCATCGTCGAGGTCGACCAGCCCGGACGCGGTAAGTTCCTCACCATCGGCTGTCCGCCCAAGTTCTCGAACTACAAGCCCGAGGTAAAGCCCGCCCCCGCACTCGGAGAGCACACCGACGAGGTGCTCCGCGAGATTGGCTATACCCCCGAGGAGATTGCGGCGCTGCGCAGTAAGAAAGTGGTGTAACGGCCTCCCCCTTCCCCTCCCGAGGAGGGGTGACTCGGACAGCATTGTAATTACTAACCCTTAATATTAGCCTTACTCTACCCCACCGAGATGTTGGGAATCCCCCTCCTTGGGAGGGGTTAGGGAAGGCTCCATTATCAAAATGAATTATATAACAGACAACGCCACGCTCACCGACGGCATGCATCTCATGGTCGATGCCTTGAAGCGTAATGGCGTAGAGACCATCTTCGGTGTCGTGGGCATTCCCGTCACCGACCTCGCCCGCCACGCACAGGAGGTGGGCATACGATACATCGGATTTCGCCATGAGCAGTCGGCGGGCAATGCCGCCGCTGTGAGTGGCTACCTCACCCAGAAGCCGGGCATCTGCCTCACCGTGTCGGCCCCGGGGTTCCTCAATGGGCTTACCGCGCTGGCCTGTGCCACGCAGAACGGCTTCCCCATGATACAGATTAGCGGTTCCAGCGACCGCAACATCATCGACCTGCAGCAGGGCGACTATGAGGGGCTGGACCAGATGAACATCGCCAAGCCCTTCGTGAAGGCCGCCTACCGCATCAACCGCCCCGAAGACATCGCCGTAGGCGTGGCACGTGCCATCCGTGCTGCCGTGTCGGGCCGTCCCGGAGGTGTCTACCTCGACATCACCACCGCCATGCTCAGCACCACGATGGATGCCGAGGCGGCAGCAGCATCGCTCTTCACACCCGTAGACCCCGCCCCCAAGCAATATCCCTGCTCGGG
>JBGVOS010000136.1:0-15009 GCA_045126595.1 Bacteroidaceae bacterium | reverse complement strand
AATACTTCCAGGCCTTTCAAAGATGCTCTAATGCCGTTATCTCGGCAGCTATGGATAGCATCTCTGGCTTGCCGGCATCAACCCAATGGAATTCGTCGGGAGCCTCCACGCAGCGTATGCACTGTTTTTGTGATTGTTGCCAGTAAAAGTTGGTGATGGAGAATACCTCATCCTGTTGTTCAAGCAAGGAGAACAGGGTGGGGGAGATGACGTGTATGCCCGAGAAAGCGCGCAGGCGGTACATCTCATCATCCTCAGCGAGTTGCTCAAGTGCGGGGCGCAGCGCATTGTAGGCGGTGCGCACCTCCCCTGTCTGCATATTCTTCCACCCTACAAGGTAGTCTTCGGCGTCAAAGACAAGGTAACGCGAGGTGTTACGCTGGCTCACGAGGAGTGAGGCATCAGTACCGTTGTCAATGTGGTCTTCATAGAGTGTGGCGAGGTTGGCATTGGAGAAGATGTCTACGTTATGGATGAGTACAGGACTATCGACATTAAAGAGCGGCAAAGCCTTTCGTATTCCTCCTCCCGTATCGAGCAGTTGACCTCGCTCGTCGGAGAAGGCTATGTCAAGTCCGAAGCCGTTGTTGGCCGTCACGTAGTCAACGATTTGTTCGGCATAGTGGTGCACATTGATAACCACACGGCCGAATCCTGCCTTCTGTAACTTAGACAGCTGGTGTGCTATCATGGGGCGGCCTGCTACCTCTACCATCGCTTTGGGGCAGTGGTCGGTGTAGGGCTTGAGGCGTGTGCCGAGGCCAGCCGCGAATATCATTGCTTGTTTCATCTTATTGTTTCTTTCCAAAGTCCTTGTCAATATTTAGGAAGGCCGATACAATGAAAGTCACCGCACAGCAAGCCATAATCCAGAGGAAGAATCCCTGATATCCCATCTTTTCTTGCAGGATACCCGACAACATGCCGGGCAGCATCATGCCTGCCGCCATGAAAGCGGTGGCGATGGCATAGTGGGCAGTCTCGTGTGTGCCTCGCGCGTAATATATAAGGAATAGCATGTAGGCGGTGAATCCGAAGCCATAACCCAATTGCTCAATGAAGAGGCACGAGGAGATGATGACGAGATTGTCGGGCTGGATGTAGCTGAGGTATACATACACGATGTCGGGCAGCGAGATGGCCCACACCATGGGCCACAGCCAGCGTTTCAGTCCGTCACGCGAGATGCATACGCCTCCGAGAATACCGCCCAACGTCAGACCTATGGGACCCAATGTGCCTTGTATGATGCCTATTTGTTCGAGTGTCAAGCCCAGTCCCCCCTCTGCAATGGGGTCCATGAGGAAAGGAATACTCATCTTGCCCAGCTGTGCCTCGGGGAAACGGAAGAGCAGCATGAAGAGGAGTGCCGGCCCTACGCCTTCCTTTTGGAAAAAGGTAACGAACGTGTGGACAAATTCCTTCAATAAGTCGCGTACTTCGAAGTCACGTGTCGTGTCGTTTTGCGGACGGGGGAGTGTCCATGCATGGTATGCCCCCACAGCAATGAAGAGAGCTGCCACCCAATAGAATGCTTGTACCCAAGCTTGCTCGGTATCTCCACCATAGTGTTGCGACAGCCAGTCCACTACGATGAGCATGCCGCCTTGTCCAGCCAGTGTAGCTAGACGATAGAAGGTACTGCGTATGCCTACGAAGAAGGACTGTTCGCCTTCATCGAGTGCCATCATATAGAAGCCGTCGGCAGCTACATCGTGTGTAGCCGAACTGAATGCCATGAGCCAGAAGATGGCCAGTGTCCATTGCAAATAGCTGGCTACGGGAAGTGTGAAGGCGATGCCTGCCATACCTGTTCCCATGAGCAACTGCATGGCGACTATCCACCAACGCTTGGTCTTGAGCAGGTCTACGAATGGACTCCACAGTGGTTTGATGAGCCACGGCAGATAGAACCATCCCGTATAGTAGGCAACTTCGGCATTACCCAATCCTAATTGTTTGTACATCACCACCGAGAGGGTGATGACGATAATGTAGGGTAACCCTTCGGCAAAGTAAAGTGAGGGAATCCATGTCCAAGGGTTGTGGCGTATAAGTTTTTGCATAGTGTATTATTTAGGGGATAAAAGTAGTACTTTTTTTTGATTGTGCAAAGCGTTTTTTTGCCCAATCGCATACACCTTTTTAAAATATTTCTTACTTTTGTCCTTGTCATTCTAAAACATACAACAATGGTAGACTATGATAAGATGGTGGCCGATGCTCGGGACGAACTCTTTGCCTGTGTTGCGCAACGTCGATTTAGCGAAGAGGAGGTTGCACGCGTTCACGGAGCTTATGCGTTGGCTGAGGAGGCTCACCGTCCACAACGCCGCAAGAGTGGTGAACCCTACATCCTGCATCCCATAGCTGTGGCCATGATTGTGGCCAATGAAATAGGTCTTGGCGCTGGCCCCATCTGTGCTGCGCTGTTGCACGATGTCGTGGAAGATACTGACCATACGGTGAAGGAGTTGCGTGAGCTGTTCGGCGAGGATGTGGCTACCTTGGTCAATGTAGTAACCAAGAAGAAGAAAAAGCATTACGAGACTTCGTTGCAGGTCGACAACTACAAGCAGATGCTGCAGTCTATCCATTATGATATCCGTGCCCTGTTGCTCAAACTGGCCGACCGCCTGCACAACATGCGCACACTGACGTCGATGCTTCCTCACAAACAGCTGAAGATTGCTTCTGAGACTGACTATTTCTATGCACCTCTGGCCAATCGTCTCGGTCTGTATCAAGTGAAAACCGAACTGGAGAACCTCTCATTCCGCTACCGTCAGCCCAACGAATATGATGAAGTGAAAAGCTATATCGCGCATTATGTCGAGGAGCATGCTGCCGCTGTTGAGGAGTGGATGGAACCTATCCGCAAGGTCTTGTCACTGCGTGGCATCAATGCTACCGTGACCTGTGAGGCGCGTTCGGCACACTCCATATGGTCGAAGATGCGCGAAGACCACATCTCGCTACGCGAGGTGGAGCATATACGTATCGTGCATATCAACTACGACAACTGGAAGGAGTTGGAGATGACCGAGAAGGAGATGGCGCTGTTCATCTACTCGCTTATCACGAATATCTATTCCGAGAAACCCGGCAGCATGAACAGTTACCTCGATGTGCCGAAGGATAACAACTACCGCAGCCTGCATTGTAAACTCATGGGCAACGAAGGACGTTGGATGGAGGTACACATAGCCTCTACGAAAATGATGGAAATCTCCAATCATGGATGTCTTGTCGGACGTGAGCGCAATGTGGATCGTTGGATTGACAATTTCCGTCGCGTACTGAAAGAGTTGGCTGAGCAGGGCAAGAGCGGGGTCTTCATGGAGGACGTGCGTTCGGCCTTCTACGAGGATGACATCTATGTCTTCACGCCACAAGGCAAGATGGTGGTGCTGCCCAAGGGTGCTACGGCCATCGACTTCGCCTTTGAGATACATAACAAGGTGGGCGAGCAGATGAAGTTTGCCATCATTAACGATAAGCTGTGCTCGGTGAAGACTAAACTGCAGAAGGGTGACCGTGTGCGTATCGGAACCGATGAGTCGCCCTCTATTGATGCCTCTTGGCTCAATCATGTCGTCACCTATAAGGCTCGTGCCGGCATACGCCGATACCTTCACCGCCATCCGATGAAGGTGGGAGATTTGATGTTGTGTCCCGACTGTAAGCCCATCTCGGGTGATGAGGTTATCGGCTTCCGCCTTCCCGACGGACGTATTGAGGTGCATCAGTGTCATTGCCGCAAGGCTATCTCGATGGCTGCTGAAGCGGGAGACAGTATTCTGGAGAAGGTGGATATGCGCGAGTTTGAACAGATGACATTTCCTGTGCAGTTTCATGTGGAGTCGGTCAACAAGGACCAGTTGCTGCTCACCATCGTATCGCTTGTGTCAGAGAAGATGGGGCTTAGCCTCGGCAACCTGCACTCTACAATTGAGGATGACATTGTGTCGACCGATTTCGAGGTGTATGTACATTCACACGACGACATCAGCACTCTCAAGGAAACGATCACCGCTTTACCTCATGTGTATGGGTTGCGCACACAGTTTTATTAATGTATAGAATGAAGAATCGTATATTTTCCCTTTGTCTGCTTCTGTTTACGGCAATAATATCGTCTCTTGCCCAGTCTATTGTCCGTCCCAAGATGCGCCATTGGCTGGTGGCTATGCCCGACTCGGTGATGCCGCTGCTCACCAAGAACAACCGTCTGGACTTCATCGATTTCTACGATGCCCGGATGGAAGCTGTGGTGACTAATCGTATGGAGGGTAAGTCGCGTATGGATGCTTTGACCAATGATTTTCTTCGCATAAACTATACGAGGACTACCGATGTGGTGATGAAACTCTTGCCGGTGAACGATACCACCGACGTGCTCTGCATGGTAACCACCGTGAAGGCGTCGGTCGATGACAGTCGCATAGCCTTCTTCAATGCCCAGTGGGAACCACTGGATGTGGCCTCCTGCATCCATGAACCAAGTCTCGGGGATTTTCGTTCTACCCAGCAAGGCGACTCGGCTTCTTGGGCATGGAGCAAACTGGATATCTTCTTCCGTACCTACCAGCTTTCGACTGAAGACACGGGGGTGAAGTGTGTGCTCACGGCTACCAATAACCTTTCCGAAGAGGATAGGATGGCGGTGAATCCTTACGTGCGTCAAGAACCGATACTGTATCGTTGGATTGATGGAAGGTTTGTGCGCAATGAACAATAAGCGAGTACTCATCGGTATGAGTGGCGGTATTGACAGTACCGCTGCTTGTCTCATGCTACAAGAACAGGGCTACGAGGTAGTAGGCCTCACGATGCGTGTCTTCGATGTAGCCTCACAACTCGATGCCGATGGCACGCCTCGCTTTGTCAACGACGCTCGCGAAGTTGCCCATCGCTTGGGCATCGAACACCATGTGGCTGACGAACGCGAGGACTTCCGTGACAAGATTGTATGCTATTTCATTGACGAATACATGCAGGGTCGCACGCCCAATCCTTGCGTCATGTGCAACCCACTGTTCAAGTTCCGTCTTCTCACTGAGTGGGCCGACCGACTCGACTGTGCCTACATTGCCACAGGACATTATGTACAAGTGGCGTGTGAGCACGGACATTATTATATCGTCACAGGCGACGATGCCCAGAAAGACCAGAGTTATTTCCTTTGGAACCTTGGTCAAGAGGTGCTCTCACGCTGTATCTTTCCGCTCGGGGGGTGGAAAAAAAACGATGTACGGCAATACCTCGCAAACAAGGACTTTGCCCTTAAAGCTAAGGAGGGTGAGAGCATGGAGGTCTGTTTCATCGAAGGTGATTACCGCGACTTCTTGCGCCAGCATTGTCCTGAAATTGAAAATCGCGTGGGGCAAGGCAAGTTTGTCGACATGGCAGGACGCACCCTGGGTCTCCACCAGGGGTATCCTTACTACACCATAGGACAGCGCAAGGGGCTCGGCATCGCCCTTGGCAAGCCTACCTACGTATTGAAACTCAACCCCGAGAAGAACACCGTGATGCTGGGTGATGCCGAGCAATTGCTCACACAGTATATGCTTGTGGAGAGCCTCCGTGCAGTAGATGCCGACCGCTTTTTCACCGAAGAAAACCTCTCGGTACGTATCCGCTACCGCAGTCGTGCTGTATCGTGCGAGGTGGTGCGCGAGGTCGAGCAGGGAAAGTGGCTCATCCGCTTCCACGAAGAGGCGTCGGCCGTCACCCCCGGGCAGTCCGCCGTGTTCTACGTGGGTAACCGTCTCGTGGGCGGAGCCTACATCGCCTCACAGCGTGGCATAGGACAGTGGATGGGTGATTGACAAAATGGAATGTTCTGATTCTCTAAAAACTTGTAATCTGTAGCTTCCAAAATGCAGCGTGTCCTTAACGTTAAGTGTGGAATATACAATAAAAGTGTAGAAAACATTGGTTTTCTTTCGTATTCACCGATATTTTTTGTACCTTTGCGCCTTAAAATTTGAAAATAGGTATTAGAATGAGTGCGCACAAAATGACCCCCGACTACATTATTGAAGTGAGTTGGGAGGTGTGTAATAAAGTCGGAGGCATCTATACGGTGCTCTCTACAAGGGCAAAGACTATACTTGAGAAGACAAATGCCCAGTTGATGTTTATTGGTCCCGATGTTTGGAAAGATACAGAAAACCCCTTGTTCCGTGAGGATAAGCGTCTTTTGGCCGGATGGCGCAAAAAGGCAATCGAAGAGGGTTTTGAAATTCGTATTGGACGTTGGGATATTCCTGGCAATCCAATTGCTGTATTGGTGGACTTTACACCTTATTATAATATAAAGAACGAAATCTATGCCGAGGCGTGGAATCGCTTTGGGGTAGATTCACTGCATGCATACGGCGACTATGACGAGGCAAGTATGTTCTCATACGCTGCTGCCCGTGTGGCCGAGAGCTACTATAACCACGTGATTGCCAAGGAGGCGAAGAAGATGCCCGAGGCTCCGAAGGTAATCTATCAGGCTCACGAGTGGATGACCGGTCTTGGTGCCCTCTTCTTGAAGGAGTGGGTTCCCTCTATCGCCACTATCTTCACTACTCACGCTACATCAATAGGCCGCTCTATTGCCGGCAATATGAAACCTCTGTATGATTATATGGAGGGATACAATGGTGACCAAATGGCCAGCGAACTCAATATGGAATCAAAGCACTCTATCGAGAAGCAGAGCGCACACCGTGTGGATTGCTTTACGACGGTGAGCGAGATTACTGATGTGGAGTGCACACAGCTGCTCGAGAAGCCAGCCGATGTTATCCTTGTAAATGGTTTTGAGGATGACTTCGTGCCCAAAGGCGCTGCCTTCACCGCCAAGCGCAAGGAGGCCCGCAAGGTAATGCTCGGCGTTGCAAGCCGATTGCTCGGTCAGCAATTTGCCGATGATACTGTTATCGTATCTACCGGTGGCCGCTATGAGTTCCGCAACAAGGGTATCGACATTCTGCTTGAGTCGTTGAACCGTCTCGCTAACGAGCCTTCGCTCGATCGCGATGTCTTGGCGTTCATCAACGTGCCTGCCTGGGTCAAAGGGCCGCGTGCCGACTTGCAGGAGAAGATGATGATTGACAATACTCCGTTGGAGAATCCTGTCATCACGCACGAACTCCACAATATGGATAGCGACAAGGCACTTTCCATGATGCGTGCTATCGGACTCAACAACCGTCCCGAGAGTCGTGTGAAGGTAATCTTTGTGCCTTGCTACCTGAATGGCAATGACGGCATCTTCAATCTTCCTTATTATGATTTGTTGCCTGGTGACGACCTCGCTGTATATCCTTCATACTATGAGCCTTGGGGATACACTCCGCTCGAGAGTGTGGCCTTCCACGTACCCACCATCACAACTGACCTTGCAGGTTTCGGTTTATGGGTGAACTCGCTGAAGGGTGAATACAGTCAGCTCGAAGATGGCGTGAAGGTTATCCACCGTACTGACAGCAACTGGAACGAGGCTGCCGACGAAATCAAGAGCAGCATCCTCGCCTTCACCAAGATGGATGACAAGATGGTGACACTGCTGCGCCGCCGTGCTGCCGACATCTCGAAGAAGGCTCTTTGGGATAAGTTTGTGAAATATTATCTCGAAGCATACGATATCGCTTTGAAGAAAGTAAATTAAAAGGAATAAAGATATTTTATTTATAATATAAATATGAAAATTAAAGTTAGTAATGCAAACGTACCTGCTTGGAAAGAGGTAAACGTTAAGTCGCACATCCCTGCTGAACTTACTTGTCTCAGCGAGATGGCGCGCAACATTTGGTGGTCTTGGACCCCTGAAGCTCGCGAAATGTTCAAGAGCTTGAACCCCACTTTGTGGAAAGAGTGCGGACAGAACCCCGTGCTCCTGCTCGAGCGTCTCAGTTACGAGACATTGGAAGAGTTGGCTAAGGACGAGGCTGTACTTGCTCGCATCAGCAGCGTGTACAAGATGTTCCGTGCATATATGGATGTTAAGCCCAATGCTGAGCGTCCCTCAGTGGCTTACTTCTGCATGGAGTATGGCTTGACTCACGTATTGCGCATCTACTCAGGTGGTCTTGGTGTACTTGCCGGTGACTACTTGAAGGAGGCTTCAGACTCTAATGTAGACATGTGTGCTGTAGGTTTCCTCTATCGTTACGGTTACTTCACACAGAGCCTCTCTATCGACGGTCAGCAGATCGCTAACTATGAGGCTTCAAACTTCCCCAACCTCCCCTTGGAGCGTGTGATGGACGAGAACGGCAAGCCCCTCGTAGTAGCTGTACCTTACATTAACTACCAGGTATATGCTTACGTATGGAAGGTACAGGTAGGTCGTGTACCTTTGTACTTGCTCGACACTGACAACGAGCTCAACTCTGAGTTCGACCGCCCCATCACCTTCCAGCTCTATGGTGGTGACTGGGAAAACCGCCTCAAGCAGGAGATCCTCCTCGGTATCGGTGGTATGCTCACCCTCAAGGCTATGGGCATCACCAAGGATGTTTACCACTGCAACGAGGGTCACGCTGCACTCTGCAACCTCTACCGCTTGACCGACTACGTGAAGCAGGGCCTCACCTTCAACCAGGCTATGGAGCTCGTTCGCGCATCTGGTCTCTACACAGTACACACTCCCGTACCTGCTGGTCACGACTACTTCGATGAGGGTCTCTTCGGCAAGTATATGAGCGGCTATGCACAGCAGCTCGGCATCACTTGGGATGAGCTCATGGATATGGGTCGCATCAATCCCGGCGACAAGAACGAGCGTTTCTGCATGTCTACTTTCGCATGTAACACCTGTCAGGAGGTTAACGGTGTAAGCTGGCTCCACGGCAAGGTATCACAGGATATGTTCTCTGGCATCTGGAAGGGTTACTACCCCGAAGAGAACCACGTGGGCTACGTTACCAACGGTGTACACTTCCCCACTTGGGTGGCTTCAGAGTGGAAGAATCTCTACACCAAGAAGTTCGACAAGAGCTTCCTCGGCGACCAGTCAAACCAGAGCATCTGGGAGGCTATCTACAACGTTTCTGACGAGACCATCTGGGAGACCCGTCAAGGCTTGAAGAACAAGCTCATCGCATACATTCGCGAGGAGTTCCGCAGCAGCTGGTTGAAGAACCAGGGCGATCCCTCACGCGTGGTTTCACTCATGCAGAAGATCAACCCCAACGCGCTCCTCATCGGTTTCGGTCGTCGTTTCGCTACTTACAAGCGTGCACACCTCCTCTTCACCGACCTTGAGCGTCTGGCTAAGATCGTGAATAACCCCGACTACCCCGTACAATTCCTCTTCACCGGTAAGGCACACCCCCACGATGGTGCAGGTCAGGGTCTTATCAAGAAGATTATCGAGATTTCACGTCGTCCCGAGTTCCTCGGCAAGATCATCTTCCTCGAGAACTACGATATGCAGCTTGCTCGTCGTCTCGTATCAGGTGTAGATATCTGGTTGAACACTCCCACACGTCCTCTTGAGGCATCAGGTACATCAGGTGAGAAGGCCTTGATGAACGGTGTTGTAAACTTCTCTGTACTCGACGGTTGGTGGCTCGAGGGCTATCGCCCCGGTGCAGGTTGGGCACTTACCGAGAAGCGCACCTATCAGAACCAGGATTACCAAGACCAGCTCGACGCTGCTACCATCTACAGCATCCTTGAGAACGAGATTGTGCCCCTCTACTATAACAAGAACGCTAAGGGTTACTCAGAGGGTTGGATTCAGGTTGTGAAGAACTCTATCGCACAGATCGCTCCTCACTACACTATGAAGCGTCAGCTCGACGACTACTACACCAAGTTCTACAACAAGTTGGGTAGCCGTTTCGCCACTCTCTCAGCCAACGACAATGCCAAGGCTAAGGAGATCGCTGCATGGAAGGAGACCGTAGCTGAGCGTTGGGATGCTATCGAGGTAGTATCTGCTACCAACATCGCTGACCTCGACGTTACCAGCGGTACTGATGTGAAGATTTCTGTAGTACTCGACGAGAAGGGTCTCGACGATGCGGTAGGCGTAGAGGTTGTTACCATCGAGACTGACTCAGAGGGTAAGGACCACATCAACTGCGTTGATACCCTCAACCTCGTGAAGAAGGAGAACAACATCCACACCTTCGAGGGCACGCACAGCGTGAACCGCGCAGGTACCTTCAAGGTTGCTTACCGTATGTATCCCAAGAACGCAGACCTGCCTCACCGTCAGGACTTCTGCTACGTTCGTTGGTTCTAATAATACAATACGAATAAAGAGAAAAGGCTCATGACAATTGTCATGAGCCTTTTTATTTGGCATTTCTTATTTATTGTTTTGCTACAATTTCGACAATCTTTACGATAGTCATCATGGCCTTCTTCATGGAACCTACGGGTACGAACTCGTAGCGGCTGTGGAAGTTGACGCCACCGGCGAAGATGTTGGGACAGGGGAGTCCCTTGAAAGAGAGCTGTGCGCCATCAGTGCCACCGCGTATGGGCTTAATCTTGGGTTCTACACCAACTTCGTGCATTGCCTGACAAGCGATGTCAATGACATACATCATGGGCTCTATCACCTCGCGCATGTTGGAGTATTGGTCGGAGAGTTCGAGCAGGACGGTACCGTTGCCGTACTTCTTGTTTAGGTCTTGCACGCAGCGCTGCAACAGTTCCTTACGCTTGCTCATAATCTCGGCACTGTGATCGCGAATGATGTAGGTGAGTGTGGTCTGTTCTACGCCTCCCTTCATACCTACGAGGTGAAAGAAACCTTCGTAACCCTCGGTGCATTCGGGTACCTCGTTCTTGGGTAGCATGCCGATGAACTCGGCAGCTACACGCATGGAATTGAGCATCTTGTCCTTGGCATAGCCGGGATGTACATTGCGGCCATTGATGATGATGCGTGCTGAAGAGGCATTGAAGTTCTCGTATTCGAGTTCTCCTACTTCGCCACCATCCATTGTGTAGGCCCAGTCGCAACCGAAGAGGTTGACGTCGAATTTGTGTGCACCAAGACCAATTTCTTCGTCGGGGTTGAAGCCTATGCGTATCTTGCCGTGCTCTATCTCGGGATGTGCTTGCAAGTATGCGATGGCCGAAATGATTTCTGCTATACCAGCTTTGTCATCGGCGCCGAGTAAAGTATGTCCATCGGTGACGATGAGGTTGTCGCCTACATAGCTCAGCAGCTCGGGGAATTCGGCAGTGCTGAGTATGATGCGGTCTTCGGCCGAAAGGGTGATGTTGCCGCCGTTGTAGTTCTCTACGATACGGGGATTCACGTCTTTTCCGGTCACATCAGGGCTAGTGTCTACATGAGCGATGAATCCTATGGTAGGTACGGTGCGTGTAGTGTTGGCAGGGAGGGTGGCGAAGAGGTAGCCATGCTCATCGAGCGTAATCTCTTCGAGTCCCATTTCTTCGAGCTCGTTGCGGAGCACTTTCACAAACTCCATCTGTCCGGGGGTACTGGGTGTCACTCCTGCATCTTCGGCCGACTGGGTGTCTATGCGCACATAGCGCAGAAATCTATTTACTATATCCATAATTCGTGTATATTTATAGGTCTTTCAGTAGTATTTCGTTACTTTTGGTATACATTTCCTGCTTATGACCGATGAAGGTATTCCATTGGTTGCTGAACTCCTTGGTGTGGTCAATCTTGAAGTCCTCACATCCGTGGCTTTCGAGCGTGGAGAGCAAATGGCCTACTGAGAGGTGACTGATGGCAATAGCAGGAAGGTAGTGCTCTATCTCTGCTTTGCTATCGGCACTGAACCCATGGATGAGACCTGCCACTTCCAATTCGTCGAGTAAGCGGTTGGTGAGTCGGATAGGTATTTCACCAGCATCGGAGAGTTCGCTTGCGGTATAGGGTTGTCCTCCCTCCTCGAAGCGCTTACAGATGAGAGACATCACGACTATACACAAGAAGTCGTGGTAGCGGCGGCTCACATTGTCGGCTTCTTCGCCGAAGTTGTATAACTCGATGTTTTGGCTCACATAACTCATTTCTACGCCGAAGAGGATGATACTCCAGGAGATGTCAGCCCAAAGCATGAACATCGGGATGATGGCAAATGAACCATAGATGGCATTGTAGCTTGATACTGACATCTGTATCTGTATATATATATATAGGAAGGCCTGGAAGATGATACCTGTAATCATGCCAGGAATGAAGGCGTTCTTGAACTTCACCTTGGTGTTGGGAATGAAGAGGAAGAGGCCCGTCATAATCAGTCCCGACAGGATGTAGGGAGCCAACTTGACACACACGTGCACGAACGAACTGATAAGTTCGTAGGTGGCCAGATTCTGATAGATGGTAGTCATGAAGATGCTGACACCGGCATACATCACGATGATGATGGGGAACACAATGAAGATGGCCATGTAGTCGGTCAGCTTACGGAAGTATGAGCGGGGCTTCTTGACGTCCCAAATAGTATTCATGTTGCTCTCGATGCTGTCGGCCAAGGCGATGACGGCCCATAACAACATGGCTATACCTACTCCAATGAAGACGCCGCTTTTGGCATATTCGAGGTAGTTGTCGATGAAACTCATGACCATGTCTATTGAGCTGTTCTCTACAATGCCATCGCGAAGAAAACGCTCCATGATATTGGAGAATCCAAAGCCCTCGGCAATGGCAAAGAGCAGTGCCATGATGGGGATGATGGAGAACAGGGTGGTGTAGGAGAGGGCTGCTGCACGTATCCACACACGGTCCTTGATGAAGCACTTGATGGTCTGGATGGTGATTTTTAG
The DNA here is from genome assembly GCA_045126595.1 of Bacteroidaceae bacterium. Classification (GTDB taxonomy): domain Bacteria; phylum Bacteroidota; class Bacteroidia; order Bacteroidales; family Bacteroidaceae; genus UBA1189. The sequence continues at coordinate 2,232 of JBGVOS010000136.1, read as the reverse complement.
TAGGTTGTAGCCAGTATAGCGACTACGGCTAACATCATTTTCGGTCACTCGCCACAAGGAACGAGTGAAGAACTGCATGAGTTGTCTGAACTTTTCTTTCATATTATTCGTGTTTAGTGTTTAGTGCTTGATTTTAGTGCTTGATGTGGCTTGCTATGTGTATCCTGCCCGGATGGTTCTCTAAACACTAAACTCTAAACACCAAACTAAAAAGAAAGCAGTTGGCCTGTAAGCCGGGTTCTGTACTGCAGGGCAAGCCCCGTAGCGTCTGTCATTTATCTGTGTCTACTGTTACCAGCAGACTATAGCGGTCTACCCTCCGGCTCGGGCGAGCAGCCCTCAAGCACCGGTATACATGACCTTGCAACTCCCGGAACGCACAGCTCAAGATGTTACCATCTCGACTGGTGGGCTCTTACCCCACCTTCTCACCCTTACCTCGTCTGAACGGGGCGGTTCTTTTCTTCTGCGTCAACCCTGCCGTCACCGACACCTTGCACATTAACAAGCGGGATGCTCTGTGTTGCCCGGACTTTCCTCATACTCCGTAAAGGGAGTAAGCGACAGACCGTCCAACTGCTTTCTGTGTGCAAAGATAATGCAAACGAGTGAATAATGCTAACATTATTTCCAACGAGTGCAGTTTATCTTTGCTTTTCATGCAAAATTAGTGCAAGTCGAGTGGAATATTAAATTTATTTGAATATTCCCTAACTGCAGCCTAATGTCTGTTATGAAGTCACTAAAGATGGGTTTTCTTATGGTACTGCAAATAATTGGTGCATTAAAAAAAATAGCTTACCTTTGCATCACAATGCCCGCAGGCTTGTTATAATAGAATGAATAAAGTAGAACTCAAGGTACAGGATTTGCTACAGAAGGCGTCGAACGACAAGTTCTATATTGCTTTGCTTCGCGAGAAGGAGGGCAACCGCAGTCTGCCCATTCTCGTAGGATTGCTTGAGGCGCAGGCCATTGCAATGTATCTTCGGGAGGTCGCTACAGAACGTCCTATGCTGCACGATCTCTTGGCAGGTATGGCCGATGCTTTTGCAATTCGTATTTGCGAGGTATATATATATAAGGTAAGGGCTGGCGTGTTCTACTCCTATCTAGTGTGTGAGCAGAATGGGCAGAGAGTTAATGTGGATGCCCGCACCTCCGATGCTTTGGCTATTGCGTTGCATCGTCGTTGTCCTATATTTATCGATGAGGAATTGCTTAATACGCAGTGTATGCGTGATGAGGGTGGCGGAGCTTACTCCATGCCCATCACCGTGATGAATACCGAGGTGCTGCGCGGTGTGCTGCAAACGGCTATCGAACGCGAAGACTATGAACTTGCTGCACACTTACGTGATGTAATACGTGAGAGAGAAGAAAACAATAATTGATTATGCATTTATTCTATACTCCTGATATTGCTACCACGCTTGAGTTGCCTCAGGAAGAGGCTGCCCATGCCATTCGTGTATTGCGTCTCACCGAAGGTGATGAAGTGATGCTCACTGATGGAAAGGGAGCGTTTTATCGTGCTGAGATTGACATGATAAGTGGCAAACGCTGCTATGTACGTATCATAGATACTACTATACCTGATCCTTTATGGCAGGGACATTTGCATTTGGCGCTTGCTCCAACGAAGAATATGGATCGCATTGAGTGGTTTGCCGAGAAAGCCACCGAGATTGGATTCAATGAACTGACTTTTCTTGATTGCCGTTTTTCAGAACGCAAGGTCGTGAAGACTGAACGTGTCGAGAAGATTCTTGTGTCTGCCATGAAGCAGTCTCTCAAACCTACATTGCCAGTGCTCAATGAGATGACTCCTTTCAATAAGTTCATAAGCCGGCCTTTTACTGGCCAAAAGTTTATCGCCCATTGTTATGAAGGCGATAAGGAACCATTGATGCAGGCTTTGCGACAAGGTGAGGACGCTCTCGTACTCATCGGTCCTGAAGGCGACTTTAGTCCTGAAGAAGTTGCTGCGGCTATCGACCATGGTTTCCGTCCCATCACACTTGGCAAGTCGCGTTTGCGCACCGAAACGGCAGCTTTAGTGGCTGTACACATGATGAATATAACTCATAATTTATAGCTCTATATCGTGCGCTATTTCATTACTCTATCCTATGATGGTACAGCCTATCATGGCTGGCAGATACAGCCGAATGGCATCTCTGTGCAAGAATGCTTGGAACGGGCACTCTCGACACTCTTTCGTGAAGAAAT
>JBGVOS010000135.1:0-12342 GCA_045126595.1 Bacteroidaceae bacterium | reverse complement strand
TAGCGGTCTTACCAGTACCGATAGCCCATACGGGCTCGTAAGCGAGTACAATCTTAGAGAAGTCCTCAGCAGAGAGACCAAAGAGTGAGCCCTCGAGTTGGCTGTATACCACCTCGTTCTGCTTGCCAGCCTCACGCTCCTCGAGTACCTCACCGATACAGAAGATGGGGGTCAAGCCGTTAGCGAGTGCCAAGAGAACCTTCTCCTTCAAGATTTCGGGAGTTTCACCATAGTAAGCACGACGCTCTGAGTGCCCGAGGATTACATACTGAGCACCGGTAGAAGCTACCATAGCGGCAGATACCTCACCGGTGTAAGCACCTGAAGCCTTGTCGGCGCAGTTCTCAGCACCAACGGCAATGATTCCCTTGTCAACGATAGGAGTTACCGATGCCAAGTGGATGAAGGGGGTGCAGATGATTACCTCGCAGTTGGGCTTGTCAGCAACCAAAGCTTCGTTGAGCTCAGTGGCCAAAGCAATACCTTCCTGGAGAGTCTTGTTCATTTTCCAGTTTCCTGCAACAATGTTCTTTCTCATTTTCTTACAGTTTTTAATTATTACTATTATAATATTTATACACTCTTAAAAGTGCAAAGGTAGTGCAAGGTAAGTGAAAACGCAAATTTATATGGAGTTTTCCGAGGAACAACCCTATTTCTGCTTACCAAAGCAAGACAAAGACAAGCAAGTCTAATAAATTGCAAAATCCAATGAGCGAAAATAGCGTTTCACCTTACTCTTTCATCATCAACACAGCCAAATAGTCGTAATGATTTCCCTGGCATACCACCTCGGCTCTAAAGCCGTATTGTTCAGCATAGTAGGCAAGAGTATCAAAATCGATATAAAGCCAATCAAACGAGTTGCCCTTGACCTGCTTGTACTGCATCTGGAAATCTACAATTCCATAATAATCACCCGCTACGTCAATAAGATATGAGCCATCTTCCTCCTCGAAGAGATATTTCAAGTCACTCGAATCCATGTATATACATCCACCAGGCTTTAGCAACTGCCTCATACGGAGAAAGAAACGTTCCATCCCCTCTATATTGCCGATAATACCCGAACCGTTCATCAGGAGCAGGATGGTGTCGTAACGTTCCACAAAGTGTTCGTCATAGAAATCCACGGTACGTGCATCCTTCACACCACGTTCACGCATCACCTCTACGGAAAGCTCCGAGATATCGATGGCCGTAACCTCCTTACCCATAGTCTGCAGAGCCAAGGCGTGGCATCCGCTACCAGCACCGACGTCAAGGACCTTACCCCGCGCCATTGCCAGTGCTCGTTGTTCAATAGGAGGCATTTCACCTATAGAGCGAAACAACTGCACCACAGGTATTTCATCTTCATCAAACTGTGAGGAAAACACACGTAAAGTACCCGCACGGCCAGTGCGATGATACTCAGCGATGGCTGCGCCCATAGGGTCTTTGTCTTTCGGGATAATCATTTTTATAATCTTTTCTTTTTACAAAAGTAATAAAAATCTTGAATAACATACCATTCTTTACGATAAACTGTGCAGATGCTGTGAAATATTCAAGCAAGCTTAATACAATTTCGCTCGTTTGTTTGTATCTTTGCTGCTCAAATACAGAATCTCAGTTTTATGAACATGAACACCTTTCGTACCGCCATCATAGCCGGTATCGCTGTAGGCATTGCTGGATGGGGTTACCTTGCATACAACACCATCATCGGTGCCGTGCTCTTCTCGTTCGGTCTGCTCACCGTAGTGGGCTACAAACTACCGCTCTACACTGGCACAGCCGGCTTTATCCCCTTACGCGACAAGCAAGGACACAGCTGTTGGGGCAAGGCCATCGCACAACTACTGCTCATTCTTTTAGGTAACATTACGGGATGCCTACTCGTATCGATGCTCTCCCGCATGTCGCCCATTGATTTAGGGAGCACCGCCCAGCGCATCCTCGAAAGCCGCCTGGCCATCGGCCCCCTACGTGCCGGAATATTGGCCATCGGATGCGGATTTATTATGACCACAGCTGTCACTTTCGCTCGCGAAGGCAAGCCACTAGCACTACTCTTCGGTGTGCCTCTCTTCATCAATTGTGGCTTCCCTCACTGTCTAGCTGACGCATTCTACTACCTCACCGTACCCACCAGCTACACTCTCGAGCACTTGCACCAAGTACTACTTTTATACCCCTGTCTGGTCATAGGCAATTTCGCGGGTTGTAACCTCTATCGGTTCATCGAACCCAAGCAATAATGAAAAGCCACCGGCGATTGCCTGTGGCTTTTTCATGTCAGCACAGCAACGACATGAACACATATGAGTATCGTTCCTAAAGTCCCTGTTAACCACTTATCTCTACTGGTTCGCCGTGCTCCTTAGCATTGATCACACCGACGCGAAGTATGAACATCAGCGTAACCTAACATACAATCTCTATAGCATATAATTTTTCTGCTCTATTGGGAAAAATCGGAAAAGATACGCTCCGCAAAACTTTTGGTAACAAAAACGGCTGCCATGTTGGCAGCCGTTATCATGAAGCTAATCGATTAAGATTAAGCGAGCTTGTTGTCAGAACCGAGTACGTTCACAATCTTGTGGATGTACTGCTTCTTCATGTTCTCACGAGCAGGACCGAGGTACTTGCGGGGGTCGAACTCAGCGGGCTTGTTTGCGAACACCTCACGGATAGCAGCAGTCATAGCGAGACGGCTATCAGAGTCGATGTTGATCTTGCAAACTGCCAATGAAGCGGCCTTGCGCAATTCCTCTTCGGGGATACCGATGGCATCCTTCAAAGCGCCACCATACTTGTTGATGGTCTCAACCTCTTCCTGAGGAACTGAAGAAGAACCATGGAGCACGATGGGGAATCCGGGGAGCTCCTTCATGCAACCCTCGAGTACATCGAATGCCAAGGGGGGAGGTACAAGGATACCCTTCTCGTTGCGTGTGCACTGTTCGGGCTTGAACTTGTTAGCACCGTGTGAAGTACCGATTGAGATAGCCAAGCTGTCGCAGCCAGTCTTTGTTACGAAGTCAACAACCTCCTCGGGACGTGTGTAGGTGTGGTGCTCAGCAACAACATCATCCTCAACACCGGCAAGGATACCGAGCTCACCCTCAACAGTTACGTCGAACTGGTGTGCATACTCAACAACCTTCTTGGTGAGAGCAACGTTCTCCTCGTAGGGGAGGTGTGAACCGTCGATCATCACTGAAGAGAAGCCCATGTCAATGCAAGACTTACAGGTCTCGAAGCTGTCACCGTGGTCGAGGTGAAGCACGATCTCGGGCTTTTCGCAGCCGAGTTCCTTAGCATACTCAACAGCACCCTCAGCCATGTAACGGAGGAGAGTCTGGTTGGCATACTGACGAGCGCCCTTAGATACCTGGAGGATAACGGGAGACTTGGTCTCAACCGCAGCCTGCACAATAGCCTGGAGCTGCTCCATGTTGTTGAAGTTGAATGCGGGGATAGCGTAACCGCCTTCCATTGCCTTCTTAAACATCTCTTTGGTGTTTACAAGGCCCAATTCTTTGTAGCTAATCATTGTTACTTAAAATTATATGGTTATACATATACTATATTCTGCTGCAAATTTATAACTATTTTTCTTATTAACCTAATATCTACAACACAAAACGACGGGCTGATTTGCTTTTCAGACAAATAATTCGTTACTTCGCAGCCGTTATGAAATGTCCGTTTTACATATCACTGCTGTTGTGCTGCATCATCGGCCTTGCTGCATGCACCGGTCCTGTTATCCTTGAAGAAGAGGAGAAGACCGAAATCAAGAACGGGGACGAGGATAAAAACGAAGAGACGCCTATGAGAGATTCTGTCACCATCGTCCACGAAGGCACCTATGCCTCGCCCTACTCTATCGGTGAGGCACAGACCTTGGGACGAGGGAAAGATGTTTGGATAGAGGGATACATCGTAGGTTGTGTAGACGGCTCAATGAAAAACGGATGCCAATACAATATACCTGTCACCGTCGCATCGAATATACTCCTTGCCGACACCTTTCCGACCGGGAGTGAGAATGACTATCTGTATTGCATGCCGGCACAACTGCCCGAGGGGATTGACCGGGATGAGCTGAACCTCTACGACAACCCCGACAAATACCATCGCAAGGTGCGCATACAAGGTGACATTACCCTCTACTACAAGGTGGCAGGGATAAAGAACATCGGTGGCTACATCTTCTGCGATGACAAAGACGAGGACGATGACGAAAACGATGACAATGAGGGAAACGTTAACGACAACTACGGCAACGAAGAGGAAGACCCTGACATTCATTACGACCCTGATGTCACACGAAACGACACGCTGAGCATCGTGGAGGGGATAAAGCTGCAGAACAAAGGCGAACAGCCCTACATCAAAGGATATATCATCGGATATTACAATGGAACCAGCCTTTGCCTTTACCCCACAGAAGAGCAGATTTCCACTCGCGCAAGCAACAACGTCGTGCTTGCTGACAGCATCGGAGAGACAAGTACAGAACGTATCATCATCGTAGAGCTCCCCACAGGCACAGCGCTACGCAGTAAGGTGAATCTGAAGGACAATCCACAAAACCTATACCATGCATTAACCGTAAAGGGCATGCTTATGGACTATAAAGACACCTCCTACCCTGGATGCACAAATACGCTCTCTGCATTCGGAGACGACAAAGACTACTACTTCTCTTTGGAATAAGCCTCCCTTACAGTACCCCCTTACTGCTCGGCAAGTCGTAGTTGAACGGCTGGCGATGTATGGCGGCACGCAGGCTACGAGCAAAAGCCTTGAACACGCCTTCGATGAGGTGATGGTTGTTGTCGCCTCGAGCACTGATATGGAGATTGCACTGCATGGCCGCACACAATGAGTAGAAGAAGTGACGGAACATCTCGGTAGGCGTATCGCCCACATATTCGCGGGTGAAGGTCACGTCCCAGTCAAAGTCAATGCGGCCGCCGAGGTCGAGCAGTACCAATGCCTTACACTCGTCCATGGGCAGAGCAAAGCCGTAGCGTTCAATGCCGCGCTTGTCACCCAAGGCCTCGCGCAGCGTGTTGCCCAAGGCAATAGCCACATCTTCCATCGTGTGATGCTCGTCTACTTCGAGGTCACCCTGACACTGCACCTGCAATGAAATGCCGCCATGATGGGCAATCTGGTCGAGCATGTGGTCAAAGAACTTCAGTCCTGTATCAATACTTGACATCATGCGTCCGTCGAGATCGATGGTGACACTGATTTTTGTCTCGCGTGTGTTGCGCACCGTAGAGGCCACGCGCACCGTGCGGCGCAGATACTCGGCAATCTCACTCCACGAGGTCGTACACAGGGCACACACCTCCGTCAGCCCCTTCTCGGCCAACGCCTCATCAGCCTTCTCGGGCTCTTGCAACAGGATAGCGCGAGCACCCAAGTTCTTGGCCAGCATCACATCGGTGAGGCGATCGCCTATGACGTAGCTCTCGGCCAGGTTATAGTCGCCCGTGAGATACTTGGTGAACATCCCCGTACCGGGCTTGCGTGTAGAAGCCTTCTCCTCGGGCATAGTGGGGTCGATGAGGATGTCATCGAAGCGCACACCCTCCGAAGCCAACACCTTGAGCATCATCTCCTGGGGTGGCAAGAAATCCTCCATGGGGAAGCTTGCCGTACCCAGTCCGTCCTGATTGCTGCACATCACGAGCTGGTACCCGAGCACACTGAGTGCCTTCATACCACTGATAGCTCCCGGCACAAAGTCCGTCTTAGCTATGCTGTCTATCTGAAAATCCACAGGCGGCTCCACCAGTATCGTGCCGTCGCGGTCTATGATGAGTAATCTGTCCATATCTTCTAATCATTTATATCTATTCAACTCCTCTATCAAGCGGTCATTCTCCTCGGGGATACCGATGGTGATGCGCAGGGTGCCCTCGCATCCGGGGGTGCGGGAGCGATCGCGCACGATGAGTTCGCGGGCAATGAGGTAGCCATAGAGGTCATGCGGACTGTCGACCTTGACAAGGAGGAAGTTGGCATCGCTGGGATACACTTTCTCCACATAGGGCAGCGCGGTGAGGGCCGTGGCTACGCGCTCGCGTTCGGCAATGAGTGTTTGCACCTGCGAGGTGATATCATTCTCAAGGAGGCGCTGGGCAAGGGCGAGCGTGTCGGCACCGATATTATAGGGATACTTCACCTGCTCGAAGATGCTGATGATGTGCTCGTGAGCGATGGCAAGTCCCATACGCAGACCGGCGAGGCCGTAGGCCTTGGAGAGGGTCTGCAGAACGATGAGGTTGGGACATTCGTCGATGAGCCCTACCATGCTGGGCTGGGAAGAGAAGTCGATGTAGGCTTCGTCGACCACCACGATGCCGGGAAACTGGCGCACGAGTGAGACAATCTGTTCGCAGGGGAAAGCGTTGGCCGTGGGGTTGTTGGGCGAACAGATGAAGAGCAGTTTGCTCTGTGTATCGGCCACACTCAGCAGTTCGTCTACGGGGAGCGAGAAATCCTCACCGAGCATCACCTCGCGACAGGCGATATCGTTGATGGCGGCACACACGCTATACATGCCGTAGGTGGGGGCTATGCTGATGACGTTGTCCACGCCGGGACGACAGAAGATGCGGAACAGCAGATCGATGGCCTCATCGCTGCCATTGCCAAGGAAGAGGCGCTGGGGCGCAATACCCTTCTTCGCGGCGATGGTGCTGCGCACCTGTTGCTTGAGCGTAGTCGACGGATAGCGGTTGTAGCCATTATCGAAGGGGTTCTCATTGGCATCGAGATAGATACCGATGGAGCCCTTATACTCATCGCGGGCAGTGGAGTAAGGCTTCAATGCTGCGATATTGGGTCGGACGAGTTGTTTTATCTGTTCAATGGTCATGATAAGCGAATTTTTACGGCATTGGCATGGGCATCGAGTCCCTCGGCCTCGGCCATTTGTATAATGGTATTGCCCAGACTGCCCAATCCATCTTGGGTAAGTTCCTGGTAAGTGATAGCGTGCATAAAGCTGTCGAGGCCAATGCCGCTATAGGCGGTGGCGAGGCCCATGGTAGGCAACGTGTGGTTTGTACCCGAAGCATAGTCACCAGCACTCTCAGGAGAGTAGTGACCGACAAAGATACTGCCGGCAGCAGTGATGCGATCGGCCACAGCCCACGCATCGTCCATAGCGATAATGAGGTGTTCGGCGGCATACTCATTGGCAAAGGCAATCATGGTGTCAACATCCTCAAGGACTACGATACGGCTATTGGCGAGCGACTTGGCTGCAATATCGGCACGGGGCAGCAGGGCCAGCTGGCGTGCAATCTCGGCGTCGACACGTTGGGCAAAATCTTCGGTGCGGCATACGAGGAGCGACTGGCTGTCGGGGCCGTGCTCGGCCTGTGAGAGAAAGTCGGCAGCCACGAAATCGGGGCGTGCCGTCTCGTCGGCCATCACCATCACCTCGGAGGGGCCAGCAGGCATGTCAATGGCAGTGCCCTGAGCGCTCACCATCTGCTTGGCCTTAGTGACGTAGCGGTTGCCGGGACCGAAAATCTTGTACACTCGGGCGATGCTCTCGGTGCCATAGGCCATGGCACCGATGGCTTGGGCACCACCTAATTTATATATGGTGCGCACGCCACACAGTTGGGCAGTATAGAGCACTACGGAATTGACCTTTCCCGTGACACGGTCACAGGGGGTACAGAGAACAATCTCCTCACATCCGGCAATCTGCGCCGGCAGTGCCAGCATCAGGATGGTGGAGAAGAGCGGAGCACTGCCTCCAGGGATGTAGAGGCCCACACGGCGTATGGGGAGCATGCGGCGACGGCAGTGTACGCCAGGCATCGTGTAGACATCGACCTGAGCACTCTGCTGTGCGCGATGAAAAGCCGTAATATTATCGGCAGCCTGGCGAATGGCAGCTTTAAGTTCGTCACTCACCAGGGCCGTAGCCTCGGCAAACTCGCTTTCGCTCACTTGCAAGAATTCAGGGCAGCGGCCGTCAATCTCCGTAGTGATGGCACGCAATGCCTCATCGCCACCCTGACGCACGCGTTCAAGGATGGTGCGCACGCGACCCTCGATGATGGAGTCATCGCTATCGACACGACGCATGAGAGAAGGCCAGTCTTCTCTATTGGGGGAAATATATATCTTTGTCATATATCATTGAGGCCTCCCCTAACCCCTCCCAAGGAGGGGAACTTCAGTCCTCGTGGGACACGTTGTGGAGGCTTTTTTAATTGTTAATACTTAAAACTAACTTGCTGCGTTTTTTGAATCACCCCTCCTTGGAAGTGGAAGGGGGAGGCCCCTTTTATTCTATCACCTTATCCAAGTCGAGCACCAGGATACCCTCGGCACCAATCTGCTTCAATCGCTCAATCTTGGTCCACAGCTCGTCGGCCTTGACTACCGAATGGAGCGAGCACCACGCCTTGTCAGCCAGGGGCATCACCGACGGACTGCGCATGGCAGGCAGTATGGCGATGGCCTCGTCCACCTTGTCGGCGGGGAGGTTCATGAGGATATACTTCTTACCGCGGCTGTTGGTGACAGCGTCGATACGGAAGAGCAACGAGTCGAGGATAGCCTGTTTCTCAGGTGCGAGGTTGGGGTTGGCAATGAGTACCGCTTCAGAGTGGATGACCTTCTCCACTTCCTTGAGCCCATTGCTCACGAGTGTGCCACCCGATGATACGATATCAAAGATGGCATCGGCAATACCTGCGGCAGGGGCTATCTCTACCGAGCCCTTGATGACGCGTACCGAAGCCTCTATGCCCTGCTCCTCGAAGAAGCGACTGAGAATGTTGGGGTACGACGTAGCGATGCGCTTACCTTGAAAATACTGCGGTGAGGTATACTCATCCCCCTTGGGAATGGCAAGCGAGATGCGGCAGCCACCGAATCCCAACTGCCGCACGATGTCTACTTCGGCACCCGTCTCGGCCACCTCGTTGTAGCCCACGATACCTATGTCTGCCGAGCCGTCGGCCACCACTTCGGGTATATCATCATCGCGTAGGTAGAGTATCTCTACAGGAAAATTATCCACACAATCGAGAAACTTGCGCTTCTGATCATTCACATTCAGACCTGCATCTTGCAGCAGTTCAACGCTCTGTTCGTTGAGTCGTCCTTTTGACTGGATAGCTATTCGTATCATATATCTTTATTGGTTTTTACAATAAAAAAGACTTACCTTGATAGGCAAGCCTCTGCATCGGTTCATGAATTCAAACTGCATACAACACTCACCTTATCTCGAAAGATAAGTGTGATAATGGTGTTGTAGGCGAGTTTGATTCATCTTTGTTATCCTTTTAATTACCTTTTGACATAATACCTTGGAGTGTTACAGGGTGTTATTGTCGTTGCAAAGGTATGTTTTTGTTTTTATCAATACAACAATTTGACAATATTTTTTCATAAAATCATTAAAAATGTCACAAAAACCCACAAAACACATGCAAATAGAACACATCAAAGCGTGAATCTACTCAAAATAGAACGTGAGTACCATCATACGGTTCATGGTATTATCAAGTGATTGCGTGTATTTGAGCAGATTCTTATCGGTAAGGTCATGACGTTGCTTCACCAACACGTCGGAGAGGCCAAAACAAAACTTCAGTTCGGGGATAAGTTTGAAGAAGGGAAGATAAAAGTCACAACCTAAACCCACCTCAAGCGCCACATCGGCCCGCTGCACAAGTAAGGGTTTCTGTCTCTTTACCGTGAGGTCAACCATCGGAGCAAGTCCTGCCACCACATAGGGGCGATAGTTATTGAAGCGTTGGGCAGCCCACTTCACATCGATTGGTACCGAAAGGTAGGTAGACTTTACCGCCTGCCGCTCCACTCCTCCACTCAGTTGGTCGCGAAAGGTCACCGTCTTATCACCAAAGTACATAGTGGGAATAAAGCGCAAAGCAAGGTACTCCGTCAGTCGCAACTCGCCCAACACACCCACCGAAAATCCTGGAGTATAGGATGCCACATCGGCAAACCACGATTCCTGCATACCGTCCTCTAAAGTGTGGATGTAACCATTGTTGGTAAACTCAAGGTCCTGCATGTGTACGCCAAAGAGGAATCCATAATGCCAGCGGCGCATATCGATATAAGGGCGATTCTGCACCTTACGTTCCTGTGCAGTAAGCCGTTGTGGCATACCGCAGAGCGCTGCTATTGCCACCATGCTCAGTAGCCACCTATATATACTATGCTTTCGCGTATCCATACCTTTACATAACGCACAATGCAAACGTTTATTATTTAGACAACGTACAAATATAACAGAAAAGTGCCCCTGGACGAACCTTTGGCCAAGAAAAAGCCTTAACTTTGCCTTGTCATTGTATGACAAAGCGAGTTAGTTCTTTTTAGTACGAACAATATAAATTATTAAAACTATGGCTTACGTAATCACTGACGACTGTATCAAGTGCGGTACTTGCGTTGACGAGTGTCCCTCTGAGGCTATCTCTGAAGGCGATACCAAGTATGTTATCAACCCCGATCTCTGCGTAGATTGCGGCACATGCGCTGACGCTTGTCCTTCTGAGGCTATCCAGCCCGAGTAAGATACGGTCTTAAAAACAGATTAAGAAATAAAGGATGCTCGTGAGCATCCTTTATTGTTTTTCAGACAGTCCCCAAACAATACATCAGAAAACATACGGACGGTTCCGATATCTCTTATCAGAACCGTCCGCTATTCTACTTCTCCACAATCTTGAAGAGAAAGCTCTCAGCCAAGGGTATATTGGCCGTAGAGGGATACTTTCCGTTAACCATCCAGTAACTATTGCCACCATGTCCGGCATTGCGGATAGAGAACATGCCGCCCTTCTCCTGCAGGATATAGGTATTCCACAGAGGATTGTAGGCATTGGTACCGAAGTTGCAAAGCTCGTTCACGTAGCGGCCGTCGGCTGCGCTGTTGAGGCTGAAGCGGCCGGTCTCGTCCACAAGGCAGAACAGCCAAAGCTGGCTGTCATCGTCGTTCTTGGGCATAAACTCGGGTGTACCACCCACACCGTTCACATTGGTATTGGTAAGGTAACGGCCATCGTTATCAATGATATATACCACAGCACCGGGCTCTACCACGGGAGACTCAACGGCACCACCCACGGGGATAATCTCGAAGATGAAGTGCTCATAGCGCAAGTTGCGCTCAGCTGTGGGGTTGATACGTTCATCACGAAGCACAGTCCACATACGGCCACCTGCATTGCCTGCTGTTTGAATAGCATACTTGCCATTCAAGCGATAGATGTTAAACGAATGCCATGCGGGATCGTAGGGGTTGGTGTCCTTGTTGCGCCAGAAGTTACCCATCTCGTTGATGTAGCGGCCATCCTGTGCATTGGTAATCTTATAACGCTCGGTAGTGGGGTCGATGCTGATGTTCCACTCCTGACGCTGGGGGTTGATGCTGTCCACATCGGCCTGCAGCACGGGGAAGTCTCCTGTGCGGTCGGGGTTGGCATTGGCATCGGTGAGCCAGCGACCGTTCACCTTGATATAGTAGCGGCCCTCCTCGATAAGGTCAGCAGGGAAGATGTCGGTGCGATAGGTGTGTGCCTTCTTGTAGTCGCGTATGAGTCCTTTGGTGCCGGCCTTGATGAAGGGACCTACCACCTCGTTGGCTACAGTGGGATTAGGCTTCTTGATAGAACCCTCGAAGTTGCGTGAAAGTATGGCCTTCTGGTCGAGCTCGAGTTGGGCCATAGCCTCGTAGGCTGCAATGAATCCCTTCTCGTCACCCTTATTAAGCAAGGTATAGAGGCTCATCATCTTCTCACCACGCTGACCGATAATCTTCATCACCTGCACCCATGGGGTAATCTCGGCAATCATTTCGGGTTCCTCGGTAGAGGCAAGCAGCTCGTCGGCAGCGGCAATCATCTTCTTGAACTCCTTGTTCATAGCCTTCACGGCAGCAGCATTGTAGCCGTTGGCCATGGCAGCATTGAAGGCCTCGACAGCCTCCTTGAAGGCTGCAGACTCACCCTCACGACGCAAGCCGTGGCCTGTGGGGCCAAGGTCCACATTGTGTTGGCAGAAGGTGCGGAAAGCCTCTACGTGCTCGGGCATGAGCTTTTGCAAGGCCTGTTCCCATGAGGTCTGCGATGAATATGCCTCCATATTCCAGCAGTAGTCAGCGATGCTGTAAAGCGACACCTTGGATGCTTCGGCATACTCCATGGGGTTTGACACGAAACCGCTCAGCTGCTCAGCGATGTCGAGGTCGTTGCCATAGGTGGGGCCCATAAGCATATGGTCGATACAAAAGTCATTTACAGGATAGTTGAGCCAGATGTA
>JBGVOS010000134.1:0-41335 GCA_045126595.1 Bacteroidaceae bacterium | reverse complement strand
ACATCGCAACCTATAGTACCATTATACTCGGCAATCATCTTAGCAAAGTCATACCAAGAACATACACCTTCGTTACTATAATGATAGACTCCTGTCTGTGTACCGTCAAAGCGTTCCAACACCACAGCAATTGCCTTGGCCAAGTCCAAAGCATAAGTAGGCGTGCCCACCTGATCAAACACGACTTTTAATTGAGGCTTAGTCGTAGTAAGCTGCATCATCGTCTTACAGAAATTCTTGCCAAACTCAGAGTAAAGCCACGCAGTACGAATAATGATATGCTTGCACCCCGTAGCAATGATACGTTGCTCTCCATGCAGTTTGGTCATTCCGTATACTCCCGTAGGAGTACCTTGCTGCTCCTCTTTACAAGGCACATTATAAGGCTCCTTTCCAAAGACATAGTCAGTAGAGATTTGGATGAGCAGGCCATCAACCTCTTTCATCGCCTTGGCCAAATTCTCCGGAGCCTCGGCATTAAGTTTTTCCGCCAAAGCCTCATTGGTCTCAGCTGCGTCCACATTGGTATAGGCTGCACAATTCACTATTACCTCTATTTGATACTCCGACACCATTTGGCGAACAGCATCAAAATCTGTAATATCGAGATATAAAGTCTCTACACCTTCTATCTGATTAACATCCGTGAAAATATAGTTATCACGGCCCTCAGCAGCAATGACACGCATTTCATTGCCTAATTGGCCATTAGCACCAGTAACAAGGATATTCACCGCGAAAAGTTATTAGATTTATTTATCATTACACTAAAGAACTATCCCTGTATGCTACTTTTTCAGTTCGTCTATTACTTTTAGCAAATACTGTCCATACTGATTCTTTATCATAGGCTGGGCAAGTTCGCGCATACGCGCCTCGTCAATCCAACCCTTACGATAGGCAATACCCTCCAAACAAGCAATCTTCAAGCCTTGTCGTTTCTCGATAACCTCTACAAAAGTAGAAGCCTCACTGAGCGAATCATGGGTACCTGTATCCAGCCAAGCAAAGCCACGACCTAACGTCTGCACCTTAAGTTCCTTATTCTCCAAGAAACATTGATTAACTGTAGTTATCTCCAACTCTCCACGAGCTGACGGCTTAATGTTTTTGGCTATTTCCACCACCTTGTTCGGATAAAAATAAAGGCCAACGACAGCATAATTACTCTTGGGATTCTGAGGTTTTTCTTCGATACTAAGGCAGTTACCCTCTTTATCGAACTCAGCTACACCGTATCGTTCAGGATCGTTGACCCTATAGCCAAAAACGGTAGCTTTTCCATCCACTTCAGCTGCACGCACACTCTCTCGAAGCATTGCGCTGAATCCTGCACCATAGAATATATTGTCGCCCAAAACAAGACAGACACTATCATCGCCCACAAACTCTTCACCAATAATAAAAGCCTGTGCCAAACCATCAGGACTAGGTTGCTCAGCATACTCAAAATGAACACCATAATCAGAGCCATCACCCAACAGACGACGGAAACCAGGCAAGTCCTGCGGTGTAGAGATAATCAAAATATCACGGATACCCGCCAACATCAGCACCGAGATAGGATAATACACCATCGGTTTATCATAGACAGGAAGCAACTGCTTGCTCACACCTTTCGTAATAGGATACAAACGCGTACCGCTACCACCGGCCAAAACGATTCCTTTCATACAGCCAATCTATTTAAATACTTCACTATCTGCACTCTCCGTATCCAATACAGGGGAGGGGGCAAGGAATTTACGATCAATTATATTTTGCAACAGCAGGAACAATCCTTTGCGTTCCACATGCGTATTCTTTCCTATTCGCTGCATCAAGCGATAGATTGCCCAATCCTGCTTACCACAATAACGCATACCATAATAAAGTACAACTGTAACAAGCATAGACAAAGCAATGACAACATACAACTGAGCGTCAACACTTAATCCGCATTTATAGCTTATATACCATCCTAATACAACCAAGCAATTAAGCGTAAGAATGCTCACTGTGGTTCCTATATGCGAGAACCCCATTTCAATGAACAAATGATGCAAATGCGTCTTATCAGCATGGAAAGGAGAAGTCTTGCGCAACATACGCATAGTCATCACACGAACCGTATCAAATACTGGTATACAAAGTATGGCAAGAGCCAGAGGCACGAGTCCTATACCCCACTCGCAGTATAGCACACACAGTGTATCAGATTTCAACACATTGAGTACAAAGATACTCATGACACATCCCATCAACAGCGTCCCACCATCTCCAATAAACATCTTGCTCGCACGCCCAAACACATTATGCAAGAAGAAAGGAATCAACGAGGCCACACATACGACAGCAAGCATAACCATCGACTCATCCCCATTCATAAGAAAAAGGAATCCAAAGATTAGACATGCCATAATACAATATCCACTGCTATAACCATCCACGCCATCAATCAGATTGATAGCATTGACTATACCAACAACAGTCACTATAGTCAACGGCACACTCACATAAGGACTTAGGTCATATATTCCCCATAACCCATGCAGACTATCCAAGCTATAATCACAAGTATAGATAATCATCAGCGCCACTAATATCTCCAAGACAAAACGAACGTTTGCAGAAATATTCAAGATATCATCCATTGTTCCCACATAGAGCATTATGGACATGGCAAGAACCACGGTAAACAAACTACTGCAATCAACAAACAGTTGACACACACACAATGCAACCAAGATACCGAACTGCACAACCATACCACCCAGCACCGGCACCGGCACTCGCTGCAATTTGCGAGCATTCGGATTATCAACGATATTATTTTTCAACGAAATACGCAATATCTTAGGAAAAACCCAGAAAGAGGCTATCAAAGCCGCTACAAAGGGAACAAGAATATAAAGAATAACTAAAGACATATCTTATTCATTCGTTTAATCAATAAATCATATCCAACTGCGAAGTTAACAAATAATAATACAACATACAACCTTTTCAGTATTATTTTGGTTCACGGCTTATTTTATTAAACAAATCGTTCTCCATTTCACCTTTTTTATTTACTTTTGCATCCCTACAAACAAAAAGGTATTAAATATTAAGGTAATATGAAAAGAGACGAATTGGTATTCAACCTCATTGAAGAGGAACATCAGAGACAACTCAAAGGTATTGAGCTTATTGCTTCTGAGAACTTTGTAAGTGACCAGGTAATGCAGGCAATGGGTTCATGCATGACCAACAAATATGCCGAGGGCTATCCCGGACGCCGCTACTATGGCGGTTGTGAGGTTGTGGACAAGAGCGAGCAACTGGCTATCGAACGTTTGAAAGAACTCTTCGGAGCCGAATGGGCTAACGTACAGCCTCACTCCGGTGCACAGGCCAACGCTGCCGTATTCCTCGCCTGCCTCAATCCCGGCGACAAGTTCATGGGACTCAACCTCGCTCACGGCGGACATCTTTCACACGGTTCGCTAGTCAACACATCGGGTATCCTCTACACCCCCTGCGAATACAATTTGAACAAAGAGACCGGTCGCGTAGACTACGACCAGATGGAGGAAGTCGCCCTGCGTGAACAGCCCAAGCTTATTGTGGGTGGTGGTTCAGCTTATTCACGTGAATGGGACTACAAGCGTATGCGCGAAATTGCCGACAAGGTAGGAGCTATCCTCATGATTGACATGGCCCACCCCGCTGGCCTCATTGCAGCTGGTCTGCTCGACAATCCCGTAAAGTATGCTCATATCGTAACCTCAACAACCCACAAGACCCTGCGCGGTCCTCGTGGTGGTGTTATCATGATGGGCAAGGATTTCCCCAACCCATGGGGTAAGACCACTCCGAAGGGTGAAGTGAAGATGATGTCTGCCCTGCTCGACTCAGCTGTATTCCCCGGCATCCAGGGCGGTCCGCTCGAACACGTTATCGCAGCCAAGGCCGTTGCTTTCGGTGAGGCTTTGCAACCCGAGTACAAAGAGTATCAGACACAGGTGCAGAAGAACGCCAAGGCGCTCGCCGAAGCTCTCATCGCTCGTGGCTTCACCATCGTATCAGGCGGTACAGACAACCACAGCATGCTCGTAGACCTTCGCGAAAAGTACCCTGACCTCACGGGTAAGGTAGCCGAGAAGGCACTCGTATCGGCCGATATCACCGTAAACAAGAACATGGTCCCCTTCGACAGTCGCTCTGCATTCCAGACCTCAGGTATCCGCCTCGGCACTCCCGCCATCACCACACGTGGTGCTAAGGAGGACCTCATGGTAGAGATTGCTGAAATGATCGAAACCGTCCTCTCCAATGTTGACAACGAAGAGGTAATCGCAAGCGTTCGCGCCCGTGTAAACGAGAAGATGAAGGATTATCCTTTGTTTGCATACTAAACAATAACCACAGGACCTGTCATCCTGAGCATAGCGAAGGATCTCGCGCTCGACTATCCAAGTCTTACATAGCACGCCGCGAGATCCTTCACTGCGTTCAGGATGACACCATTACAAGCATATATATAATAGGTATAGCACTATGAAGAAACCCGGCAACCTCCTGTTCCTCCTATTCCTTATTATAGGAACCATCATTATCGTAGGAGAAAACAAGCCCACCTACCATACTCTGCAAGGCAAGATATTCGGCACACTCTACACCGTGACCTACGAGCACAATGCCGACCTCCAGTTGGAGATTGTTGCAGCCATGCAAGCTGTAGACAACTCACTCTCGCCCTTCAATAAGCACTCCATCATCACTGGCATCAACAACAATGACAATATCGAAGTAGACACCCTCTTCACCGAGGTTTTCCACACTGCCAAGCAGATATACCAAGAAAGCCACGGCGCCTTCGACCCCACTGTAGCTCCCTTGGTCAATGCTTGGGGCTTCGGCTTCAAGAAAGGGACAGACGTAAGCAGTGCAACCATTGACAGCCTACACCAATTAGTAGGTTTCGACCGCATCGCCCTCAACAACAGAATGGTCACAAAAGCAGACGAACGCATTACGCTCGACTTCAGCGCCATTGCCAAAGGCTATGGTAGTGACCGCGTAGCCCGCGTGCTCGACAGTTGCGGAATCAAGAACTACATGGTAGAGATTGGCGGCGAAGTTGTTGTAAAAGGGCACAACAAGAACGGTAACCCTTGGGGCATAGGCATAACCAAGCCCACAGATGATTCATTATCTATAAACCAAGAACTACAGACAGTACTCCGCCTTACGGACCGCGCCATTGCCACCTCCGGTAACTACCGCAATTTCTATTATAAAGACGGAGTGAAGTATGCCCACACCATAGATCCCCGCACTGGCTACCCCGTACAGCACTCATTACTCTCTGCTACCGTAATTGCCGACAATTGTATGCGTGCCGATGCCCTTGCCACCGCCTTCATGGTACTTGGAGCAGACTCGGCCATGGCCTACTGTGAACGCCATCCCGAGATAGACGGTTACTTCATTGTGGCGGGTGACAGTGGACAATACGAGATAAGACAGTCGTTTGACGAGAAGAAGTATCAATAAAAAAAAGGAACCTCAGCAGAGGCTCCTTTTTTTTACGTTTATGCTTATCATGGCACAGCCTGCACTTGACTGCTGATATCCAGAATCAGCTTAGTTATATTATCGGTAAACAGGCGAACAGCAACAGCGATAAGAATAACACCAAAAAACTTACGTACCACATAAACGCCGCCCTTGCCCATCCAATATTGCACCTTATCAGTCATAGTCAGCACGAAGAGCACAAAGCCCATATTTGCCAATAGTGCAAGCAGAATATTGATATCGGCATACTCGGCACGCAACGAGAGCAACGTAGTGAACGATCCGGCACCTGCAATCAATGGGAATACAAGCGGTACTATGGTAGCCTCGCTCGTCGGGCCCTTGAATTTAAAGATTTCAACATCGAGCAGCATCTCTATTGCCATAATGAAGATGACCAACGAACCGGCCACAGCAAATGACGCGATATCCACATGGAAAAGTTTGAGCATCACATCGCCTACATAGAAGAAGCCCACAAGCAAAAGCGTAGACATCCATGTCGCCTTCATGGCCTTAATCGTTTTACCACTCTCGCGCAGCGAAATGATAATAGGTGTAGAACCTACGGCATCAATTACTGCAAACAAGATAATAAATGCGCTGATAAACTCCTGGAAGTTAAATACACCGAATGTCATAAACGGAAGATTTTAATTGATTAGTCGCGTAAACGGAAATTGTTAGCACGTGCCAGGATCTTGGCCTCGGTGTTGCGGATAGAAGAGAAACTCATCACATTGAGGATAAGCGCTACAAGGGGCAGGCACATCTTCCAATCGGCACTAACCATCGTCGTATCGCCACGCAAAATGAGCACAAACACCAAGAAGAGGATATAGTAGCCAGCCAACACACAACTGTTGAAGATAACACTACGTTTCTGCAGCGCAAAGTTCTTGAACAGGCTGACAAACATGGTAAAGGCACTAACCAAAGCCGACACAATGAGCAATATGCCCAAAGCACACGACGTAGCCGAAGAGGTTCCCTCAGCCCAACGTTTCAATGCAAAGTTTGTTAACTCCACCGCAGGTTCATCTTGATAAAAAAAGACGATGAGCGGACTACACAAGCAGATGATGAGCGCAACCACCGCCAACAACATATACAGATGATGGATATAAAATTTCATAGTAAATGTATAACGTATAAGAAATTAGTTAGGTTTTAAAAAAGTTTGTCATCCTAAGCGCAGCGAAGGATCTTCTAATATTCATTGAGATTCTCCACTGCGTTCAGAATGACAATCATACCGAAAGCAGCCATAAGAGAGCTACACCGTTAAGGATTTAAAACTCTGCAGTCTTGTTCTCCTTCAGCGGATTACGATAATACACTTCATCATCGGCAAACTCCTGTGCAGCGATGAGTGTAGGCTTGGGAAGACGCTCATAGTAGCGTGAGATTTCAATCTGCTCACGGTTCTCGAACACCTCTTCCAAATTGTCCGATGATGAGCTGAACTCATCGAGTTTCTTCTTCAACTCCTCCTTAATCTCCACAGAAATCTGGTTGGCGCGCTTGCCCATAATAGCGATTGATTCGTACACGTTACCAGTCTTGTCTCTGAAGTCCTGCATGTCACGAGTAATCGTGTTGGTAGGAGCATTGCTTTTCTTGTAGTCCATAGTCTTTTATTATCTATTTATATTATTTATTTTTCAGTACTTTCTGCGTATCGTGGAAAATCTTTTCAGCCTCCTTCAGATACTTGCTCTCAGGATACTCGTTCTTGAAGGCATAATACTCGTCCACCGTATCACGGTAGCGATCTATCATCTTCTCCTGTACACTTTCCTTGGCCATGCTGTATCGAGCACGGAGTATAAGCATTGAGAGGTCCTCGCGAAGCTTCGTATAGGGATAGTCATTCAACGCATTCTGCGCCGTAATGATACAGGCTTGATAGTTGTTGCCCATATAATTACCCAAGTCATAATAGAGTTGCGCCGAGCGGAACTCCTTCTCTACCAAACGGTCGTGCAACTCATAAAGCATACTATGCGCTTCATCACGATACTTCGAGTAGGGGTAATACTCGGTGAACACCTGTATCTCACCGATAGCCTTGATCGTGCTCGACTGGTCCAATCGTGGATCAGGCGTATCGAGATACAATGCCCGTGCCGACATGAAACGCGCCGTTTCGGCATACACACCACGAGGATAGGTATTAAAATAGGTGGTAAAGTAATGCGAAGCGGTCACATAGTCCTTCATATTATAGTAACACATCGAGAGCATATAAAGCGCCTCCTCGGCATACATCGTACCTTTGGTAAAGGCCAACATATCCTCAAGCAACGAGCTCGCCTGACTGTACTCTCCCTCCACATAGTAGGCCTTGGCCAACTCATACTTGTATTCAAAGTTCATCGACTTCTGCACCTTAGCGTATTGGGTGCAGCCAGCGAGCAGAAGCAACGGAAGTAAAAGTATGAATAGTTTCTTCATTATATACTCAACAACGTTTTGAAGTGCAAAGTTACTGCAAGACGAGAGAAAAAGCAAATTTATTTGTATTTTCTAACACTTTGCACTAATTTTGCAGAGATATATCGTCACACAAAACGTTCAACATATTATATGAAGACAGACATCGAAATCGCTCGCAACACCCCATTGGTGAACATTGAGCAAATCGCAAAAGAAGCCGGCATCCCCGCCGAGAGCGTAATCCCCTACGGCCGCCACATGGCCAAGGTTGACGAACACCTCATCGATGAGGCGAAAGTAAAGAAAAGCAACCTCATCCTCGTCACCGCCATCACACCCACAAAGGCCGGCATAGGCAAGACCACCGTATCCATCGGTCTTACCCTCGGTCTGAACAAACTTGGGAAGAAAGCCATCGTGGCACTGCGCGAGCCCTCGCTCGGCCCCTGCTTCGGCATGAAGGGCGGTGCAGCCGGAGGCGGCTACACCCAAGTGTTGCCCATGGACAAGATAAACCTCCACTTCACCGGCGACTTCCACGCCATCACCTCGGCCAACAACATGATTGCCGCCCTGCTCGACAACTACATGTATCAGAACCGTGACAAGGGCATCGGTCTCAAGGAGGTACTCTGGCGTCGCGTACTCGATGTCAACGACCGCACCCTGCGCTACGTAGTCACCGGTCTCGGCCCCAAGACCAACGGCTTCGCCCAGGAGACAGGTTTCGACATCACTCCAGCCTCAGAGATTATGGCCATCCTCTGTCTTGCAACAGATGAAGCCGACCTCCGCCGCCGCATCGAGAACATCCTCCTCGGCTTCACTTATGAAGGCAGACCCTTCACCGTGAAGGACCTTGGCGTAGCCGGTGCAATCACCGTACTGCTCAAGGATGCCATCTCGCCCAACCTCGTACAGACAACCGAGAACACTCCAGCCCTCGTGCATGGCGGTCCCTTCGCCAACATTGCCCATGGCTGTAACTCAGTGCTCGCCACCAAGCTCGCCATGACCTGCGCCGACTATGTCATTACCGAAGCAGGTTTCGGTGCCGACCTCGGAGCCGAAAAGTTCTATGACATCAAGTGCCGCAAGGCGGGCCTCACCCCCAAGCTCACCGTACTCGTAGCCACAGCCCGCGCCCTCAAGATGCACGGAGGCGTACCTCAGGATCAGGTAGGCGAACCCAACCTCGAAGCCCTGAAGGACGGTATGGTAAACCTCGACAAACACCTGCGCAACCTCCGCTCGTTCGGCCAGAACGTTGTGGTGGTATTCAACAAATACAATGGCGATACCGATGAAGAAATCAACTACGTACGCCAGCACTGTGCAGAACTCGGTATCGGTTGCGAAGTGAACAACGCCTATGCCCTCGGTGGCGAAGGTGCCGTAGACCTCGCCCGTCTCGTGGTAGAGACCATCGAGAAACAGCCTTCTAGCGACCTTAAGTTCGCCTACAACGACGAAGACAGCGTAGAAGAGAAAATTAGCAAGGTAGCAAAGAACCTCTACGGAGCAGCCTCGGTCACCCTGAGCGCCACCGCCAAGAAGAAGCTCGCCATGATTGAGAGCCTCGGCTACAGCCACTTCCCCATCTGCATTGCCAAGACACAATACTCCTTCTCTACCGACGCCAAGCGCTACGGCGCACCCGAAGGCTTCGGCTTCAACGTACAGGACATCGTCATCAATGCCGGTGCCGAGATGCTCGTCGTCGTTTCGGGCGACATCATGCGCATGCCCGGTCTCCCCAAAGAGCCCGCAGCACTCCACATCGACCTCGTAAACGGACAGATTGAGGGACTCGACTAAGAGAATCACTCCACAGCGCAGGTGAAAAAAGTTCATATTTGGGGTGGCATTGGCAACAGCTAATGCCACCCCTTTCAACTCAACGAACAAATTCACCTGCGAAAACAGACAAAGAGAAAAATAAAATTGGCTCTACCCAATATTTTTATTGGACAGAGCCAATTTATTTAGAGGATATACTCAATTTTTCCAAAGGGTATATCCTTTTTTGCCACTGCCACCCCAAATATGAACTCTTTTCACCAGAAAGCAGCCATTTACACAAAAAAAAAACGAGGGCAGCCAATCGGCTGCCCTCGCAAAGTTTATCGAATCAACGAAGATTACTTAACGTACTTCTTCTTACCATCGATGATGTAGATACCAGGAGCTGTGGGAGCTACTACGCGACGTCCGAAGAGGTCGAATGTACCCTTTGCAGAAACCTTAGCATCGTTCTCAACCTCTGTGAAGTCGATATCAGTTACATCGTACTGAGCCTCAACGATATTCCATGCAGAAGCAGTACCTGCACCAGAGCTCCAGTATACGATGTTGCCACCCTTACCGGCACCGCTAGCGTGACCGTTAGCGTGGATACGCTTACCAGCCTGGCCGAGACCATCGAGAGCCAACTCCTTACCACCAAGCACGGTGATTACATAAGGTACAGCACCCTCAACATTAGAGGTCATAGCTCCGTTACCCTCAGCGATATACATCTCATTAGCCACGTTCTTGATGAAGTAAGCATTTACAGTAGTATCCATATTATGCTCCTTGAGGACCTCTACAGCAACAGGCTCAAACTGCCAGTAGCGGTTCCAGTCAACATAGTTCTCATGGCCCCAAGCAAGTACATCGCCATCAACATCAGCAAACAGAGACATCTTATAGCCCTTCTGCTTCTCGAATGCTGCAAGAGCATTGTAGATATAATAGTACTTACCAGCCACAGGCATATTCATTTCGAGAGCATCAACAGCCTTCTCAAGGCGCTCAATCATAGCCTCAATCTCTTCGTCCGAAGCACCAGCTGCCAACATTGCCTCAGCGGCTTCGATAGCTGCGGTATACTCGGCGAGGTCAGCATACATACCTACCTCATCACCTTCCTCAGGATTTACAGCTACAGCCTCATCGTAAGCAGCCTGCAAGAGGTTGATGTTTGAAGTGAACTGGAATGCATCGAATGTGATGTTCACACCGTCAGCATTGTTCAATGTAAATGCACAAGCAACATAATCCTTAGTCTTAGCAGTGATAGTAGCAGTGTTGCCAGAAATCACCAAAGAATCGATAGCAATAGAGTTACCAAAGAGATCATAGAATGCAAGGTTCTCGAATGCACAATCCTTATCAGCAGTCAAAGTAATGGTGTTAGCAGCGTCGAAGTGGATGCACTCAGACTTAAACTCATTACCCTCAACGAGTACAGAAAGGGGAAGTTCGGGCATTTCGCGGATATACCATGCAGAAGCAGAGCCAAGGCCCTCATTCCAACCTACGATATTGCCATTCTTACCGGCACCGCTAGAGTGACCACCAGTGTGGAGCTGAGTATAACCAGAACCCTTAGCGATGATATTCCACTGACCAGCACCGAGGCTCTTCAAGCGGATAGTATCTGATGTCTCATCCACAATCTTGAGTGTCACACGAGTACTTGTGCTAACACTGTCAACCTGGATATAACGACCAGCAGGAGTCTTCAATCTATAGCAGTAGTAATCCTCGCTCCAAGTAGTACCATCCTCGTTCTCACCTTCCTCAGTGATGATGCAATGCTCACCATCCTGGAGGATTTCCTCGAATACGAAGATCTGGCCCAAGCTATCAGCACATACATTCTCCCAGCAGAGAGCCGAGTCACCACGTACGGTCATAGCCTTCTCTACGCTCTGTTGGTTATAGTAACCACTTACACCAGAGATAAGACGATATTCCTTACCAGGTGTGGGCAAGATAACAGACTTATCTTCCTCAGCCTCAAATTGAGCGATGATGTTATTAAGTTCAGCACGCATAGCCTTGCACTCATCCTCAGAAGGATAGGTAACGAGGGCCTCCTCAATCTCAGCAATAGCATCAAGCACATAGCTGAAGTCTGCAGAGTAGAAACCAGGCTCAGGTGCAGAGAAAGCGTTCAACGCCTTAGCTTTTGCAACAAGCGTCTCCAACTCATCACGCTGAGGCATAGGAGTAGAAAGAATCATCTCGCCAGGGAAGGTGTGGCTCTGATCCCAACCGTTGCTGTTAGAACGAGAAATCATCTGGAAACTGAATGCATCGTAACCACCGTTGGGGAGTATTACATCCAAATAGTGATTAGCGCCTACATTATTTTTCCATTCAGAATGGAAGAAAGTATTATTATCCTCATCAAAAAGAGCAGGAATACCATTACCCTCAGGACCTTCATCTTCAGGGTGATTTCCTATATGGTCGGCATTAGTCGAAAGGTTCTCCTCGGTCAAAGGAATAAGGTTACCATCGCCATCCCAGAACTTCAAGCCTGAGAGACAGAAGTGAGCTGCACCGTTCTTATTCTTTTTAACTGTAATACGGAAGGTCTCAATCTTACCTTGGAAACGATACATAGGAGAGGTGTAGGCAACAAGTTTCTTAGACTGGTCTAACCACTCAGCATTCTCAATCCAGCCCTTCATATCACCTTCAGCCAAAGTCTTGAACTCAATAGGCATCTTGGTGTACTCGGCAGAGATTGTATTGTTCTTCACATTCTCAATAGCAGTGTTTACACGTGCGATGTAAGCGTACAAACCGTTAGGATTAACAGTTCTCTCTGCAAATTCCAACTCTGCGTCAGTTTCATAAACAGCCATTGTGTCAGCAAGTTCTCCAGCAAGTTCGTCCAATGAAGCAATCTGCATCTTGGTGTAACCACCAACCTTACCCTCCACGTCACGAGCCTCAGAGATGAAGTTACTCAACACAGTCTGAGCGATAAGCAGTGAATCATACTTCACGTCACCGGCAGACCAATTGAGCTCCTTGCGCAATGCAGTCAACTCAGCACGGTTCATAGCCTTATCACCATAAGCCTTCTCTGCATCAGCGATAGCCTCTTCAAGGTAAGCAACATAATCTGCATTTTCTTCGCTCCACTCGCCAGCAGCTACTACCTTAGCAGACTCGATGTCCTTCTTCAAGTTCGCATAGTCAGTTGCAGACTTTCTTGCCAAACCTGCAGTCCAGAAGATAGGATTGGTCACCGCCTCAAGGTTTGCAGCTGTTACGTTTGCAGCAGCAGCATCAGCAATTACCTGAGTAAGCGCAGCCAATGTATCGGCATGCATAACCTCATCCTTCAAAGTGTCGGCGATAGCGATAGCATTCTCTACGTCAATCTTAGCCATTGCATCGAGAGCATCAGCCTCGCTCATGTTTCCAAAATAGTACAATGTAGCATTGTCCCATACTACATAGTTAGCGTTGGTACCAGAAACACGCAAGCCAAGATCCATGTAACCCTTCTTCTCATCAGTATCTGACAGAGTAACAGCTACATTAAACTTAGAAGAGTGAGCCCACTGGAATTTGTGACCCAAGTCGGGGTTGTTGGCCGAAACGGGAACAGTAGCATCGTTAGCAAACAATACTACACCATTAATAGAGTCACGGTTGCTCCAATACTCATACTGGTGAACGCCGTCAACCAATACGTGCTTTTCTTCTCCATTTACAGTTTCACGCTCGCAGATATCTTTGCTGTTATACTGACGTGCAGCAGCAGCATAAGCACCGAATACATAAGTACCAGAAGGGAGATCTTTCAATCTCTGCATAATGTAGCTATCGCCAAGAGGATTAGCAACATTTGAGTGCCATGCTTCCAGTACACCCTTGTTCATACCATAGAAACCTACCTGAGTAGATACATTCTTTGTGTTCTTGCCCAACAAGTCAGTACCATCGAAGGCCCATCCCTTAGGACCAAGCTCCATGTCGGCATTCTGCAACTTGTCAGTCATGTTTTGGGGCTCTTGAGCAAAGCTGCAAGTAAAAGTAGCAGCGGCAAGACCCAAGCACAATAAACGTAAGTTTTTCTTCATGTTTTTTGAGACTTTAGTTAAATAGTTAATAATAAAATAATTTGTTTTCTCGCTTTTAATTGGTTAATAATATAAAGGATAACAACTTTCATTCTAAGCCAATAGCCTAGAATGAAAGTCTGAACATATTACTTGCGAATCTTATACCAACTGCTACCGTAAAGCAAAATTACGAGGAAGCAGGGTACACATACCCAATAGCTAGCCTGGAACGAACCGGTCATACCTTCAACCCAAGCACGCACGAGAGGCATTACAGCACCACCGGCAATAGCCATGGTGAGGAGTGCAGCACCCTGCTTGGTGAACTTGCCGAGATCGGCCATTGCCAAGGGCCACAAAGCAGGCCACATGAGCGAGCAGCCGAGAGCCATCAAGAAGATGCAGTAGATAGAGTACTGACCGGGAAGGACAGCAACCAATACTGAACCAACAAGAGCAATCCATGCGCAGATACGCATAGCCTTATCCTGACTGAGGTATTTAGGAATAAAGAAGATACCGCAGAGGTAACCGATCACCATACCGATTGAGGGGATGTAACCGAGAGCCGTAGCAGAAGCAGACAACGCAACACCCTCCTTGGTCAGGCTGGTAGCATAGTCAGCCACAGTTGCAAGAGAGATGGTCTCAACACCTACATAGAAGAAGAGTGCCAAGCAACCGAGCAACAAGTGGGGGAACTGCATGATAGAGGTCTTGCCTTCAGCATAAGGACATGCACTGCCATCCTCCTCATCCTCACCAGCAGCCTTAACCTCAGGCAGCGGAGCAATCAGAGCAATGATACCGAGCACTACAAAGATACCTATAATAATATAGAAAGGCAAGAAGAGGTCGGCCATCTGAATTTGGTCAAGTCCCTTACCGATTACCAAAGTCATGAACACGGTAGTAGTAGGCCAAGCGAGCTTGTTGCAGATACCCATGATAGAGGTACGCTTAGCAGCGCTCTCAAGAGGACCAAGAATGGTGATATAGGGGTTCACACAAGCCTGAAGCACAGCATTAGCCGCACCGCTAATGAAGCATGCTACCAAGAAGAAGGGCAGCGAAGCAAACTTTGCGGCAGGAACGAACAAGCCGAATGCGATAGCAAACAATGCGAACGAAACGGCCATAGTAGCCTTATAACCAATCTTACTGATACATACAGTAGCAGGATAACCGAAGAGCAAGAAAGGAACGAAGTTAAATGCAATCAACAGGTTGGCCACCACGGGAGTGATATCCAATGCACCTTTGAGCACGGGTGTCAAAAATCCGTTGATACCCAATGCGAAGCCGATGGCAAAGAAGAACAGACCACAAATCGCGAGAGCGATGCCTGTCTTGTTTTGTTTTTGACTCATAATTTTTAATTTACTATTTGACAATTTACATTTACTATTACTTCGCTGCTTCAGCTACAATCTGCTGCATGCGCTCGTACTGCTCTTCCATGCTGGTGAGGAGTTTGTACTGGGCATGAGTGCGAACAAGGTTATGACCGTCGTAGCGTACTTTGTAGTAGTTGTCGCCATCGATGTAGTCCATGAGGAAGCGGAGCACCTGCTCGTAGGTGATATAGATACCCGAGAAGGCAAGCCAGTCAATCTCGCTCTGGGTCATCGAAGCCTTACGCTCTGAGAGGTAACCCTTGATGTAGCCCTCGAACATGTTGATGTCCATCGATACGCGGTTGAGGTCCTGATCGTCCTCTGCACCTGTGTTTGTATATGAACGGAGTGCATCGCCCACGTCGTTGAGTGAAGTGCTGCTCATGCAAGTGTCAAGGTCGATAACACAGAGCACATCGCCGTTCTGGTTGAAGAGGATGTTGCTGAGCTTGGTATCGTTGTGAGTGACACGCATGGGAAGTACGCCATCCTCAACCATCTTCCAGAAGTCGAGCATCTTCTCGCGGCGGCTCTCAATCCATGAGATTTCCTCCTTGAGCTCGGCTACACGGCCCATGGGATCCTTGGCAATCACCTCGTCCCACTGTTGGAAACGCCAGCGGATGTTATGGAAACCCTTGATAGTCTCCACGAGAGGAGTGGTGAAGTCAGCCAGCTGAGCCTGGAAACGTCCGATACCCTGACCGCCCTTATAAGCGAGTTCGGGAGTGTCGGCACGGTCGTAGGTCACTGAACCTTCGATAAACTCGCACACTGCCCAGTAGTTACCGTCGGTATCCTGCCAGTAGTACTTGCCATCGGTTGTGGGAGTCACAGTGAGTGCCTCGCGACGGGGGTCGCCACCGGCAGCAGCAATCTTCTCCTTGAGGTGAGTGGTCACCTTCACGATATTGTCCATCATACCGGGCACATCGGGGAAGATAGCGTGATTCTTACGCTGGAGGATGTAGTTGGGGGTACTACCCTTGGTCTTTACCACGAATGTATCGTTGATAAATCCTTCGCCAAGGGGTTTGATGACTTCAATCTCGCCTTCGATTGCGAAGCGCGATGCGATGTTAAGCATTCTTTCGTCCATGGATATATAATATATTATTATGGTATTAGCTCATAATATTCCTTTCAACAGGCAAAAATATATTAAAGAAATGAAATGCACAACAAATTTAACAAAAATATAGCAATCCGAGAAAATAGAAAGTAGACTTTGCAAATTTATCATTATTTTTGCATCGAATTGCAACCCTCGAAAGGCAAAAGTACATGAAAGAACTGATAAAAAGAATAGATCTTGCATTGGACAAAAAATATGCCAATCAGGAGCTGGCAAGCATCACACGCACCATCTGCTGCGACCTGTTGGGAGTAAGCAGCAGTACCTATTATATAAAGGAGAGCATTGCGCTTACGGACGAGCAAGAACGGTTGTTAGATGACATTCTGAAACGTCTGCAACAAGATGAGCCTCTGCAATATATCGAGGGACAGACGCCGTTCTACGGGATGGAGTTCAAGATGACGCCTGCTGTACTCATTCCGCGCCCTGAAACGGCAGAACTTATCGACTGGGTGGTGAGCGAGTATGGACACGAGCCACTGCGCCTGATAGACATGGGCACAGGCAGCGGATGCATTGCCATTGCACTGGACCGACAGCTACCGCAAGCCACAGTAGATGCCTGTGACATCTCGTCCGAAGCATTGGTCGTTGCCAAAGAGAACAACGAACGGAACGGCACCAAGGTGTCGTTCTTCAAGCACGACATACTGAACCTCGCTACTCCCCTGCCCCACTCCTATAATATCATAGTGAGCAACCCGCCCTACATCATGCAGAGCGAGCAGGCCGACATGGAGCGCACGGTGACTGAGTGGGAACCCCACACGGCACTCTTCGTACCCGACGACGACGCCTTGTGTTTTTACCGCGCCATTGCGAAGATTGGGCAAACGAAGGCTTTACAGCCCGGAGGAAGCATCTATGTGGAGATAAACCAGCGGCTGGGCACGGAAACCGTGGCGCTGTTTGAAACGTACGGATACAAGGAGGTGACACTGCGCAAGGATATTTATGGGAATGACAGGATGGTTAGAGCAGTGAAGAGATGAAAGTTATGACTGCAGACGAAGTACTATACAAACTGGCAGCACGATGCTCGGTAAGTGAGCAGTGCTTGAGCGATATCGAGACCAAGTTGGCGAAATATGACCTGACCGAAGAGGGAAAGACGCGCATCGTACGCCATCTTGTAGAAGAGAAATACGTGGACGACCGCCGCTATGCCGAGGCTTTCGTGCGCGACAAGTACCGATTCAACAAATGGGGACGCATCAAGATTGCTCAAGGACTGCGCATGAAGGGCATTGACAAGGAGACCATTGACACTGCCATGGAGGCTATCGACGAGCAGGAGTACATAGAGATTCTGCGCGACCTCATCAAGAGCAAGCGACGCAGCACGAAGGGAAAGAACGACTACGAGATAAACGGCAAGCTCATCCGATTCGCTACGGGGCGAGGATTTGAATTTGAGGCGATACGGCAGTGCTTGGGCGGTGAGATGGAGGAATGGGTAGAATAAGTAAAATGTCACACGAATGACTATTGTTTCACACAGAATTTATCTCACACAGATCCCACGAATCTCACGAAGGCTGCATCGCAGAAAGCTCGCAGCATGTCGGCTTCGCCGAGTGCTTGCAGCCCGGAGGTCACACAAGCGATAGCGCGTGTGCTTCTGTGAGATTCGTGAGATCTATGTGAACCTATCTATTCAACGAGTAAGATGAAATGGATTGATGACCTCAAGGAACTGCTGTTCCCCCGCTATTGTAAGGTGTGCGGGCGACGGCTCATGCAGAGCGAGCAACACCTGTGCATAAGCTGCCTATTGGAACTGCCTCGCACGCACTACGAACAGAATCCCGACAATCCCTTGATGCAGCACTTCATGGAATGGCCCGAAGTAATGCGCGCCACGGCACACTTTTATTATAACAAGGAGGGTAAGTACAGCAACCTCATCCACCATCTGAAATACTATGACCACCCCGAAACGGGCATCTTCCTCGGACGCTTGGCTGCCAAAGAACTCAAAGCAAGCGGATTCTTCGAGGGGATAGACCTCATCGTACCTGTCCCCCTATCCAAAAAGAAGCATCGCAAGCGCGGATACAACCAATGCGATTACATTGCGCAAGGGCTAAGCGAAGCCACAGGTATCGCCACAAACAACAGATGCATCGTGCGTATAGTCGACACCGACACGCAAACCCGAAAAGGGCATTCCGAGCGTTGGAAGAATACTGAAGGGATATTCCGTGTGAATGACCCCACAGCGTTGAAAGGAAAGCACATACTGCTTGTCGATGATGTGGCGACCACTAGCGCTACGCTCCACGCCTGCATCTCGGCCGTACTCACTGTACCGAACGTGCATGTCAGCGTATTCGCACT
The DNA here is from genome assembly GCA_045126595.1 of Bacteroidaceae bacterium. Taxonomy (GTDB): domain Bacteria; phylum Bacteroidota; class Bacteroidia; order Bacteroidales; family Bacteroidaceae; genus UBA1189. The sequence continues at coordinate 22,622 of JBGVOS010000134.1, read as the reverse complement.
GTCAAAAACGGAACATTAGAAAAACTTTTGTCACCGCGGTGACAAAACATTTCCATCGCGGTGAAAAAAGATTGTCACCGCGGTGACAATTCTTTTTCTTCGCGGTGACAAAAGTTTTCGGGCAAACCGTTTACCGGCAATCGGCAAACGCATTTCCATTATTGCATCTACTTAACAATGACCAGCAGTGCACCGAAGCCGTACTCGCGGAACGAAGCGTCCTGACTGATGCATGAACCGTACTTGCTCTTCAGTTCCTTGAGCAAGGCATTGCGAAGCACTCCTTCGCCCTTGCCGTGAATGAAGACGAGGCGCTGTCCCTTCTTGCCCCGGTATTCATCCATCGTCTTGCGGAACACGTCGAGCTGATAGTTGAGCATATCGCTGTTGCTCAGGCCGTTGGCATTGTCGAGCAGTTCGTGGATGTGAAGGTCTACCTCGATGGTATTGTCGGCCTTCTGCTTGCGAGCGGGCTGAGGAGCACGGTTGGGTCGGCTGTCCTCGTACTTCTTCTGCATCAAGGCCTCCTTCAAATCGTCGGCCTCCACATAGACCTGACGTACGGGACGGTCGTCACGCACGATATCATAGATGAGTGCCGGCTCATCAAAGAAGGGGCTATCAGTATTGAAGGTGTGCAACTTGTAGAACTTCACGGTGTCGATGCGCAGTTTCACATCCACGGCGGGCTTCTTCATGTAGTTCTTCTCCTCCTTGAAGGCAAAGAGCTGTATGTTGACACGCTCGAGCTCGTTCAAATGCTCGCGGCCGAATTCCTCAATGAAGAGCTTGGTGTTGGGTTCGATGATACCCTGCGCACGCAGCTTCATGCCACCGGCCGAAACAGAGGCGTAAAGATATGACAGGTAATAGTTGCTGTCGTTCACCAAGTAGGCTTCGAAGATGGTGGTGCTGATCTGCTTGATGTCGACGGGTACAAAGGCCAAAGCGACGTTGAGTTTCTCGCCTTCGCGACGCTCCATGGGGCGGTAGGAAGCCTCCCCCCTGCCCCTCCCAAGGAGGGGTGATTCGGACATCGCGGTTGTATTTGATGCCGCTTGAGAAAAAACAGATTTATTTTGCGAAGCCTGAAATCCCCCTCCTTGGGAGGGGTTAGGGGAGGCCGTCTCCTTCTTTACACTCTTCTTCTCAAAGTTATACTCATTGGTGTCTATCACCACACACTCACGAATGAGCATGGGGATGCTGAAGCCGTTCTCGTCTTCTACCAACACAATGTCTTTACCTTGAAATCCCTTTACGATGCCGCCTCCTGTCTCAAAGAGGAAACGGACTTTGTCACCTATTTGCATATGATGAATTCTGAGTTTTGAATTATGAATTCTAAATTATTACCTCTATATAGAACTTGTAAGAATTCAAAAATCAGAATTCAGAATTCTCACAATCTCTTGTTCAAAGTTCGGGGTAAGAATACCCTTTCCGATGGCTTCACGTATCTCACTGATGGTCCAGAAACGGCCGCCATCAAGTTCGGCTGTGGGACGTATGTCATCGGTGTACACCGTACGGTATACGTGAATAAGTTCGCGCTCTCGCTCCGACTCGAAGACGTAGCGCAAGAGAAACTCTGGCGTGAACGTCTCGATGCCCAGCTCCTCGCGTGCTTCGCGGTGCAGCGCGTCACAGATATCCTCGCCATAGTCCACGTGGCCGCCTACGGCCGTGTCCCACTTGCCGGGCTGTATATCCTTCCACAAAGGACGTTGCTGGAGATACAGACGGCCATCGGCATCAAAGACATGGAGATGCACTACGGGATGGAGCAATTTGCTGCCGCCATGACACTCGCCGCGTGTGGCCTTTCCAATGACGTGACCAGTCTCGTCGACGAGGGGGAGGGGTTCTTGGTGGTTGTCTTGCATTGCGTATCTGTTTTCTTGGGGGAGACATCTCCCCGTACTTAACATTTAGTTAGGGGATGAGCAGCGAACTGTCGCCATAGCTCAAGAAACGGAAGTCATGAGCGAGGGCATAGTCATAAATCTTGCGCCAATCACCCTTGACAAAAGCCGAGACGAGGAGCAGCAGCGTACTCTTGGGCTGATGGAAGTTAGTTACGATGCGATTCACGATGTGGAACGTATAGCCCGGGGCAATCATTATCTGCGTATTGGTGTGCAGGGCGGGCAGATCGTGGCGGTCGAGATAACCAAGAATCTGCTGCAGGGCCTCGAGGGTGGTGAGTGTATTGTACTCCTCTTCATAGGGCATCCACTGGGTCACACGCAGTTGTTCCTCCGTAGCCTCCGGATTGCGGCTGATGAGCACACCTATATAATATAAACTCTCGAGCGTACGCACCGAAGTGGTACCCACAGCAATGGCCTCTCCTTGGTGTGCGATGAGTTTCTCAATGGTCTTGCGTTCTACGACGATATACTCCGAGTGCATCTCGTGGTCGCCAATCTCAGCGCTCTTCACGGGCTTGAAGGTGCCGGCTCCTACGTGCAGTGTCACCTCCTCGCGCTCTATACCCTTGGCATCAATCGCCTGAAGCACCCGCTCGGTGAAGTGAAGCCCGGCTGTCGGTGCAGCCACCGAGCCCTTAATCTTGGAATATACGGTCTGGTAGGTCTGCTTGTCGCTTTCCTCGGTCTTACGGTTCAAGTAGGGCGGGATGGGCAGTTCGCCTACGGCCTCAAGCACCTCGGCAAAGGTCACCGTAGCGTCGTCCCATGCAAAGTCGATGCGATGGCCCGTGCCTACGGCTTCACCGCGTGTGGCAGTGAGTGTCAACGTGTGGTCACGCACCACAATCTCCTTATGCAGCGGACCCTCTTTCCATTTCTTCAGATTACCCACAAGACAGAGCCAGCTGCATCGCTCGGTCTGCGCGAACATCTGTACATACTCATTGGGTGAAAGCGGTTCGAGGCAGAACGCCTCAATCTGCGCACCCGTCTCCTTATGGAAGTGCAGGCGAGCCTGTATCACGCGCGTATTGTTGAATACCATGAGCGCTCCCGAAGGCAGATGGTCGGGAAGCGATGCAAAACGCTCTTCACTAACCTCACCGCCCCGATAGAGCAGCAGTTTGGAACTGTCGCGCTCGGTCAGGGGAAACTTGGCGATACGTTCATCAGGCAACGGATAGTCGAACGCATCTATAGCGATATGTCTGGTTTGTTCGTTCATGCTGCAAAGTTACAACAAGCAGAGAAGAGAACAAAAAAAACATGATTTATTTCCTTTTCCTGCAACATTTTCGCAATTTCATGGTAAATTTGCAGCCTATGATTCCCATTCACTTCGCCCCACTGCAAGGGCACACAGATGATGTATACCGCCGCATCCACCATCAAATGATAGGCGGTATCGAGCGTTACTACACCCCCTTCGTACGCGTAGAGGCGGGTGAAATCCGCTCAAAAGACCGCCGTGACATTGACCCGAAGAACAATGAAGGCGTACCCGTGACACCGCAAATCATATTCAAGAACTTGAAAGAGTTTGTCTATCTTGTCAATGAGATAGAAGCATTGGGTTACCGAAACATCGACCTTAACATGGGCTGTCCCTTCCCTTTGCAAGCCAAGCACGGACGCGGATCGGGCATCCTTGGGCACCCCGACATTATAGAAGAGGTGGCAAGCGCCATCAAGGGACGCCCACACATCGCCTTCTCAGTGAAGATGCGCCTCGGATGGGACAATGCCGAAGAGTGGAAGCCCGTATTAGACACTCTCAACGCTACTCCCCTCGCCCACATCGCCTTACATCCACGCACAGGAGTACAGCAATACAAAGGAGCCATTGACAGCGAATCCTTTGCCCGCTTCTACGAAGAGTGCCGCCATCCGCTTATCTATAATGGAGACCTCACCACGCTGGAACAGCTGCACGGCATGGCGGAACGTTACCCACGCCTTGCCGGCCTCATGGTAGGTCGCGGGCTATTGGCACGTCCCTCACTCGCAAAAGAATACGCCGAAGGACGGGAGTGGAGCCACGAAGAGCACATCCGACACCTGCGCTCTCTGCACGAGAAATTGGCCGAACAGTATGCCCACATCGTCAAGGGCGATGCCCAACTGCACAGCAAGCTGCGCACCTTCTGGGAATACACCGAACCCCTCATTGGGCGCAAACCCTACAAGAAAATCATGAAAAGCGGAAACTTACGGAACTATATGAATGCAATAGAAGAACTGCGATAACGCCAAATCATAAGGACAAACAATAGTTCTTATCCACAAAACGCACACATTATGGAGAATTATTCGCATCTTTAGCGACTTGTCATAAAATATAGGCGCTACTCGCTAAGAAATATTCAACCAAGCTTGATATTATTTCGCTCGTTTGTTCGTATCTTTGCACGATTTTGCGAAAGAAGTGTTTTTTAATGACAGCTATAAGAAAGAGTAATCCAAACGACCGCATACAGCTACTACTTTCCGTTCTTATTCTATTTTGTATAGGAGGGAAGGCTTCACTATGTGCCATGACACGCATCTACGGTTCAGTAACGGACTCGACCACCCTTGAAGCCATGCCTTATGTATCTGTATATTTGCAGAACACTACCGATGGCTGCCAAACAGACCAAGACGGACATTTCTCCTTTCTTTCCTCTGAAACACGTGGTGTACTCATCGTTTCATCAGTAGGATATGCAGAGAAGCGCATTCCCGTCAACGCCCAAACACGATACCCTCTACATATACAGTTGGCACCAACCACTTACGAACTGAAGGAAGTAGAAATCAAGCCCGAACGCGAGCGTTACCGCCGCAAGGACAACCCTGCTGTAGAATTGGTGCAGAGAATCATCAAACGACGAAATGATTACCGTCTAGATAGCCATGATTACTATAGCCGCAATCGACACGAACTGCTAACGATTGCCCTCAACAACTTTGATCAGAACAAATATCAAGCGGAGCTACTGGACAACATAGGCTTGCTACAGAACTACTTGGATACCTCATTAGTATCAGGAAAGCCCATCCTCAACATATCTTCGCGTGAGCTCATCGGCAGTGACCACTACAGAAAATCACCCGAAAGTCGCAAGAAACACGTCATTGCGCGTCGCCGTGCCGGCGTAGACGACTTTATCTCCGAGCAAGAGATCGATGGAGTATTCGACGAAGTATTCAAAGATGTGGACATTTTCCAAAATGACATCGATCTCCTCCGCAACCGCTTCGTCAGCCCACTCTCAAACATTGCAACAAGCGTATACAAGTTTTATATCATGGATACCCTCTTGATAGAGGGAACTCCCTGTATTGACCTGGCTTTTTCCCCTTTCAACTCCGAATCGCACGGTTTTACAGGACACCTGTATGTAACAACAGACAGCACATACTTCATCAAGTGGGTACAGATGACTACACCACACGACATCAACTTGAATTTTGTACGCACACTGAATATAACACAAACTTTCACACCAGCCTCAGACGGCACCCCCCTACTCAACAAAGAGTCCTTGATTGCCGAAATTGAAATTACGGCACAAATCAATGGCATATATATTAAACGTGAAGTAAACTACAACAATTACCTACTAGACATTGCTGCACGACCAGATCTGCTCGCACGGCCAGAGAGCGTTATCGAAGAGGAAGATGCACGCAACAAAGACGAGTTGTTCTGGGCTGTCAATCGTATCGGCCATGTAAGCAAACGAGAACTATCAGTAGCAGACATGATAGCTCAACTACGCCAATATCCGCTCTACTATTGGACAGAGAAAATCATCACTTACCTCTTCACGGGTTATGTGCCCAATAAAAAAGAGGAACCTGAGTTCTTCTATGGCCCGCTCAACACCACCATCAGTAACAACGCATTGGAAGGTTTGCGCCTGAGAGTAGGCGGTATGACCTCGGCCCACCTTAATCCCCACCTCATGGGGCGCTTTTTCGTCGCATATGGCTTCCGTGACCAACGGTTAAAATATATGGGCGAATTAGAGTATTCCTTCAAGAAGAAAAAAGAACACATCAATGAGTTCCCCATACATTCGCTTCGCCTGCACTACGAGAACGACATCTATCAATACGGACAGACTTACCTCTACACGAACAAGGATAACATTTTCCTCAACCTCAAGCGCATGGAGGATAATCAGATAGGTTATCTCCGAAAAGCCGAGTTCTCGTACAATCGTGAACATTACAATCACCTATCCTATTCACTCACCCTGCGCAACAAGGTATATGAAAGCAGCCGACTGATGCAATTTGAGACACGAAGCGAAGGCATTTCCCACTTTGCCTCCAAGTTGCCACAAACCGAACTGGAACTGAGTCTACGCTATGCTCCGGGCGAGAAATTCACCCAAAAGAAATGGGACCGCAATTCACTGCGGCCCGAGTGTCCCATATTCACCCTTTCACACAGTATAGCCCTGAAAGATGTACTGGGCAGCCAATTCACCTGTCATCATACTGAGGCCAGTGCACGCAAGCGTTTCTGGTTTTCATCGTTCGGCTATATTGATGCCGTTGTTAAAGGAGGGCGCGTATGGAACGATGTTCCCTACCCTCTGCTCATCATACCCAACGCCAACCTCTCATACACATTACAGAAAGAGTCGTTCGCATTGATGAACCCGATGGAATTTGTCACCGACACCTATGCGTCATGGGAAACAATATACTATATGAATGGACTCATCTTCAACCGTCTGCCCCTCATCAAAAAGCTGGGGTGGCGCGAGGTCATCGACTTCAAGGGTTTCTATGGCAGCTTGCGACCAGGGAATAAACCCGACCTCATGAATAGCAACGGGCTGTACCTTTTCCCCTTGGATCCGGAGTATAAAAACCCGCTTACCAACATACCCTACATGGAATTGTCATTCGGAATAGAAAACATCTTCAAAATCCTTGAAGTGGACTATGTACGCCGTCTCACTTACACAAATCTGCCCGGTATCAGCAAACACGGTGTGCGAATCAGAGTGCACGTACAATTCTAAGAAACCTATCATATACCCAAAATCCGACAAATCATTACTTAGAATCCGTTTGCTTTATTTATATGTTTTTGCTAACTTTGCATCCCAAAATACACCTTTTATAAACAAAGATTAGAAATGCTTACGATTAAACTCATCACAGAACAGACCGAACGAGTAATCAAAGGCCTTGAAAAGAAACATTTCGGCAATGCCGAAGAGACCATAAATCAAGTACTGGCCCTCGACAAGAAACGTCGTGCGGCACAGACCACACTTGACAAGAATCTGGCAGAAGCAAAACAATTGGCCGCACGCATCGGTGCACTCATGAAAGAGGGCAAGAAGGAAGAAGCCGAGGCTGTGAAGGCAAATGTTGCTGCTCTAAAAGCAACCAACGCTTCCCTCGAAGAGGAGATGAAGACCGCTGCAGAGGAGACTCAGAACTTGCTTTACACCATTCCCAATCTCCCTTATGATGAGGTACCCGAAGGTACACACGCAGAGGACAATGTGGTAGAGAAAACTGGAAACGAGGTTCCCGATCTTGGTCCCAATCCCCTGCCCCACTGGGAGTTGGCAAAGAAATACAACCTCATCGACTTTGATCTTGGAGTAAAGATTAGCGGCGCTGGATTCCCGGTATACCGCGGTAAGGGAGCCCGCTTGCAACGTGCCCTCATCAACTTCTTTCTTGACGAAGCTCGCAATGCCGGTTATGAGGAGATAATGCCGCCCACTGTTGTAAACCAAGCATCAGGTTATGGCACAGGTCAGCTCCCCGACAAGGAAGGACAGATGTATCACTGCACTGCAGACGATCTTTACCTCATCCCCACCGCCGAAGTGCCCGTGACTAATATCTACCGTGATGTCATTCTCGATGAGAAGGAATTGCCCATCAAGAACACGGCATACACCCAATGTTTCCGTCGCGAAGCCGGTTCATATGGTAAGGACGTGCGTGGGTTGAACCGCTTGCACGAGTTCTCAAAGATTGAGATTGTGCGCATCGACACTCCCGAGCATTCAAAAGAGTCACATAAAGAGATGCTCGACCACGTAGAGAACCTTGTAAAGAAGCTTGAACTCCCCTATCGTATACTGCGTCTCTGCGGTGGCGACATGAGTTTCACCGCAGCTCTCTGCTTTGACTTCGAGGTATACTCTGCAGCCCAAGAGCGTTGGCTGGAGGTTTCGTCGGTATCAAACTTCGATGCCTACCAAGCCAACCGTCTGAAGTGTCGCTACCGTCGCACCGAGGACAAGAAGATAGAGCTGTGCCACACACTTAACGGCTCGGCACTGGCTCTGCCCCGTATACTCGCAGCTATCCTCGAAAATAACCAGACACCCGAAGGCATACGTATCCCCAAGGTACTGGTTCCCTACTGCGGGTTTGACATGATTGACTAATTATAAATTTTGAATTTTGAATTCTGAATTTTGAATTACCATCCGGCACACACCGTGACCCTAATTCAAAATTCAGGATTTAGAATTCATAATTCAAATATATAGGTATTAGGAAAAAGAGATGGCAAAAAAAGAGATTACGCAGGCAGAAATCACTGCGGCAATAGCCGATATGTGGGAACTGCTGACGGATGAACAGCGCGCGTTGACAGCCGAGTATTTGGAGGTGAAACGATACAAGAAGAACCAAGTGATCTATGCAGAAGGCGAAATGCCCAATCATCTGCTCTGTCTACTCGAAGGAAAAGTGAAGATTTATCGCGAGGGAGTGGGCGGGCGCAGCCAAATCATGCGCGTCATCAAACCTGTAGAGTACTTCGGCTATCGTGCATATTTTGCAGAAGAAAGTTTCGTAACCGCAGCTGCCGCATTTGAGGCCTCTACGGTATGTGCAATTCCAATGAACATCATCACCCAATTGTTGGAAACAAACAACAAGTTGGCCATGTTCTTCATCAAACAACTCTCCATAGACCTCGGTCTATCGGACGAGCGCACCGTAAACCTTACACAGAAACACATACGCGGCCGATTGGCCGAGTCGCTACTCTTCTTGAAAGAAACCTATGGACTGGAAGAAGACGGTGCCACCATCAGCATCTTCCTCTCCCGCGAAGACCTGGCCAACCTTTCCAATATGACCACTTCAAACGCCATACGCACCCTTTCTATCTTTGCATCAGAGAAATTGATTGCCATTGACGGACGAAAGATAAAGATTATCAACGAGGAAGAACTGAAGAAAATCAGTCGAATAGGATAAACACCAATCCAATAACACACTAACAACTACCTTTATGAAAAACAAATCAATGAACATCCTGTGCCTCACCGCCATGCTCATGGCGACATACATTATGGGAGGCTGTAAAGAAAAAGAAGACAACACCTATGCAGGCTACCTCTTCGCCTACTTCAACGGCAATGCGCCCTGGCAAGAGCAGATATGCTTTGCCCTCAGCGCCGATGGCTACAATTACACCCCTCTCAATGATGGAAACCCCATCATCAGTTCTGATACCATCGCCAACAAGCAGGCAGTGCGTGACCCACATATTCTCCGTGGTGAAGACGGATACTTCTATATGGTAGTGACCGATATGCGTTCATCACAGGGATGGGCCTCAAACGACGGTCTCGTATTGCTCCGTTCAAGCAACTTGATTGACTGGACACACTCGGCCATAGACTTCCCCACCACTTGGCCCGAGCGCTTCGACCGCGACAGCCTCACCCAAGTATGGGCTCCACAAACCATTTATGACCCCGCAGAAGGAAAGTACATGCTCTATTATGCCATCGGTGAAATCGGCAAGCACTACATCACCTACTGCTCATACGCCAACGAGGACTTCACCGAAATCAGCATGCCCGAGGTGCTTTACGACCACCATGCCAACACCATTGATGCCGACATTGTATATGCCGACAGCATGTACCACATGTTCTTCAAGACCGAGGGACAGGGCAATGGCATTATGAAGGCTACTGCTAAGACACTACGCGGTGAATGGACTCCCGAGTACCGCTATCTGCAACAGAGCAACAAGGCGGTAGAGGGTTCGGGAGTATTCAAGCTCATCGACTCAGACGAATGGATACTCATGTACGACTGCTACATGAACGGCCACTACGAGTACTGCAAGAGCACCGACCTCAGCAACTTCACCTACGTGTGTAACTCGGCAAACACCGACATCTTCACTCCGCGCCACGGAACAACCATCGCCATCACTTACGATGAAGCCCAACGACTCATCAACAAATGGCCGAGCGAGGGACAGACGCTGGAAAGCATAGGCATCATTAAGAAGTAAAAGGAATTCATCTGCCACCCTCCGCCGGCAGCAGATAAACACCACATATACATCTAATTAACGGTAGACATTGCGTACAATACTCCACGTGCGCCAATGTCTGCCGTTGTTATTATGCCCTGAACGCCACGCTCCAGTTATTTACCGCTGCGCAAGGGCAGGGTTGCTGTAGCGCAACGTCAACGTTACTGCTGCGCAACGGTAACCTTGCCCTTGCGCAGCAGTAAATAACCGCAGAAGACATTAACAGGGAAAACGCATTATAAAAAAGCCCTCTCAAAAATTACAGTTCAATAGATGCTTTTGCATAAACATTTGATTATCTGAGAGAAAATCAGGTAGTACTCTATCTAATTCATAATGCGTTTTCCCAGAGGGTCATCATGAGCCCAAAGCAATGGCGGACACTATTGTTCATGAAAAAATCGCACATAGCGTCCGCCATTAGTCATCTCATCCACAGCCACTTAACACGCATTGGCGGAAGGTGGAAGATAGAAACCTCCAAAGGGTATTTAGTCGGGAACTATGAAGTTCAGAAACTCGGGCATCAAGGAAATCTCCAGCGGGCAAGTATACTCCAACGTACGGCCATCGACACAGATAGTAGCCCCTTCGGCCGAGTAGATGGAAACCTTCTTCGTACGATAAGGCTTCACCTGCTTATGATTAAGGATACGCCCACGGAGCAGCATCCACAAGCCTTGTACCATCTGCCAAAACTCTGGACGATAGACTACCGACACATCGAGCCATCCATTATAAGGAACAGCGCTCGGCGTCAATCCATATCCACGGGAGTTACCTACGCAAACCGTCATCAAGCGCTCATTGAGAACCTCATCATTGACTTTAAGGTGCATCTTATAGAGCTTGCGACGCAAGAACAGACGGAAAAGGCTGATGATATAAGTCGGATTACGCTTACCCCAATAATGTTTACACTCATCAGATATTTCTATTGCCTGGGCACCCAAACCGATATTAACAGCCATGAGGAAATAACGTTTCTTGGTAACCTCACCCTGCAAATAAGAACAGTAGCCTATATCAATTTTACGACGTGTGCCCTTAATGATACAATCAATTGCCTTCTTATAATCATCCACTCCCACCCCCCAAAAGTCGGCAAAGTCGTTACCTATACCATTGGCAATGATACCGAAAGATATATCATCCAAGTTCTCTACAGACGACGTCATGATTCCGTTAAGGGCATCATTAACCGCCATATCGCCACCTACAATAACAATCGTCTTGTAGCCATTCTCCACATACATACGTGTCAAGCGCTCCACAGCACCATAATCCTCAGATTGTATATAGTCGTACGGCACTTTCTTCAGTTCCAGATACTCCTTTATCTGATGCCAACGGCGATGTTTCTTTTTCACTCCAGCCATAGGCACATATACTATGCCCCAACGATTCATATTTGTTGATTCCATATTGTTTCTCTTTTTACCTTTTTCAATTACCTATTCAACAATTCGCATATCTGCTCCACCTTTTCTTCAGTAGAGAGGGTGGTATCTATCCAATGAATTAACACTCCACGACGTTCCATTCCACGAAAATAGGTCATCTGCCGTTTGGCAAACTGATGGATAGCAATCTCCAATTGACTAACCATTTCATCATATGTCAACCGCCCAATGACATACATCGTCAAATACTTATATTCCAATCCATAGTATATCAAATCCTCAGGGTCGACCCCAGATGCCAATATACCACGCACCTCATCCACCATACCCTGCTCCAACCGTTCACGGAGACGACGACTGATACGTTCACGGCGCAACTCACGAGAAACATCCAGTCCAATGGTCAAACTATTAATCGTAGGGAATGTTCGAATGTTCACATCATTTGCCCGATAATACTCCTCAATCTCTATGGCACGGATAGCACGCTTACACGTATCCACATCCGTTGTATTATGCAACTGCTTATAACCTGCCAATATCGCAGTAAGTTCATCAAGTGATTTATCGGCTAACGAGGTACGCAACTCCTTGTTCTCTGGCACTTCAACCAGACGATAGCCACGCAGCACCGACTCCAAGTACATACCCGTACCACCACACAGCACAGGAACCTGCTCCTCGGCATGCAAAGCCTCGTACACCTTCAAGAAATCGCGCTGATACTCAAACACATTGTATTTGTACCCAGCATCAACGATATCGATTAGGTGATAAGGCACTTCACGTCCGTTTATCCTATACTCACCCAAATCCTTTCCTGTACCCAAGTCCATCGAGCGATACACCTGACGGCTGTCAGCACTGATGACAGCCGTCTGTAGGTGGTCGGCCAAAGCTACAGCAAGCGTAGTCTTACCGCAAGCTGTAGGGCCAAGGATAGTGACGAGATTATACGACATTATTTCTTATGAATATACCAATTTGAATAGCTCGGGTCGTTCAACTTATCATACAGTGTTGCATTAAGAGGCTGCTCCTCGCCATTACGACGAGCCACCTTCTCCGCCAAGAAGACCGGGTCCTCACGACGCATGGCCACACGCATCAGGTCATAAAAGCGATGTCCCTCAAAGGCAGTCTCCAAGGCCATCTCGTCCACAATCATCTGCTCCACCTTATCAACCAGATAAACCATCGGGATATAGGTGTATTTTACCGAGTCGGGGTATGCATCCGTCGATTTAGTATACACATATTCTGTTTGGACTAATGAGAGTGAATCCTGATAGACATCACCTACAAACTCCTGCACATCAGCAGGAAGACCATCATACCCATAGTAGTATTGTACATATATGGTAGAATCCAGGTGTCTTCCATCCATAAAGAATTCTTTCCAACTATTAATCGAATCCACACTTGAATTAAAGTCATATTCAGAGATGTCAATATTATACTTTTCATTCGCAGCTGAATTACCCGAGCCACGAGAGTGGATACCTACGACAGAACTCAAAAGAGAACTCAATGGAGGTTCAAGAACATACTCTCCATCAAGCGTACGTCGCACCTCATCCACGCCATCTTTAAGTATAGAAAAAGCAGCTGCGGGATTTCCCTTGCGATTGAGCGCTTCGGCCATACGGAGCGCTACATTACCGACACGATAGATGTTGATAGCATTCTCATCAAAGAGTGGCGACCAACCTCCAAACTTGGAATTTCTCTTATACTTATTCTCAACATCCACCACATACCAAGCTTCAGTAATGCTACCGGCCGAAGGATTGAACGTTCCATCACTCCATTCATAGCGATATGTACCAATGGCACGCAAGTCGCCACAAGTCAAATAACGAACTGGAGCATTAGACGAAGACGACTGCTGATAGGCAAACACCTGCTTCTCGGAAAGTTCTTTCCATAGACGCGAAGGAGAAACCGCACGCTTACCCTCATTGATGTCCGTGGGGCTGAAGATATTCTCCAAATTGGTTGTTGTTCCATGCAATTTGGAAGAAGCCATACGAATCGTTGTAATGTGCTCATCAGAAGACAGATACCATCCCATACCTGAAATATCATTACTCAAAGCGCTGAACCCACTGGGTGTTATACCATGAGCGAGCGTCTGCAAGTCTTCGCGATACATGTATTCGGCATAACTATTGAACGCCTTCTTATAATCTTGTTTCCAAAGATACATATCGCCCAAAAGCAAACGTATGGGAAAGAACAGACGCTTAGAATTGTAACCATTTATATTACCATATGAGGGCAAATCAAGTTCTTTGTATGGTTCAAGTTCTGCAATAAAGTAATCGCACATCTCATCCAAATTCTTATACCCGCTATTCTTATCCCAATACTCGGCATCCTCCAGGCTTAGTATGGGTTCGGTAATAAACGGCACCGACTCATAGATTAAGGCAAGCTGCATATAGACCCATGCACGGATAGCCTTCACTGCAGCATACTCCTTGAGCATCACTTTCTCTTTGGATACGATGACGTTAGTATCCACCTTAGCAAGAAAATAGTTACAATTGTTGATTACAGCATAGTAGTCGCTATAATCATTATATACATTATCTGCTGATACATTATGATTAATCAGTTCGCGCAGGTCCTTTTCGGTATTCTCATTGTCGATTACCAAGTCGCCACGCAACTCACCGAGCAATACGGTACGGTCGGCTATCGTCTGTAACTTGCTAAAGATTCCTATAACAGAATACAAGCTGTCGCCAGCAGAGTTTAGCTCATGCCTATCCTCATACTGTACCGATGAAGAACTTACATCCAACATATCCTCACATGCAGTAAAACCGCCCAGAAGAAGTGTCAATGCGACAGAATATATGATTGAATTCCTTTTCATATTGTGTTTCCTTTCTTAGAGATTTATCTTAACACCCATCAATATACTACGTCCCTGTGCCGTCAGTCCACGGTCAATACCTTGATAGAGCACAGAGTTACCGGCCCATACCTCGGGATCGCTACCCAAGTACTCTGTCAACGTAAACAGGTTATTAGCAGTAGCCCATACAGTGATACCCTGCAAGAATATCGAGTTTATAGGCAACGCATAACTCAACGTCATGCTACGTAGACGGAGATACGACCCATCTTCAATCCAACGGTCCGAGAAACGGGCATTACCCATCGGGTCACCGAACGTAGCCTTAGGAATATCTGTACGCTGTCCTTCGACAATCCAACGGCGATTGAGCGCTGTCGTCTGATTGAAGAAGGTAGAGCCACTCTCCAACTGTGAACGCTGGTAGTTATAGATATCATTACCATACGAGTAGTTGAAGTTCATGCTTAACGTAAAGCGCTTATACGATACATTGGAGTAGAAATTTCCATAGAAATCGGGATTGGGGTCGCCAATAACTACCATATCCTTCTCATCAATGACATTCTCATTACCCTCAACATCTACATAATTCACAAACCGCATATCACCGGCACCAAAATAGGTGGGTATACCAGCCTTAGACATAATTCGGAGTCCATCCTTATCCGCATCTTCCTGTGTGGCATATACACCATCTGTTTCATAACCATAGAATACGCCGACAGGACGTCCTACAGAGGTCAACACATTAGCGCCATATATTGTAGTAGTATAATCACCATCAGGCAATGCTGTAACTTTGTTCTTATAAGCGGCGATATTGGCACCTATTTCCCACGTCCAATTCTTATTGTTGAATAATTTAATATTCGCAGCGACATCAAGTCCTGTATTCTCTAACGAACCGCCATTTGACCAATAATATCTTTCGCCTGCAATTTCCGGCAATCCCTTAAGGGTCAACAGGTTGGATGTATAACTTTTAAATGTATTAAAAGACAATCGAAGTATATCATTATATTCCGTCAAATCCAAACCTATACGAAAACGATGTGTAGTCTCCCACTGTATACTGGTATTACCAATATTATTCAATACGATACCAATCGACCCATTTTGGAATCGGGTTGCATTTAGAGTTGTCCGTGAAGCCGTTAGTGCTATATCGTCATTTCCCGACATATCATATCCTACACTGAGTTTCAAACTATTCATTCCCATAAATTCTCGATTAAAGAACTTCTCCGATGAAATCAACCATGCACCTTGCACAGAAGGGAAGAGTGCCCAATGTACCCCCGCCATCTTAATACCTGACTCTACATCTTTACCAAAACGAGAGGTAGACTCCATTGACAAACCTCCTTGCAAGAAATACTTATACTTGTAATTATAGTCTGCATTGGCATAATAGGCTATCGAGCGCCACACATCATCGACACCACCCAAATCACTGTAGTTCAAAGAACCTGACACATTAGGAGTTTTGTCATTACCCGTGTTATGTCCTTCCTGACTGGAAGAAGCATATGAATCACTTGTATAGCGGAATCCACCGACAAGATTCAACGTATGAGCTTTGCGATGAAGAGTCCAGTCCAATTTCGTATCACTGAAAAGCGACTCCTGCTTGGCGTTGAATGATGAGGTACTATTGCTCGATGTACCAACTCCATCAATTATAAAGGAAGGAGTACCTGTCATCGGCACGAATGAACGTTGGTTATTGGTCGAGAGTGCGTAATAGAAAAGCGTTGTCGCATAGAAGTTTTTACTGAAATCATAGCGCGGTGCTACAGAAAGGTTAAACACACTATACTCCAAGCGATTCTTGTTCTTAGCATCACCATATAGGTTTATGGCTACGGGATTGGCCCATGAATTGTTCAGTCCCAACTCGGATGCAAAGAAGTCGGCATCGGAAACAATCTCCGTGGGGTTGCCATTAGCATCTAACTGATAAGGATGCAAGAACGGCGCCTTAATAAGCCCCAAGAAGTTGGGAGAAAGAATAGTCTCCTTAGAGAAATCTTCAATCACACCGTCATCACGCAAATTACGTGTATTGTAATTATAAGCCACATCAAATCGTGTGCTTAACTTACCAATCAACTTGATATCCGTATTGAAACGAAGGTTCATACGGCTAAAGTTATTATAATCCAGCGTACTCTGCGCATTCACATAACCCAACGAGAGGTTATAATCGGCCACTTCATCACCGCCCTGCACACTAATGTTATAGTTTTGCGATATAGCCTCACGATAGATATAATCATCCCAATGCGTATCATTATGATACATATTATAGTAATAATCCTTCTTATCATCGGTAAGGAACCTGAAGTCGGTAAGTTTTGTACCTGTACTACCAATCAGTTCTGAAGCATAGAGGCGATATTGACCGGCATTCATCATCGAGGGACGTGAAGGCATCAACTCAATACCCGCCATAACATTGGCCTCAATGCGAGTGGCCATACTAGTACTACGCTTGGTATCAATGATAATCACACCGTTAGAGCCTTTAGTTCCATACAACGCTGTCGCATTCTTCAGCACTGTAATCTTTTCGATATCGCTAACACTAATCGATGACAATACATTATTGTAATGGCCTTCATGTAACGCCTCCCGACCATATTGCTGGTCGAGGAATACTCCATCAAGCACAATCAACGGCTGTGCATTAGCATTCAAGGAGTTCAATCCACCGATAAACATTGCTGCACCCATAGCCGGTGTTCCGCTACGAGTGATTGAGCGCAAGTCGCCACTCAATCGTGTATTTATTTCCTGATCTGCAGTCAATGCCGTAGTCAATGAGAAGTCACTGGTCTCAGCCTTATCTGTCACCCGTATGTCAGCAGTATAGTCATTAGAGAACTGTTCGGTATAAATATACACCTCTTGCGCCTTGTCACTGACAGCCATCTGCACCAGATTGTATCCAGGAGCAGTAAAATCAAGCAGGGTTACAAAATGTGGGACCTCAAACGAATAGGAACCTTCCTCATTGGTCATAGCGGCGTACCTACTGTTACCATGCGCAACAATACGCACACCAGCCAAGGGAGTACGAGTAGCAGCATCAAATACTATACCTGAGACTTTAGTTGTCGAGACTTTCTGTTCTGAATCAGTCTTATCCGATACTATAGCATACGCCATAGGAGCATTCATCAACATCCCTCCTACCAATATGCAACTCAATAGTTGCTTTATGTATTTTCTTACACTTCTCATAGTCATTATTCTTTAGAGGGTTCCAATATGATACAATCGATTAACATTGTGGTTGAATACTTTTTCTTATTGGTATTATTTCTCGACCAATAACTTTCTACTGTAATTTGCAAATCTGGAGTTTCTGTTCCATAGCTGCAACATTGAGTATCAATAGTTCCAATAAACACTGTATCTATTTTCAACGGGTCATTCTTAAACGTTTTAGAATTACCCCCTATCCTTGCCTTTTTTGTCATCCAATCGTCAGCATTAGAGACTCTTTTCTGTTTCAAGCAACTATACTCTACCTTAAACAGATTAGGTAACAATGTCTTAACTCTCGAAGTAGCCATTTTCTGAGGCAAGAACACAATCTTCAGGTCATACTTTCCTTTCAAAGTATTCCATACATTAAATGTCAATGAAGGATGGCTTTTTGTATTTCTGTCTACCACTTCCAAGAATGAGCCACCTGAAACTTTTGTATATAACGAATCGGCATTAGACAGATCTCTACGATAAATGATAGCATTCTTTTCCAAAACTGTATCTACATTCAATGCATTTGTTTTCTCCACTTCAACAGTTATCTCCTCATGCCATGAATCCCAAGGCTTATGCTTCAATTCATTCACAACAAAGACCTCACCATTGCTACACTGGGTACTGTCTGTATAATCTGCCAAGATATACTCAAACGGTTTCTCGAATACACCTCCTGTTGTTGAGACCAAGGAATCTTCTACAGAACCTTGCATAGTATGACTGAATACCAAATCACGCACTACTGCCAATCCTGTAGCCCGCTTCTGCAAAGAATCGTACTTAGCTTCTCTTTCAGAATAGATATAATATTCCTGTATACGTCCATAAGCTTCATTCCAAGCTTCATTGGTAGGTAATATCATGGTATAGGTACTATCCTCATCGTTCAATTTACCTATAGCATAGAACAACTCGTTATAGATATAGATGACCGAGTCGAGATACTCTTGTTGTCCATTTGCATTGATTTCACCCTTTATACTCTTATTCTCATCCAATATCGTATCATTAAAGGAATAAAGGTAGTTACGAACATTATCAAAGCGAGTATCCGTGGTCAAATACTCCCATATATTATGGGCAAACGGTTGTTGTCCCTCGATGACATGCAGCACTCCATTCTTGGCACGAATATTATACTCACCTGTCAGTTTTTTGTCACCAAACATATACACACTGTCACCAACCTGTGTAAAGTTAATGGCTTTGGTATTGAGCATCACTACCGACTTGTCATTCGTAGCACTATTGGCCGAATGGGCAAAACGGGCAATATGATTCTCAATCACTTCTGTCTGTATCTTTGTATCGGTAAGATTTATAGTATCCATTTTACCTACAGGAGCAAACACAGTGTACATTTGCGTTCCGTTCAGTTTTTCTTTATAGCCATATCGTTCCAGACACTCCTTAAAGTCACTCAATTCGGGTCGCGCCACAATCTCTTCCCACAAAGTATTATCGGCAGCTATCTGCTTTCCCTCTTCATCATAGTGGTCATCCCAATCAGTACAACCTACCCACGTCAAAGAAAGCAGGCACACCCAACCGAAATGCTTCAATATATTATTGTATTTCATAATCCAATATTCCTTTCTTTATATTATAATCTATCTTCCTGCAATTGAGGGTTATCATATACGTCCTTCGGACATAACTCCAAATAGTCAAACATGAATTCCTCGGCCTCTTCATCTACAGCACGGAAGCGAATATAATAATCCTTTCCATTCTCCAAATACTCAGTTGCCACAATACGACGTAGGTGGTTCGACTGATCACGGGCAAGTCTATCCTTACTCCAGTTTTCTGCCTGCGTTATCGGGCCTTTCAGATAACCGCGGTTATGCATCGCTTTGTCAATTTTCAACTTTTCCTCTTCAGTTTTCCCTTCGTCAGAAACCCATCCAATTCTCGGACTTGTTCCATCCTCAGTCAAGTCAATAGGAATACCACAAGGTTTGCTCACATTGTCCCACTCCAGATATACTTGTACCACTCCGCGATGGCTCATGGGCACATATCCATAACGCACTTCATAAGTTCCAGAAGGAACAGGAGGAAGTTTGATGGCAAAATCATACGAGCCCTCTGCGATAATCTCATCGGCATACCAACACCAAAAGTTAACTACAGGACACTGATAATACACAACAGCCTCCTGATATATCTTCAGATTCTCCACATAGCTGTAATCCATGGTATTGGGAATTTGATAAGCCAGTCCTCTTGTACCAGCATTTTCTGTACCATCACCATTACGGAATATGTTGTTCGTTGCCAACTCGGGCATCAAAGTAGCCGCATCAAAACGCAGACGGTCTTTCAATACCACGTCTACAACCTCTTTACTATAAACCAAGGGTTCATCAATCAGGTAATAAATACCGTTACTACCATCATACATTTCATCTTCTATAACAGGAACACCCTCTATCTCATAAGTTTGCCCATGACTCTTTCCTTTTCGACGGTTCAAGCGTGTCTTTCCACCGGTCTTACCACCACGAGACACTTTTACGATAGTACCCTTACACATCGTTTCATAGAAATCGACTGCATCATACGTATTCTGCACGATATGGAAGTAAGTCGTCATTTTGTCCGTGTTAATCTTTCTGTTTAAGAAATGATATGCAACAAAACGATAAAGCGGATGTTTGGGATTGGTATACTCATCTTCCCCATACTGACCTTTATCATCAGGGAATGATGTTTCATAAATATCCTTGGCATACTTAATCAAACCATTTATTGACGATGTATCAATACCGGCATTGGCCAACACTTCATTGGTCTCAATGAAAGCTGTATAGCCAAGATAACGGGCATTCGGGTAATATTTGGGCTGACCGGTACGGTCGGTACCGTCACCCATACCATCGTCCCTTCTTACTTTCTCAAAGTTAAGATCAATATAGCCTGTCAGTTCATCTGCAAAACCGGTCAATTCAACAGCTTCTCTGAAGAGTGATATTCTGTCGTCTTGCTGCAACATATCTATAATCATCGCATTGGAATGTTGCAACACTTTATTCAGTACATGCACCACACCATTTTCCACCTCCTCGTCACGAGTGAGAATAGATGCATCCTTATTTATAAGTATTGAACCCGAAAGCGAATCAATCGATACCTGAATATAGCGATCATTCATATTTGGTTTTCCCAATGTACCTTCAGGCATATCCGTAGTCAAATAAGGAACCTTGACCACGTGATTCTTAGCTATTGTATCGCATTCGCCCACACTGAGTTGGCTAACCTCGGACAAGCCACGAGCTGCCAAATAGGCCATAATGGCATCATTATTGGGAATGAAACAGGTGTACTGTCCATACGCATCCAACAGATTTGCCATACAGGGCTCTGAAGTACGCTTCAGTATTTCTGCAAACATCGATAAAGACTCACGATTCTCTACATAATCGGTAATTGTTTCACCTGTAAATGTATAGAAATTTTCTGTTTTCAACTCCTCTACGCAGCTATTCAATGTGAAAAGCAGCATACAAGCTGATAATATAATATAGGACTTCTTCATAGCAACCATCATTTTGCAGTAGTTATTGTTTTATCGGTTACATATTCAGGATTCTGATTCAACAACAGATTTACCTTCAGTTCATCTTCATGGATCGGGAGATAGAGCATATCGGGCTTTATCCATTTGCTTTTCACAGTACCTGGGCTGGTATATTTACGGGTAGCCAAATCAAGCATTGCACTATTACTACCCTCACGACGTGCCTTACGCACAAGGTCAAACCAACGCTTACCCTCGAACATCAATTCGCGTTGACGCTCTTCCAATACGAACTTACGCAATCCGTCCTGAGTCGCAAATTCTCCACTGAAAGTCAACGCATCACCCTTCAGGTTGGCTCGATGATATACCGAAGAGGCCAAATCAAATGCCTTCGCCAAATCGGTAGGGCTGCCATCAACAGAATCATTGCGCTCAACCAAGGCTTCGGCCTCCATTAACATCACGTCAGTAAGACGGTAGAAAATCCAGTTGGAATAACTTGACACGAAATATCCCACTCCTCCATTGTCCGAGATACTCGCACACACATATTTATGGATAGGATATATACTTGTTCCTGTAACATCAAAAGATTCTATTGCACGGATATCCGATGATTTATAGAGGTCATTTCCTTCTGCTGCTCCCTCGGCAATAAAGGTGGCAGCAGTCATTGTTGCGATAGGATTATCCAAGGCACCATAGTAGCTACGAAGCGCATCACGCTTAACATCATAGTTATAACCAAAAGGCATTTCAAAGATACTCTCAAACGAGTTTCTTGTACCGAATATTTGATTATAGGCTTGATGCACATTGTTCGAAGAGGTCAACTTCTGATTGGCTATCAGCGGATAATTGCCTGCATAGCTCATGTTCTCCTTTTCCGCATCCTCAATTTTTGCAGCTATCACCTTCTCGCAATAGGTAACACACTCATCGTAACGCTCCATCCAAAGATAAATATCGGCCAACAAAGCCCATACAGTCTGTTTGGTTACACGGGCTTTTGTATAGGAATATACTGACGATGTTCCTTGTGGGAATTCCTTGAGTGCTGACAGTTCAGCTTCCTGCAAATCCTTAACCAACTGGTTGAGTACAACGTCAGGATCGGCTGCCGCTACTTGGAACTCCTCGCTATCATCAATTGTAGGTTCAAGCACAAGAGGCACATCACGGAATGAGCGCACTAGATAGAAATAACACAATGCACGCAACGTGAGCATCTCGGCCTTGATATAATTCCACTCAGAGACTTTGAAGTCTGGGTCACGCTCCAACACCTGAGGGG
>JBGVOS010000133.1:0-11176 GCA_045126595.1 Bacteroidaceae bacterium | reverse complement strand
TGGCGGTGCTGGTGGGTTGTGCATTGACGCTACCTATCAGTTCGGTGGCTTTGTGTGTGATGTTCGGCATTGATGGCTTGGCGGCAGGCGCGGCCACCGCAGGCTGTTGCGCACAGATGGTGGGGTTTGCCGTCATCAGCTTCTCGGACAATGGGGTGGGCGGACTCCTCTCGCAGGGCTTGGGCACCTCGATGCTGCAGATTGGCAATATCGCCCGCAAACCCATCATATGGCTTGCCCCGACGCTCACCTCGGCTATTCTCGGTCCTGTGTCGACGCTTTGGCTCGGGATGACCAACAATGCGCTCGGTGCCGGCATGGGTACGGCCGGCTTGGTGGGTCCCCTGGCTACCTATGCTACGATGAGCGGCACGGTGTCGAACCATGTGCTCATCACGGAAATCGTGTTGCTTTACTTCGTGGCCCCCGCCATCATCAGCCTGCTCATCGACCGACTGATGCGCCACATGGGCTGGGTTAAGCCTGGGGATATGAAGTTGTAGATGGACGAAGTTTGATAGAGGTTGATGATTAATGATTTAATGCTATTCTCATCGCATCCATAAACAGGCAGAAGTGACATGGAATGTGTCTCTGACCTGTTTACGATGAGGAGAGAGTGTATAGAATCATATGGTAAAACTATAAAACATAGGTATGATGAAAGAAAGAGGTCGTTTGTATGTCCTGTTGGCGGCTGTGGCACTGAGCCTGACATCTGTCGTGGCGCAACAACGTCGTACGTTGATTGATGCTGATTGGGAGTTCTGTCGAGAGGGACAGCCGGTGGTGAGTGTGAATCTCCCGCACGACTGGAGCATTCAAGGTGTGCCCTCGGTTGATGAACCTGCGGGCAATGATGGGGGCTATTACCCCACGGGAAAGGGAGAGTACCGCAAGGTATTGCACCTGAAGACGAAAGGCGACGACCGACGTTACTCGCTCTATTTTGAGGGGGTATATATGAATGCGGAGGTTGTTGTCAATGGAACGTCGACGGGTACGCAGCACTACGGCTACAGCTCCTTCTTGCGCGATGTGACGGAGCTGCTGCGCGAGGGCGACAATGAGGTGGTTGTTCGCGTGGACAACTCGCAGCAGAAGAACTGCCGTTGGTATACGGGTTCGGGCATCTATCGCCACGTGTGGTTCATCGAGACGGCCGATGTGCACTTCAAGCATTGGGGCACGTTCGTCACTACACCTGTGGTGGAGCAGGACGACACGAGCAGGGTTGATGTGCAGACGGTGATAGTCAATGAGAGCGACCGCGACCGCGTGCTTGATATGTGCTTTAAGATAGCTCAAGACGAGAGCATCGGAGGTGGTTTCTCCAGTATGCACTCCCGTACGGTGCGTGTGAAGCCTCACGAAGAGTTGGAGGTTTCCCATCTTTTCGATGTGCCTCACGCTCATCTGTGGAGTCCCGATACGCCCCACCTCTATCACGCTACACTCACTATCAGCGAGAACAACAAGCCTATCGATGTGACGACCCAGACGTTCGGCATTCGCAGCATTGCCTTCAATTCAGAGCAGGGATTCCTCCTCAATGGTCGGCCCATCAAACTCAATGGCGGTTGTCTGCACCACGACAATGGCCTGCTCGGCGCAGCGGCCTTTGACCGTGCCGAGGAACGTAAGGCCGAGCTGATGAAGGCAGCTGGGTTCAATGCCGTTCGAACCAGCCATAACCCTCCCTCAGAGGCTTTCCTCGATGCTTGCGACCACATCGGATTGCTCGTGATAGACGAAGCCTTCGACGGATGGCGCTCGGCCAAGAACCCCTACGACTACTCCACGCTCATCGATGAGCACTGGCAGGCAGACCTCTCGGCACTCGTACTGCGCGACCGCAACCATCCGAGCATCTTCGCCTGGAGCGTGGGCAATGAGGTCATCGAGCGTAAGGAGATTCAGGTGGTCACCACGGCGAGAAAGTTTGCCAAGCTGTGCCGCCAACTTGACCCTACACGTCCTGTCACCTCGGCACTCTGCGCTTGGGATGGCGATTGGGAGATATATGACCCGCTGGCAGAGGCCTTCGAGCTTGTGGGCTACAACTATATGATACATAAGCATGCGACCGACCATGAGCGCGACCCGCAGCGCGTGATGTATCAGAGCGAGTCGTACCCGCGCGAGGCTTTCTGGAACTGGGCGTATAGTGCCGACCATCCCTATATCTTCGGCGATTTTGTGTGGACGGCCATTGACTATCAGGGCGAGAGCGGTATAGGACGTTGGTATTACCAGGGCGAGAGCGAGGGCGAGCACTATCATCGCAACCAGTACCCTTGGCATGCAGCCTACTGTGGCGACATCGATTTTGTGGGTCAGCGTAAACCCATCTCGTACTATAGAGATATGCTTTGGAATGTCGACCGTCCGCTCTATCTTTCGGTAAAGGAGCCCAATGGCTACTATGGGCAAATAAAGGAGACGCAGTGGAGCGTGTGGCCCACGTTTGAGAGCTGGACATGGCCCGGCCACGAAGGCCGCCCCATTGAGGTGG
Organism: Bacteroidaceae bacterium; assembly: GCA_045126595.1. Lineage (GTDB taxonomy): Bacteria > Bacteroidota > Bacteroidia > Bacteroidales > Bacteroidaceae > UBA1189. Next base: position 8,661 of record JBGVOS010000133.1, on the reverse strand, counting down.
AGATATACAACCGTGCGCCTCGCGTGCGCTTGTACCTCAACGATAGCCTGGTGGCCGAGCGACCTACCACGAGGGCCGAGGAGTACAAGGCGGTGATAACCATACCCTACGTGCCCGGTACACTGCGTGCTGAGGCTGTTGACGAGCAGGGAACCCCGATTGCTGAGATGAACACGGGACGCAATACGTTGCATACGGCGGGCGACCCTTATGCCCTGCGCGTTGTGGCCGACCGTACCACCATCAAGGCCGATGGACAAGACCTCGCATTCATTACGGTAGAGGTGGTCGACAAGCACGGAGTGGTGTGCCCGAATGCAACCAATGAGCTCAGCCTGTCAGTGCAAGGAGACGGCACGCTGGCAGCCTTCGGCAATGCCGATATCAAGGAGCTGGGCTCAACGGTCGATGCCGTCCACAACGTATGGAAGGGCCGCGCACTTGTAGTGTTGCGTTCGTCCATGAAGAGGGGAAGCATCACCTTGTCCGTCTCAGGCAAAGGCCTGCGCCCCCAAAGGGTTAGGGTAAATGTGAAGTAAGCGTTATCTGAAAAACAGAAAGGCGGTTTGAGTGATACCAGCCGCCTTTTCTTTTGGTAATAATATAGTAGTTGTCCTAACATGTTTGTCATGCTGAACATCGTGAAGCATCTCGCAAAGTGCCCTGGCAAAGTACTAGCGCGGGATCCTTCGTTCCTCAGGATGACACCATTGCTGAGATTTTCTTGTTGGACAATATCTATATTGTTGCCTAGCATAATGTATATTCGTTTCTTCCGCAAAGTTACGATGCCGCCAACAGCGCTTGTTCTGCTTTTGATAGGCTACGTAACCTTTTTCCTTCGGCAAAGATAAATCCCGTAAAAAGCGTTCGCAATAGAATAATTTCGATGGGTAAATGCTTGCTTTTCGCTTGATAGTTTTGTAACTTTGTAGCAACCGAAGTTATTTACCGCTGCGCAAGGGTAACCTTGCCGTTGCGCAAAGGTAAGGTTGCTGTTGTGCAAGGGTAACGTTACCGCTGGGCAGCGGTAAATAGAATGAAAATAGTTTTAATCTAAATCAGATATGCTATGAGCCAAAAGACAACAACCAAGAAATCAGGCACTATTGCCTACCAGTTGCGCCGACAGAATGACCTTATGGGCACGGCGTCGAAGAAGAATCCGCCAGTGGCGGTGACCGTAGTGAACTGCGAGTTGACGACTACAAAGGAGCTGGCCAAGCGCATCAACCACGCCTGTAGCGTGACGGAGTCCGATGTGGCTGCCGTGCTGCAGGCCTTGGGGCAGTGCGTGTGTGAGGAGCTGCTCGACGGCAACCGCGTGGAGCTGGCACACCTCGGCACCTTCAGCCTCTCGCTCACCTGCGGCAACAAGAAACTGGAGGACCGCGTGACGAAGAACGACATCCGCGTAAAGAACATCCTCTTCACCCCCTGCGCCGAGATGAAGCACGCCATGCAGGGTGCCGAGATCGTGAGCGGTGGCCCCAACCCCAACAAACAACTGAGCGATGAGGTGATCCTGCGCCGCCTGGCCAAGTATTTCGAGGAACACGAGTTCATGCAACGCCGCAACTTCGAGTCCGTCTGCGAATGCTCACGCTACACCGCCACGAAGAAGCTCAAGGAACTGGTCAAAGCCGGCAAACTACGCGCCATGGGCGCGAAGAATGTGCGGTTCTATGTGAAGGGGAGTTTGTAACGTTTAACGTTTAACGATTAGTGTTGAACGAATAATACTAATGGCGGACACTGACGTACGTGGATTATCGTACTTGGTGTCCGCAAGTAATATCTTAATCTTCTGTTGATTATCCTCTCTCGGTGGAGGGTAGCAGGTGGAAAAGGGGATTCTGTGATATAGGTATGAATTTTATTTCTTGGAAAAATCTTTTGTTTTTCGGTAAAAGTGGTTATCTTTGCACTATAAGGCATATAAAAATAGGATGGACAATGATGTATTTGAACCAATTTCACAAAGAAGCCGTGGAGCGGAAGGTGAGGAAAATTGCCGAATCAAAGAAGTCGCCGATGAGCTCTATCGCCGCTGCTGCCTATATGAAGAAAAACTTCGAGAAGGCAAAGACAATGTAAGACCCTCCGAGGTGGAACGACGCATAGCAGAGGCTTATGCGCAAGAAAAGGGATTGTGGCTACCCATAAGCCAGGTGTTTGCCTTGGGAACACCCGGACCAAGCGGCAATGAGAATGATACCTATGTGTCTGATGACATCATCTATAAAGTAAACAATCTTCTCAATAGTAGGGGAAGCGTCATTCGACTCTTTCATAAAGTGTTACTGCACAATATGTTGTTTGTGGAAACTGCGTATGCGCTACATGGCTTTACGGGATTCCCTGGAAGTTCCATCATGCCCATCTTCAAACAGAGTCTTGTCAAGGATGCAACCCCGGCCACGATGATAGAGATTGCCACTTATATGGCTGCTTTGGGATTTTGCAGCACTCCGACAAATGGTCGCTACACAAATGGCGAGATTGAGGTGTGGGACTTACTCCCGAGAAATGTCCTGAAAGATGGCGAAGGGGATATCTTCGTTATTGATGCCGAAATAAGGTTGATTGGATAGAAAAGAGATTCTTCATGGCAGCTGTCTTCAACCATATAAAAAGAAATGTTATGGCAAAGATAGAAAACGAGATTCAGTATGAATGGGCAGTAAAGCGTGTGGAGGAGCTGCTTCCGTTGGTGACGGATGACACTCCGCGTACCGACCCTAACAGTATCGAGTTGGAACTGCTTTCAAATATGGTTGCAGACTACTCGGAGGAGCATTTCGCGATAGGCTCACCATCGCTGATGGATGTGATCAAGTTGCGTATGTATGAGATGGGCATCACGCAGAGTGGCCTTGCTCAACTGCTCGGAATCAGCCCCTCTCGAGTGAGCGAATACCTCTCGGGAAAGAGTGAACCTACCTTGAAGATAGGCCGTGAGATTAGCCGCAAACTACATATTGATGCTAATATCGTGTTGGGGGTGTGAACAACTCCCCATTACGGTGGATATTCCCTATCCGCCGTTTCTTGAGTATCAGGGTTTGTAACCCGAAAAAAGTTTTTACATTCTAATAGGTTTGGTCGGTTGTGTGTGGCGCAATGAAAGATTATATTGCTGTCCGATAAAACTCGTATCGTTCCACAGATAAGTGCTCGGCTATCGTTCTGTCGATAGTCGAGTTCCTTTTTTCATATCCAATCCCCTCTATCCAAACAATAATAGCTGTTCCATGAACCTTTGTTCAGTTTTGGCTAGTATATCTTCCCAATCCTTCTCGGGGAAATTGAACAGGCTATAGAAATCAACATAATCCATTAACGTGATTCTGACCATGGTCGCTAATTCTGAGAAACTCCAAGGCCGTTGCAACTGCTTCTGCATGACCATAAGGAGCAGATTGGCTATGAGAGTGACCCAAATTTGGATTTTAATGGCATTGGCGCTCTCTCCATAGAAGTATCTCAGAGGGAAGTTCTGCTTGTTCTGTTTGAACAGCAGTTCTATCTCCCAGCGCCTGCGGTATATTTCTATTTATCGGACACCAATAAAAGGCTTATGTGGAAAGTCTAATCAATGTAGTGGTGTGGTTTTTCGCCTGCCTTGCACTAATTTTAATCTGCTTCGCACTTTGAAGGTACTCACGCTCACTGAGAAATAACCAAAAAAATTTAACTTTGTTGAATCTTTGCCTCGCTCAGTAAAAAAAATACAAGCATTTTCTCTACTTTCACTCGTTGAGATTTGGTATTTCGTTCGCTTATACCTACCTTTGTCGCCAGTTAACGGCTTCCAGGCCTCTACAAAGGCTTGGATTTACGGGAATCCGGTGTGAATCCGGGACAGTACCTGCTGCTGTAAGTCCCTTAGCAACTTTGTGTTTATTGCACTCTTTAGCCACTGACTTCATTGTTGGGAAGGCGCAATAAACGGGATAAGTCAGAAGACCGGCCGTGACAAATAAAAAGTATTCTTGACGCAGGTATACGGAAAGAATCGAATGGACGGACATGGGTTTTCACATATCCACGATTATTGGCAAGGAAGAGGCATGGATAGCATGAGGAGTACTCTGCTGTATCTTCCAACACGCGACGATAGATGGCCCATCGTATAGTTTGTCATTTGTGAGTTGACATGTATACCTGTGTATCAAGCATACTGAAAAAGATGGCTTGATAGATAATGGTGTATATATGTATAAGACACGACAACATGTGATACGGTGCGCCGCGATGCTCTTGCTTGCGGCACAAGTGATGACTGCCAGTGCCCAACTGTCGCTCGACAGCATACAGGCTCTTGATGAGGTGACAATCACCTCCAAACAACCCTCTCGCACTATGGCTACATCGCAGACCTTGCAGGGTGAGGAGCTACAAGCACTGAGCAACACATCGGTGGCTGATGCGCTGAAGTATTTTGCTGGTGTGCAGATTAAGGATTATGGTGGACTGGGCGGACTGAAAACCGTCAACGTGCGTTCGCTCGGTGCGCAACATGTGGGTATCTATGTGGATGGTATACGCATCACCAATGCCCAGAACGGCACGGTGGATTTAGGCAAGTTCTCCCTGTCGACGATGGAGAACGTATCGCTCTACAACGCAAACAAGCTCGACCATTGCCAGTCGGCCTCTGAGTATGCATCGGGCGCTACCGTCTACCTGCGTACACGCAGACCCACAAAGGATTCGTTGTCAGTACAGTTGCGTAGAGCCTCGTTTACCACCTATATGGCGAAGGCTAATGTCCAGTTTGAGAGAAAGGGCTGGAGCGGCTTCATCGATGGTGAGTGGACCGACTCGCGTGGCGACTACCCTTTCCGCTACCACTCGGAGTATGAAGACACCGTAGGGCGTCGTTCCAACAGTGACATCCGCTACGGACGCATCGAAGGAGCCCTGTTCAAGGGTGGTTTCGCATCTCATATTTATTATTACGACAGTGAGCGTGGTTGCCCAGGCGGCATCGTGAGGCGGTTGAGCGACAAGTATGTCAATGTGGGCCGTGAGTGGGACCGTGACTTCTTCATACAGACCTCGTACCAAGCACAATTCGCGGAGCACCACCACCTGAAGGTCAATGCCAAGTACACCAACGAGTATCTGCGCTACTGTACCGACTATCCTGAAAACCAGAATACAGCTCGCGTCGACAACCATTATTACCAGCAGGATGGCTACGGCGCACTATGCTATGCGTTCACGCCCTGGCAGTGGCTGTCGCTCTCGGCAAGCTACGATGTGCGCTACAGCAAGCTGGCGGCCGACCTGAAGAAGTTTGACGATGTGTTCCGCCTCGACCAGAAGCAGGTGATGGCGGCACAGGTCAACTGGCAAGGTTTGCAGGCGGCGGCTTCGCTGCTACACCAGCATTACCGCGATGTCACCTTTGCCCATGTGGGAGCTGCCGACCGCTTGGACCGCTGGACGCCTGCCATCTCAGGTGCCTATACACTGGGTGGGCTGACGCTGCGCGCCTGGTACAAGAAAATCTTCCGTGCACCCACACTCAACGACCTCTACTATACTCAGGTGGGCAACCGAAACCTGAAACCCGAATATACCAAGCAACTCAATCTGGGCGTTGAGTACCACTTCGATTCTCCGCATTGGAATGCTTCCGTGCAGGCCGACGCCTATCAGAACAAGATTGAGAACCGTATCGTGTGCCTTCCCTTGAAGGGTACCTATACGTGGTCGATGATGAACTACGGCTACACCTTTTGCCGAGGGCTCAATGCCACGGCACAAGGGCGCTACCACGCGGACGACTGGCAGTTCTCACTGCTCACCTCACTCACATGGCAACGCGACGTGAACCGTACCGACCCCGAGGATGAGGACACGTATGACAAGCCCATCTGCTATTCTCCCACATTGTCGTCGGGTGTCACGGCCATCGTCGGCTGGCGCAGCCTGCAGTTTACCACCTCTTATCTCTATGTGGGCGAACGCATGTGGAGCTATGCAGACCCCGAAGATGTGTTAAAGCCCTATCACAACATCGACATGAAACTGACCTACACGCTCCCTATGGATAAGACGCAATGGGGCGTATGCCTTGAGGTGTGCGACCTGCTCGACATACAATACGAACACATACCGCGCTACCCTATGCCCGGGCGCAATTATAAACTGACATTATCCTTTGGAATATGAAAAAACTGATTCTATCACTCCTCTGCTCCATCGCCTTGAACGTACAGGCCCAGGAGCGTATCATCCTGCTGAACGAAGGCAACTGGCAGTCCGACAATGGCAAGATCTCCTACTTCGAAGATGGAAAGATTGTCAGCAACCAGTGGTTCAGAGACGCCAACAAACGAAAACTTGGTGACACCCCCAACGACATCATCCAAATAAACGAAGACCTCATTGCCATAACAATCAACTGGAGCAACATCATCCAATTCATATCACCCGATGGGAAGCGTGTGGCCGAGACAGAAGATGTGCCTAACAACCGCAAACTCGCCACCGACGGCAGATATGTATATGTATCTTCCTATGGTCATGAGTGTGGCACCATCAATGGCTACGAAATGTTTACAAAGGGGTATGTGGCCAAGATTGACATCCATACGTTCGAGGTTGTCGCTACCTGTGAAGTGGGATACGAGCCTGAGGGCATAGCCTACTACATGGTATATCTCTTCGTGGCCAATACGGGGGGCTATGGGTTTGAGGAAGACCATGAGTATGAAACGACCGTGAGCATCATCGATGCCGAGACCATGCAGTTGGAGAGGAACGTCGACACGGGCCAGATAAACCTCTATGGCAAGCTGTCGCAGTCGGGACAGTACCTGTGCATCAACTCCCCTGGCGACTATTACGATATTCCTGCTGCCACAGTCATCTTTGACTGTGAGGCGGCTTTAGCTGGCAGCGATGTCTGCTTTGTCGTACTGGAGTATGCCTCTACCTACAGTTGCACCATGCTCGACGGCAATTTCTTGGCTATTGGGGCACGATTCTCCTATTACACCAACGACTATAAGTTCAACTACGTAGTCATTGACCCTCGCGAGGTGCTGGCTACCGAAGGAGCAGGCGGAGTGGAAGAGTCCTTGCCCGGCACGATGCTCGACGACCTGAAAGATTTAGGCATGCCTTATGGTGTATATGTCAACCCCTACACTGGATATATCTATGCCACCGATGCCGGCTCCTTTGCTGCAGCCGGTGCATTGATACAGTGGTCGCCCGAAGGGGTATTCTTAGGCAGACACAAGGTATATATCAATCCAGCACACTTCTTGGCGCTACCGCCCGATGGCATGGAGTTCACAGGAATAGAGTCTGCCACCAATGATGCCAAGCCTACCACCTCCTACGGGATATATGACATGCGAGGAGTGCGCATGGACGGACTCTCCACACGAGGCATCTATATAGACAATGGAAAGAAGATATACAAACATTAAATATTAACCATCATTTAACAAACTAGAAAAAATGAAAAAGTTACTTTTGAGTTTGGCCGCAGTGTTAGCATGCTGTATGAGTATACAGTCGGCCAATGTAAATGTCACCGTGAAGATGAACACCACTTCTCCGTGGATGGCTCTTGTGAACAAGGTTACAGGAGACACCCTTGATGTAGGTGAGGCCGTAGACAGAATATACACGTTGGATCTACCCGCAGGTGTGTATGTACTCTCAGCCTATGCCAAAGATAACACGACGATAAATGGAACTATCGAACTGAATGTGAGCGAAGACAGCGTGCAGCAAGAATTCTCAATCTTGACCAACACCGTCTATGCGACGAACAAGCACGAAGACAAGACCAATTGGGAGGCCGACAAGGACTACACCATCTCTGTAGATGTATCTACCCGCGAGGGCGAGCGCATGGTGGTGACATTGGGCAATAGTGTCACTGCAGGCCGCAAGACCTTCCTGGCACTGGTGGGCAATAGCTACTACGTATCGCTCATCCCCAACGAGGAGCATCAGGCCGAGGGCTATATGACCAACGATCGCAGCGGCACCTTAACAGCAGGTATCACCGTAAGTGGTGCCATCCCCATGGGAGGCGACTATATCGCGACCATACCCGCAGATGCCGAGATATTTATAGGTAAGAAGTTTAGCCATTTCACAAACTTCACCAAGGTAGAGTCCGTAAAGACCGTCATTGAGGGCGACACGAAAAAGGTACATTATCGTCTTGCCGACAATCAGGTATACAACTTCCGTACATGGAAGCCCGGTGGGCTCACCCAGGCTGGATACTTCACCATGGATATCGATGGTGGAGAAAACTCGTACCTCAAGTTCTCTGCCAGCAGCTACGAGGCCTTCGGTCCTAAAACCATCAAGCATGACGTGAACTGGAATGGCGGCTACGAGACAGGTAATATCCTTGTCAACATCAATGAGCGTGGACACCTGCAACTGAAGGTTGGCGATACATTTGACGCACTCGCCATGCGTTCGTGGCAGCTGACCGACACACAGACGGCCAACTACTTCATCGAACCCGACTTTCACTACACCATCATCGACCTTGATGGAAACCCCAGTACCGATGTCATCGAGATCGACAATGCACACTCCACTACAGAAACATGGTCTACCATCAGGGCAGTAGGCAAGGGTACGGCTATCGTCCTGGTTACCTATGAT
>JBGVOS010000132.1:0-3238 GCA_045126595.1 Bacteroidaceae bacterium | reverse complement strand
GCAAAACTATGGCTTTTTATTTAATGTGCAAAGATTTTTGAAGATTTTTTATTGAATACCATATAAACAAGTTTTCCGAAATCAGCTGACCAGCTGACCGAACATGCATTATCATACAGAAAAACAGCCCATTATAACGGTCAACCCCAGCTGACCCAGCTGACCGTCATTATCCATTCATTATAAGGATGTTACGAGGCTTCGGTCAGCTGGTCAGCTGATTTCGGAACACTGCTTATATAGGCATTTCACCGTTCCTATATGCCCCATGAAAATAGAGTATACCCAACAGAAAAAATGGGTATACTGACGAGAAAAATTCACTCTACCCATTTTTTCTTTTCAGTATACCGAATAAATTTATTCAGTATACTTAATTTTGAAAAAGCCTTTGTCCGTTTTGCAAAATCTCTTTGTCTGATTTTTCTAACGCAGGGCTGTGATAATTCTGTCGCAGGCCTGCAATTTCCGACATGAAGCTTCGGCTCGGAAAAATCGCCAATAAAATTGCTTTTTTCTCGCCTTGCAGTAATTTAAGCTTGCTCCGCAAGCAGAAAGTAGGCTGCACCTCAGAAATATTCAAATAAATTTGATATTTCATTCGTCTTGCACTAATTTTGCTTTTTGGAACACAAATCACAAATAAGATATGGCAAAACGATTCCTTATGACCCTTGCAGCCGGTGTGCTGCTTGCGCTCGGAGCACAGGCTGCCGAGAAAATTACCATCCGCAAGATGACCAATGGCGAGTATAGCGCCCATGGTGTGGGTGGCATGCGCTCGATGAACGACGGAGAGCACTACATGATGATCGGAGAAGGCAATAGCTGCATCGTGCGCTATTCCTTCAAGACGGGTGAAGCGGTGGACACGCTGTTCTCAGTGAACAATGCCCGTGGCTGCGACTTCAAGCGCTTCGACGGCTACATCATGTCGCCCGCCGAAGACCGCATCCTCATCCAGACGAAGACAACACCCATCTACCGCCACTCGTTCACGGCAGAGTATTACATCTACGACGTGAGAAACAAGAAGATGGTGCCCCTCTCCACAGGCGGCCCCCAACAGGTGCCCTCGTTCTCGCCCGACGGCAAGATGATTGCTTTCGTGCGTGACAACAACATCCATCTGGTGAAGCTGATGTACAACAACAGCGAGTCGCAGGTGACTACCGACGGCAAGTTCAATGAGGTGCTCAACGGTATCCCCGACTGGGTATACGAGGAGGAGTTCACCATGGACCGTTGCTACGAGTTCAGTGCTGACAGCAAGATGATTGCCTACGTCAAGAGCGTGGAGAGCCACGTGCCCTCATTCACCTTCGCCATGTACAAGGGTATGGCACCCAGCTACGAGGAGAACGCCCTCTACCCCGGAGCCTACACCTACAAGTATCCGCTGCCCGGCGTGGACAACTCGAAAGTGAGCGTACACACCTTTGACATCAAGTCGACAGTAACCCGCAAGATTGACTTGCAGATTGACGAGGAGGACTATATCCCCCGCATACACTTCACCTCAGATCCCGAGAAGCTGGCCATCGTAACCCTGAACCGTCATCAGAACCGTATGGATATGTACATGGCCAATCCGCGCTCTACCGTATGTAAGCTCGTGCTGCGCGAGGAGTCGCCCACCTATATCAATGAGCCCACCTATCAGGACCTCCACTTCTACGAGGGCGGCTTCATCCTGCAGAGCCAACGCAGCAACTACAACCACCTGTACCAGTACAACCTCAACGGCCAGCTCATAGCCCAGCTCACCAAGGGAGACTACGAAGTGACCGCCTTCTATGGCCGCGATGCCAAGACAGGCGACCTCTACTACCAGAGCAACGAGCCCAGTCCCTTGCGTCGTGCCATATACCATATAAACAAGAAGGGAAAGAAGACGCGCCTCACCCCTGAGACGGGCACAAGCAGCGCCACCTTCAGCAAAAACTTGCAGTACTTCGTACACACTCACTCGGACCTCCACACTCCCAACGTCATCACCGTCGAGACTGTCAAGGGTAAGGTGTTGAGAACTCTCGTGGACAACAAGGCGCTGGCCGAGAAGCTCAATCAGCCCGGTATGCCTACCAAAGAGACCTTCCAGTTCACCACCTCGAACGGCACCGTACTGAACGGCTGGATGGTGAAACCAGCAGAAGTCAATGGACAGCTTCCTGTCATCATGTACCAGTACAGCGGCCCCGGCTCACAAGAGGTGCTCGACAGCTGGCGCTCGGGATTCTATGGCGGACTGGTATGGGAGTCGTTCCTTGCCCAGCAGGGGTACATCGTAGTGTGCGTAGACGGTCGCGGCACAGGAAGCCGTGGCGCCGAATTCAAGAACTGCACCTACCTCGAACTGGGCCTGCGCGAGTCGGAAGACCAGATAGAGACAGCCAAGTACCTCGCCACCCTACCCTACGTGGACGGTAGCCGTATCGGTATCTGGGGATGGAGTTTCGGAGGATATAACACCCTGATGTCCATGACCTCAGGTGAGCCCGTCTTCAAGGCCGGTATCGCCGTAGCGCCCCCCACCCACTGGAAGTTCTACGATACGGTATATACCGAGCGTTTCATGCGCACCCCTCAGGAGAACGAGAACTACGAGAAGACCTCGCCCATCAACCGTGCCGCTAACCTCAACGGCAGCCTCCTGCTCATGCACGGCATGGCCGACGACAATGTACACGTGCGCAACAGCATCGAGTTCTCCGAAGCCTTGGTGCAGGCCGACAAGCAGTTCGACATGTTCTACTACGCCAACCGCAACCACAGCATCTACGGCGGCAATACCCGCTACTATATCTTCACCAAGATGCTCAACTTCTGGAACGACAAGCTGAAGTAAGCAAGATAAAAAACAGGTATACCCACAGCATATCGCGGATATACCTGTTTTATATACAATAATAAAAAAAGAGGTAGTCTATCTGGTTGCACTTTTTCGGCGGTGAATTATTTTTACCGCCGAATTTGTTTATACACAAGATATTATTCTTTTGTATTGTGAAACGACTTTGCTTGTAAAATCGTTTGAACTCTAACTTATTTTTGGCGTGTAGTCTTCTATGTAGTCTAAAATAGGACCCAATACAAATGCGACATATAATATTGCCTATTTTTAATTTTCTGCTGAAAATATTTCATTTTTCTCTTGACTCGTCCCTAAGGGCATATATTAACTTTGCACTCGCTAGCAAATGAATCGTACGATTATGAGTAAATTAACAAAGTTAAA
>JBGVOS010000131.1:0-8420 GCA_045126595.1 Bacteroidaceae bacterium | reverse complement strand
GTCAGGAGTGTCACCATCCACATAGTCGAACAGCCAACCATGCTCGTTGAGGAACTTGCCTACGAATGAGAGTTGACAACGCTGTGCGAGGTCATTCAATGTCTCGGACATTTCTTCATTGCCTCCTACGTGGTTGACATCGGCCACGAAACGGAGAGCATTGTACCACAAAGCGTTGATTTCTACTACATAACCGGTGCGAGGCACTACGGGACGACCGTTGGCAGTAGAGTTCATCCATGTCACGGCCTTGTCCTTACCGTTGGTATAGAGCAATGCGTTGTCGTGGAGGAACAAGTTATCGTGCTTTCCGTGGCGGATATACTCGATGATGTCCTGCAACAACTGGCCATACTCGTCCCAACACTGCTTCAATGAGGTCTTCTTAGCATACTGCTGTAAGGTCCATACGGCCCAGAGCAACACATCAGGATGCTCCATCTCATAAATTTTGCACTCGCTGGGACGCTCGTTGATAAAGTCATTGATAGCCTCAGCAGCGGTCTTCATAGCAGACTGGAACTCGCCCATCTCACCAACGGCCAGCGTCAAGCCAGGAAGCGATACGAACATATCGCGGGCACGGCACTTGAACCAGGGATAGCCAGCCAAAATGTAGTGGCGGTCGCCCTGCAAGTTGTGGAACTGGTGACCGGCAATAACCATACTATTCTTAAAGGTATCGCGCGGGGGGCGGATTTCATATTCGTGCTCGAACATCTGCTTCAACTTGCGTGAAGAAGCCTCAGAGATACCGGCCGAGAAGATAATGGTTTCACCCTTCTTGATGGGTACCTCGAAATAGCCGGGCACGTAAAGGTCTTCATTAAAGTGATAACCACGTTCCTGCTCCTTGGGATACTCCATGCCACGATACCAGTCAGGATTGTATACAAACTCACTCTTCTTGTTAGTCTGCATGTAGAGTTCGGGGTAGCCGGGGTACATACATGTTTTGATACCGTTGTCCACCTCCTGATAGCTCTTGTTCACCTGCCAGTTCTCATGTGTAAACTGACGTACGCTGCGGAACGCCATGAAGGGACGCAAACGCAGTGTCGTAGGCGAATGTGCATCAAGCAAGGTATAGCGAATGAGGATACGGTTCTCGTGGTGCACGAAAGCCTTCTCTTTCTTGAGGATTACGCCACCGACACGGTAGATGGTGGTCGGCACACGCTCCCAGTTAAACTCTCGGATGTACTTGTGTCCCTGCGGACTGAAGCTGTTACCCGAATACTTGTGAACGCCAAGGTTGAATTCGGCGCCGTGCTGAATCACTGTCTCATCGAGGGTCGAAAGTAGTACGTGATTCTCATCGTCCATCTCGGGGATGGGGATAACGAGCAATCCATGGTACTTTCTCGTATTGCAGTCAATAATGGTAGAGCAGCTATACGCGCCCGACCTATTGGTACGCAATATCTCGCGAGGGAGCGATTCTTCTAAGTTCGTCATTAACGTCTTGTCGAATCTTAAATATCCCATAGCTTAGATTATTAAATAGTGTTCCTATAAATTGCCCAAAAGTAATAAATATTATTTAGAAACGACCAAAACTTTTAGGATTATTTTACAAAAAATGGTGTTTTCATGTTTTTTATTATATTTTCAAGAACATTTTCTTGGAAGAGACAGCAAATAACGGAATATGGCCACTACGACGTTTAAATAAAACTTACTAAAACAAATTCCACCCACACTTACTATATATTTTTTACACTTAGCAGTATTTTACCAAAACCAAGCACTTTTCAGGTGCTCATATGCAATAGAGACATTCGCATTCATGCAAGCCGGAAATCGGGTATACCCAATAAAAAAAATGAGTAGAGCGACGAGAAAAATCAGGTTAAGCCATTAGAAAAAATGAGTATACCCAATTTGAGAAAACAGTAAAAGCAGGCATATTAACGGTGCACCGAAATCAGCAGACCAACCACTTCAAGCCACCATTAATATAATATATAATGTATAAATCACGAGAATTCGTTTGCATAGTTCAAGAAACTTAGCGAACTTTGTATAAAATTAGACGTTCGATAATAAGAAGAAAACAAAAGACTACGACTGTGAAGATAGACCGTTTGTCGGGTCAAAGGATTGACCTCATTGAAAAAAATCAATTTTACTTATTCATAGAAGACCTTGCGAAAGAGATTCGCGAGGCGGGACTTACCGAACTGGAGTATGAGTTGGGCGGAATCAAAGCCACGTATGATGCACTCATCGACTACTTCAAGCAGGACATCCAGGACCCCGAGCGCGACCGTGTGTATCAGCAGCTCGTGGGTCATGCCTTACAGCTGAGCGACCGCTGCGTTCTTGCCGCACATGGCGCCAAGGAAATGCCCTACTACACCTCACAGCACAAGAGCGCCCGCCGCGAGTCGCTCCATACCTATCGTCTACAGCTTGAAGCCTTTGCCGAATGCACACGCAGCATCACCGATGGCGAGGCGCTACACCAGCTTGTCACTACGCACGACAAACAGTTGGCAGCGCTCTTCACCGACCTATGGACACAGGGGGCATGGACAGCTGCCACAGCTGCCGAGGCCGATGCCATGCTGCTGTCGCCCACCATCACACAGACCGACCAGTGCACCATCGTGAGCGCCGTAACACTGAGCTTGCTTCGCATGTTCGACCCTCTGAAGCTACTCTTTCTATGCGACGCTTACTACCACCCCGAAACCATGGTGAGCATGCGTGCCTTAGTAGGTATCGTCATCGCCTGTTACTGCTGGGGTGGCCGCATAGCCTACTACAGCGAGGCGAAGGCGCGACTCGAACTTCTGAGCGAAGACCCACAGTTTGGCGATCAGGTATGTGAAGTCATCCTGCAGTTCATCCGTAGCACCGACACCGAAGAGGTGGACCGCAAGATGCGCGAGGAAATTATCCCCGAACTGATGAAGAACCCCAAGCTACGCCGCATGCCGAATATAAATATAGAAGAGACAAATGCCGACGACATCAACCCCGACTGGGAACAGTGGATGTACGAAAGCGGTCTCGAAGAGAGCATGCGCGAAATCACCGAATGGCAGATGGAGGGTGTGGACGTAAACATGAGCACTTTCTCGCAGCTCAAGCGCTACCCGTTCTTCTATACGATAAGCAACTGGTTCCGCCCCTTCGATACATGGCAGGCCGACATGCTCGCTATCATAGGTACCCCCGGCACAAGCAATCCCATTGCCGAAACCATACTGCAATCTGCCTACATGTGCGACTCAGACAAGTACTCCTTCTGCTACGCCATTCGCGAAATACCGCAGATGCAGCGTGAGGCCATGATGAGTCAACTCGACGAGCAGAACCGCGCCCTCAAGGAGAGTGCCGACATACCCGACCTGAAGCGACTATCACGACAGACCACACAGAGCATCCTGCGCCAGTATGTACAGAACCTCTACCGCTTCTTCAGACTGTTCTCCAATGCACAGGAGTTTGACAATCCCTTCAACCACATCGTACTGGGCACAGCACATACCAATCCACTCTACAACCTCATCGTGGAACCCGACCGCCTGTTCAAACTCATCGGTCTCAACATCAAACTAAAGCGCTACCTCCGGGCCATTGAATGTTTCATTCGCCTCGCAGGTCATCACCCCGAGCGTATGGAGGCCGCCCAGCTTCAACAGTTAGGACTCTGCTATCAGAAGATGAAATTGTATGATGACGCTATCGAAGCCTACAGCAAGGCCGACCTCATGAAGCCCGACAGCTACTGGACCATCCACCATCTGGCACAGTGCCATCGCGCCGCGAACCATTATGACAAAGCGCTTGAATACTACGAAACGGCCGAAACGATGAAACCTGACAACCTCAGCCTCACCTACCACGTGGCCGAACTGCTCTACGAACTGGGCGAATATGAAGAGGCGCTACCCCGCCTGCACAAGCTCGACTATCATCACCCCGAGTCGCTCAAATCATTACGTCTGCTGGCCGAATGCTGCTTCATGAGCGAACAGGGCACACAAGCCGCCAAGTACTACAAGCGCATGATAGCCGAGCATGCCGATGAGCTCACCGCTACCGATTGGAAGCATGCCGCCTACAACTATTGGCTACAAGGACAGCGCGATGCCTGCTTCCGCTGCATGAGCCGCGCCGAGGAACTCCAAGCCGCAGAGCCCTACGATGAAGAATCACATACCGAGCCCCCCACATTTGCCGATTCGGTACATTCCGATATCCGCTTGTTACAGTCACTCGGAGCGCGCAAGGAAGAGCTGACCTACCTGTATGACGCCTACTACAGAACAAAACAATAACGAAAATTGTTACCATAAAGAGTTGATGCTGTCTATAAGCCTATAGACAAAATGTATTTGCATAGACAAAATCAATCGCTTACCTTTGTACCCAAATAAATAAAGAACATTAACAATAAACGATGAGCCATTAAGCTCTAAACACTAAAAAAGAATATTAACCTTAAAAAATAAATAGAATTATGGCAGTAAAATTTTTCAAATGCGAGCATTGTGGTAATGTAATACAGAAAGTGGTAGACTCTAAGGTTCCCGTAGTATGCTGCGGCGAAAAGATGAAAGAACTTACCGTAAATACCGTAGATGCCAGCGTAGAAAAGCACCTTCCCGTAGTAACCCGCCTCAACGATTGTCGCATCAAGGTAGAAGTAGGCAGTGTCCCCCACCCCATGACCGAAGACCACCACATCGCCTTCATCTATGTAGAGATGGAGAATGGCGGCATCCGCATCGATCTTCCTCACGAGGGCAAGGCTGAAGCTGAAATCTGCACATGCTCAGGCAAGCCTGTAGCAGTATACGAGTACTGCAACCTACACGGAGTATGGAAGACTGAGCTCTAACTTTCATAAGACAAGCTATTAGTGGGTAGTGATTAGCGACAGGCATCATACTACCCACTAATTTTTAATACTAACCACTAACCGTCCAAGCATCATGTTAAGCAACAAACTCCACGAAGCGATCAACACACAAATCAATGCCGAACTGTGGTCGGCCTACCTCTATCTTGCCATGTCAATGGACGCCGAGGCCCAAGGGTTCAAGGGCGTAGCCAACTGGTTTTATGTACAATATCTCGAGGAACAGGATCATGCCCGCATCTTCATGAACTATCTCAACTCACGCGATGCCAAGGTAACACTACTCCCTATTGATGAGGTACCCACCCACTGGGACAGCCTGCTCGCCATGTTCACCCAAACACTCGAGCATGAGAAGAAAGTGACTAGCATGATTAACAACCTTGCATTTATCGCCAACGAAGACCGTGACTTCGCCTCTATCAACCGCCTCGCATGGTTTATTGACGAACAAGTGGAAGAGGAAGAGAGCGCCCGAGAAATGATTGCGGCAGTAGAAGCCGTAGAAGGGAACAAGTATGGCATGTATATGCTCGACAAGGAATTGGCTACACGTACATACAATCAAGCCTCTCCCTTAGCGACTGCTGCAGAATAAAGAGCTAAAAAGCAATACAGCAAACAGGATGGCTTAGCCATCCTGTTTTATTATGTCCCAATAGCAGATATATAAAAAAAGAGACGAACGATGTTCGTCTCTTGCTCTGAGTGACTCCAATAGGATTCAAACCTATAACCTTTTGATCCGTAGTCAAATGCTCTATTCAGTTGAGCTATGGAGCCATTGTTTTTCTCAATTGCGATGCAAAGGTACAACGTTTTTTTGACACAACAAAACTTATCCGGCTTTTTTTTCAAAAAAACTTATTTTTTTCCTTTCTTTTGAAACATTCATCCTCAAAAACCCACCTCATTGCTCAATAAACCGGTTATTCTGTATATACCAACCCAACGAAATACCTGCATTTATTTTCTGAGGGGCGGAACTATTATGATTGAGATAGGCACTAATAACAAAAGTTGAGAACCGCCCCACAACAGACAATTCCTCAATATACTCTATAGTAGAAAACGGTTTACCGTAATAGGCCTTTCCTCCCTCACCTGACAAGATTGGACAAATAGGAACAAAGGCGTACGCCTCAAGACGAAGCTGCAAGTAAGGATTAAACATGTAAATAGGCTTAAGACCTGCCGCAACGTATTGATTGGCACGGAATGTGGGATTATAGGTAAACAGCATGCTCGGCGTAGGAGCAAAGACTCCAGTCTGCAGCATGGTAGCCGTGTAGTCAGGACCAAGGCTACGCGAAGAATAATATCCCTCAAGATATGTACCCAATGTAATATTGTGTCTGAACTGCAGATAGTGCTGATCCTTGATTCCCAACTGAAGCCACGAGACATCCTCCTTGGACGAAACCTCCTGCTGCAAGGCGCTGGGGGTATAAGAACTTGTACCTGTAAATATTTGCGCCAAAATCTGCTGCGACACCCCTTTTGTTGCGTATTGAGGTGCATTGAGCGAATTACGCTTAAAGAGCAACGACCCACCCCACAAATAATAGATATTGGTGTTATACTCCAGATTACTCAAATCAATAATTCCATTCTGCAGATACCTATCGGTAAGTTTTCCATAGCCTATACCGAACTCAGCTTTGTGCCGGGTAATAAAAGGAAGAGCGAGTTTCACCTTAACAAAACTTTCAGTCTGCTTGTTAAACGCAGGCGCTGTATTGTCTGAAAAGAGGAAGCTCTGTTTGAAATGATTCATGACGGAATGCGAACCTATCACACGGAACGACATAGGAATATCGGTTGAAAGATTGACGCGGCTCATCAGCTGTACATTATTGTACACACGTCCGAATTGTCCATCGAGCAACACCTCCGTAGAATGACGACCTATATGATTATAGTTAAATCCATAGTATATCTGGTTGATATTGTTGGTAGAGAGTCCTCCACCAAAGGCCAATGCAAGTTTATCCTTCATGGAAACATCGAGATGGAGGTTGAAGGCCTTATCCCTTGGATTGTATGTAGCCGTAGGGAAAATCTCCTTAACAGCATTCTCGGACATCAAACGGAAATAAGCCTTCTTAAAGTCCTTGAACCGCACATACCGATGTCCCGCAGGACGTATTTCGTTCATAACATATCGTCGTTGCTGTGCAGTGGTTCCGTCTATTGTGATATTCTTGAACACTACTTCGGGAAGTGCCTGCTTATATGCCTCGCGCCGTTTATTGACCGTATCCAATGGTATAGTGCGACATACCTGACCTTTAATAGAATCTATGAGTTGAAGTGTTGTACTATAACCGAGATCAAACAGATACTGCGCCTTGTCAAAGTCGAGCAAGCCCACCTCACCCTGCAAGTCGAAACTCATAAGTATACCGTTCGTGTCGGGCAACTCATAATTACTGGTCTGCATAATCAAACTTTCCACTTGCGCCGCGATGTTGTCATCGGAAGGTTGCTCATGATTGCTCGACACTACACTACCTATAATATAGTCCGGATTAAAATCGCGCTTCATCACATCGGCAGGGAAATTGTTATATATGCCACCATCGTAAGCCAACACACCATTTATCTTGATAGGGCGGAATACGAGAGGGAAGGTCATGGAAGCACGCACCGAATTGCCCAGGTCCCCTCGACTAAACACCAATTCCTTTTTATTATAGACATCAGCAGCCACACACCGGAAAGGAACAAACAAACTGTCGAAATTCTCCTTACAAGCCGCAGTAGCTTGTATGCAGAGCTCGAGAATCTTTATATTCATGTGGATAGGGTCGATGAGACTGAGCGGCAGAGCCTGTACTGCTTTCGTAGAGTCCCCCAATGTAGCCTGGATGGAATAAAGTTCAGGAGTGGGGTCGTTCTGCTTGATGTAGTAGGTGTTGTCCTTGTCCACCTCTCCCGAATAGCATTGCTGGAACTCCTTGGAAGCCAACAGGTCGAGCATCTCCTGGGGCGTATACCCCATCGCATACAAACCGCCAATGATAGCCCCGATGGAAGTTCCGGCAACGTAATCAATAGGGATATCGTTTTCTTCCAATGCCTGTATGATTCCGATGTGCGTGATACCCTTAGCTCCCCCGCCACTAAGCACAAGACCTACCGACTGGGCTTTGAGCACACCTGCCAACAGGAAAAGGGAGAGTACAGTGCTGATGATTCTTCGCATGGTATCACAATTTGATTTTTCAAAATTAGTGCAAATTTTTGATTATGCGAAAGACTACGTAATTTATTTAAGTATGAGAGAGCATTATTGGCATTTCTTATAGCGGCAGCCTGCTCTCCACCACCTCCCAGTTCATAATGTCCCATAGTCCATTATAGTGGGCTGCCTTGTCGAAGGCGTAGTCGAGATACCAGCTATGTTCCCAGCAGTCAATGCCGAGCAGCGGCGTCAGTCCGCGCCGCCAGGGGTTGCCACCTCCCATCTCCTTCACAATCTGCAGACGCCCCTCAGTGTCTACGGCAAGCCATACCCATCCGCTGCCAAAGACACTCATGG
>JBGVOS010000130.1:0-10514 GCA_045126595.1 Bacteroidaceae bacterium | reverse complement strand
ATGGCATCGATGTGCCCGTCTTCGAGGTCGGTGAGCGCAGAGGGGTAGTCGGCATAGAGGTAGTGGAGGCGCAGGTACTCGGAGGCCTCGACATGCGAGGTGATGCGGCGCGACACGTCGGAGCGGTCGGCATCAACAATGCCCACGCTCACGCCCTTGACATCCATGTTGGCTATCCAGGGCAGTATGAGGACGATGGCGAGGGGAAAGCCCACTACCAGCTTGGGGAGGAAGGGGTTGCGGCGAAACTGCCGCAGCTCTTTAATGATTAGGGTTCGTAGTACGCTCATAGTGGTCAAGTTATTCCAAACGGTCGTTAAACTTCATCAATGCCACACGGATGATGCCGATAGTCATCGCGGCGAGGATGCCAAGCTCGAGCAGCACATCGTGGAAGGCGAGTCCCTCGATCATCAGTTTGCGCATGGCATCGATATACCACCGTGCGGGGACGATGTAGGTGATGGGACGGAGCACGAGGGGCAGGTTCTCGGTGGGGAAGAGCATGCCGGAGAACATCATGATGGGCAGCATGAGCACCATGCCGGAGATGAGCAGCGCTACCATCTGCTTGTCGGTAACGGTGGAGACGAGCAATCCGAAGCCCAAGGCGAGGGCGATATAGATACCCGATATGAGGATGATGCCTCCCATGCTGCCTGTCATGGGTACGCCAAGGGCATAGCGGGCGATGAGCAGTACGGTAAGCAGGTTGATACAGCTGAGTACAAAGTAGGGAATCATCTTGGCAGCGATAATCCACAGTGGCTTGACGGGCGATACGAGCAGCACCTCCATGGAGCCCAGCTCCTTCTCACGCACGATGGATATGGAGGTCATCATGGCGCATACGAGGATGAAGATCATGCCGAGGATGCCGGGCACGAAGTTGTAGGAACTCTTCATCTGGGGGTTGTAGAGGATGTGGGTATCTATGGGCAAGACGGCAGCCATACCGCCGAGTGTCTGCATGAGGTAGGCCGAAGCCGAGGCGGCCACGTTGGGGTTGGAGCCGTCGAGCACAAGCTGCAAACCGCAGCCGGGCACTCCGGCAGTGCCTGCCACGATGCGGTCGTAGTCGTCGGCAAAGACCATCACGGCCTCGGCAGTGCCGGTGCGCAGAACCTTGTCGACCTCATCGGGATCGACATACCCCTTGAAGGTGAAGAGTGGAGTGTGGCTGACACGCGCCACGGCATCGTGTACAGCAGCCGTGCGGTGGGGTGCACAGGCGGCTATGTTGATATTGTTGACATCGGTGGATATGGCAAAGCCGAAGAGCAGGGTGAGCACGATGGGGATGCCTATGACCACGAGGATGGTGCGCGTGTCGCGCAAGATATGCAGCGACTCCTTCTTAACGAAATGGGCAAATCTATTCATTCCTTACGGCATTGCGGGCGAGGGTTCGGAACACCTCGTCCATATTTTTCACTTGGTACTTGCTGATGAGTGCCTCGGGCGTGCCGAGCGCCATGATGCGCCCGTCGACCATGATGGACACGCGGTCACACAGGGCAGCCTCATCCATATAGTGTGTGGTGACAAACACGGTGGTACCGGCAGCGGCGGCGCGGCGTATCATCCCCCAGAACTGTCGGCGCGTGAGGGGGTCGACACCGCCCGTAGGCTCATCGAGGAAGATGACCTTGGGGGCATGCAGGTTGGCCACGGTAAAGGCCAGCTTCTGTCGCCATCCGGCAGGGATGCTGCGCACGAGGTCGTGACGGTGATGCCAGAACTCGAGCTCGGTGAGCATGGCTTCGGCCTTGGCAAGTATCTCCTTGCGGTGCATACCGTAGATGCCACCGTAGAGCTCCATGTTCTCCAGCACGGTAAGGTCCTCATAGAGGGAGAACTTCTGACACATGTAGCCAATGTTGCGTTTGATGTCTTCGCTCTCGGTCGTGATGTCGCACCCGGCCACGCTGCCCGTGCCCGAGGTGGCGCGGCTCAGTCCGCAGAGGATACGTATGGCTGTGGTCTTGCCAGCACCATTGGCTCCGAGGAAACCGAAGATCTCGCCCTGTGCCACATCGAACGATATGTTGTCGACCGCGCGGAAGGTACCGAATTGCTTGGTGAGATTCCTAACCGATATGATGTTTCCCATACTCCTCCTGGATTAGTCTGATGAATGTATCTTCGAGTGTTGCCCCCTCATCAGTGATATGGTCGGGGGTACCGATGCGCAATACCTTGCCTGCGTTGATGAGGGCTATGCGGTCGCAACGGCTGGCCTCGTCCATGTAGGGTGTCGACACGAGGATGGTGATGCCGTGCTGGCGCAGGGTGTGGAGCATATCCCAAAACTCGCTGCGGCTCACGGCATCTACTCCCGTGGTAGGCTCATCGAGGAAGAGCACGCGAGGCTTGTGCACGAGGGCACAGGAGAGGGCGAGTTTCTGCTTCATGCCGCCCGACAGGCGTCCGGCACGGCGCGTCTTGTAGGGCTCTATCTGACGGTATATGGGAGCTATGAGGTCGTACCCCTCGGCAATGGTGGTGCCAAAGAGCGAGGCAAAGAATTCCAGGTTCTCCTCCACCGAGAGGTCCTGATAGAGCGAGAAGCGCCCGGGCATGTATCCCACTATCTGACGGATGGACTTATAGTCTGTGACGACATCGAGCCCGTCGACGGTGGCGCTACCTCCGTCGGGGAGCATCAGCGTGGTGAGCAGGCGAAACAGCGTGGTCTTGCCGGCACCGTCGGGGCCAATGAACCCGAAGAGTTCGCCACGCTCCACCTCGAAGGATACTCCGTCGAGAGCAGTGAGTGTGCCGTAGCGCTTCGATATGTTTTCTACTCTGATGGATGGCATTTTAGCTTTCTTTCAATTCAATGTCACTTCCCCATACATGCCAACCTTCAGACGTCCGTCGTTCTTTACGGCAATCTTCACAGCATACACGAGGTTGGCGCGTGTGTTGCGTGTCTGTATGGCCTTGGGGGTAAACTCGCTCTCCGAGGCTATCCACATCACCGTACCCTTGTAGGCATACTGCTGGTCGCCACCAAAGTCGGCTGTCACCTCCACTTCATCGCCGAGGTTGAGTGAGGCCAGCTGGTTGGAGGTGAAGTAGGCACGCAGATACATGGCATCGAGGTTGGCCACCTTCATCAGCGGTGTGCCCATGCCAGCCAGTTCGCCTGCGCTCTTGTACTTGGCCAGTACGGTCCCCCCGATGGGCGAGGCTATACGGCACTTGGCAATGCGGTCCTCCACGATGGCTATCTGTGCCGCTATGGCCTCGGCATTGTAGTCGGCGGCTGAGGTGTTGCCCGACAAGGCGGACTGCTGCGCCACGCGCTGCCTCTCGAGCACCTGCAACTGGGCGTTGAGGTCGTCGAGTTGTTTGGTGGGTACGGCATTCTTGGCCACCAGTTTCTCTATGCGCAACTTCTCAGCCTTGAGTGTACCTATCTGGCTCTCTATGGCCGAGAGCTGACTACGTATGTCGGGGCGTGCACTGCGGATGGCTTCGGCCTGCGCCTCCAGCTGCACCTTCTGCCAATGCAGCTGTACCGTATCAATCACTCCCAGCACGGCACCCGGTTCTACCCGTGCCCCTTCACGCACATCGAACCATACCAACTGCCCGGTGCCTTGCGATGACACCAGTATCTCCTCGGCCTCAAAAGTGCCGCAGGCATCGTACGTAGCCTTGTCAGCACATGCACCGCACATCAGGGCGGCAATGATTGTATATATTTCTTTTTTCATAATCCTATTTATTTAACGTATGCTTCAAATCATAAATGGCCTTTACCAGTTCTATCTGATGAGTGCTGCGGGCTATCTTAGCAGTGGTCTCATCACTGATCTTGCCTAGCAGGTCGTGCGTGTCGATCACACCCTCTTGCAAGCGTGCTTCGGCAGCCTCGCGCACCCGGCTGCGCAGTGCCACTATGCGGTCATCGTCCGCGATGGCCTCACGTATGCGGCACACTTCAGCACGTTCCTGCTCGGCCTGCAAGCGGCTGTTGAAGGCAAACACCTCACGCTGCAGCGCCACATTGTCGCGTGCGTTCTGCAACTGCCTGCGCGATGTCTTCAGCGTATACAGACTGCTGATATTCCAGTTCATGCGCACCCCAACAATGCCGTTGAGGCTCCATCGGCTGCTCATCATATTCTCAAACATGTTGAGCCCCGGGTAGCCGTAGTAGCCCTGCGCGAAAAGTGCCACACGCGGAGCGAGCGACACATCGACCATCTGCTCTCGTGCCTGCAGCAAAGCCATCTGTGCATCCATAAGACGCAGCTCGGGACGCTCCAGACTGTACCCCACAGGCTCTTCGGCCACAGGCATAGGCAGCGGTGCCTCGCCCAACTCCTCACCGATGAAGAGGCCCAGTATGCGGCGGAAGCTCTGCAGGCGGGCCTCCACCTGACTGAGGCTCTGCCGTTGCGTCAGCAGCTGCACCTCCACAGCATCGGCATCGGCCTGCATGGCCATACCGTTCTCCACGAGAGCATCTACTTGGTCGAGGTTGGTCTGCAAGCGCTGCATCATCTCTCCCAACTGCCGCTGTTGCTCCTGCATCAGCAGTATGCCGAAGTAGATATCCTCCACACGGCTGTCTACCGCATACAGCTCCACCTCGGTACTCATACACTCCTGAGCGGCCTCGCACTCGGCGATGGCCCGGTCAGAACTGCTCTTCCCGCCATCCCAGAGGGTCTGCTGCACATCAATCTGCACCTTGTACTGGTCCCGGCGTATGCCCGGCATGTCGAGCCCCTGCATGGCCAGCATCGACTCGAACTCCTCGGGCCAGCTCACCACATCGGACTGCAGCGTGGCCTGACCCGAGAGTGTCACCTGCGGTAGCCATGCCCTGGCCGCATTGCTCAGCGTGTAGTCGCGGCTCTGCTCTATCAGCCCATACCGTCTGATGAGCGGATAGTGCTCGCGCGCCATCTCCTTGCACCGCTCCACACTCGGCTGTGCACATACTGCCAGCGAAGCCAGCAGCGAAGTCAATAGCAATATTCGTTTCATAGGTTGTAATATTATATGAGTTAGGAGCTTTTAACTTCATAAACTCAATCATTCGCTGCAAAGTACGCCATTCTTCTCCGTACCGGCATTGTCTATTCTTGGCAGATAATGTCCTTTTTGTAATCATTCTTTGCAAGAAGAGCATATTTCAGGCGATATTCATTATCTTTGCAATGAAAATAACCAAGTTATGAAGAACGACAAGGAACGCTTCCGCCCGCTGGACATTGGGCTCATCTCCTCCATCATCAAGAAGTCAGAGGTGCGCTTCGAGCAACTGCTCATCCGCGACCGCTTGGCACTTAACCTCGATATGGCAGTCAACAAGGTGGGGCTTCAGCTGTTCGACAAGGTGCGCTTTCCACTCATCGTGAAGGACTATCGCCTGCTGCGAGTGCTCTCGGGAGAGGCACGTCTCGAGATCAACTTCACCGAGCATGTAGTGGTAGGTGGCGACATCCTCATCCTACCCGAGAACACCTATGTCGAGATATTCGAGGTGGCGCCCGACACCCAGGGGCAGATTATGGCCTTCGTGCCCGAAAGGCACCATCAGCACCTGCTGCCATGCCGTCATTTCGTGAAGCGGCATCCCGCACCGAAAGATTGGGACGACACCAGCCTGCAGCTCCACACCATCTACTCCATAGCCTCCTCGGAGCCCTACCGTGCCGAGGTGACTGAACTGCTGGCGATAGCCCTTCTCAACCACGTGGCCTCTCTACCAGGCGGCGAACTTTATTTGCGACGACGAGAGATTTATCTCTTCTAAGGAGTGTTGCAAAGCAACTTATGGGGAGAGGCCTCCCTCCTCCCTCACCAAAAGCGAGCTCGCCCAGCTCTACTTCCCTGGTGCCCCGCGCTCCTCGGCTCTGCGCCTGCTACACAAGTATATCACCTCGGCCCACGGACTGCTCCCTGCCCTTGAGCGTGTGGGCTACCAGCGTGCCTCGCGCCGACTGACCCGACGGCAGGTGCAACTCATCTTTGAATACCTTGGCGAGCCATAGAGAATATTACCACCCAAAAAAACGAGCCGCAATGTTTTTGCGGCTCGTAATAATCTCACTTATGTCTGTTCACTTGACTACCATCTTCTTCCCCTCAACGATGTAGATTCCTCTAGAGAGTTCATGAGCAGCGTTGTTGAACTTCATGCCCTGCAGCGTGTAGATGTCGGGTGACGAGGGATAGCTTATGTTCTCTCTGTCTATGCCTTGAGGAATATTATCGCCCAGGCGGTAGAGCTTAACTCCGTGTCTCGGTACCTCGACGCTGAGTGTGCCGCTTGTGGTACCCGCACTCTCATTGGCCCAGATGTCGTGGAGGGGAACTTCCTCATCGGCCCCATATCCAAACTGAGTGAGATCGACGCTGATGGTAGCCGCTTTGGGCTGAGAGCGTGAGATGAGGAACTCCATTGTGGTGCCCGACGAACTGGTGTTGTCGCGATCGCAGCTGGAGTCATAGCCACACAGCGCGCTGAACTTCACGTAGTCGTGTCCCTTGGGTAGGTCATAGATGAGTGTACACTCGGCATTCAGTCCCAGTCCAAGGCTGTAGGTCTTTCCTTCCACCACCAGCGCGCCTCCCTCTACATTGCGGTTGACATGTAGGCTGCCCCACTCCGAGGTGTATGAAGTATGCTTATAGGTAGTGAGTGATGTCTCGTTGCCCTCTTTGTCGATGAGCACGGGGTTGATGAGGTTGGCGCGGTCGTAGGCAAATCCGTCGCCAGCATTGCTCACCTTGATGATGAGCTGCTCTGAGCCTGTGATGTCGGCTTCGAGCATGGCCGATTTGGTGCCTGTGCGTGAGATGAGTCCCGAACGTGCAGCATAGGCCGCTGTTTCGCTGGTGATGGGGTTTTGGTCAAACACCATGAAGCGCAGTGTGGTGGTCGATCCCGTCTGCCCTATGCCACTATCATCGGCTGCTGCGAGCGCCTTGAAGCGCACCACCTCCATTTCGTCGGGGATGGTGAAGAAGAGTGCTGCGTTGGCATCGGTAGAGAATCCGCGCTCGTAGGTCTGTCCCAGCACCTTCATGGCACCACCATGGTCTACGTTCTTATTCTCATTGACGCGGTTGAAGTAGGATGCCGTATAGGTGCGTGTGAGATACTTGCCTGTGAGCTCCACCTCACTGCCGTCGGCAAGCACGAGGGTGGGGTTTATCCAGTCGCCATGGTCGTAGTTGTAGTTGTCGCCGCCGTCGTCCACCACGAGAACCAGTTGTTTGCTTCCTTCTGGCCATTTGATATCGACCTCTACGGTGTGTCCGTCAGTAGTGTAAGCCACCGTCTCGCTGCAGTAGAGCGCCTTGCTGCCTACGACCCAACGTGTGGTGGCGCGGTTGAAGAGTGCTAGGTAGCGGTTTCCTGTGGCGGGGTCTATGCTAGTCCACACGGTGTGTCCGTTATCCTCATTGGTAGACACCTCGTGTGCCTCCACGCCATACTTGTGCATCTGGTGATACTCCTCGTTGGTGAGCAGCGAGTTGGTGAAGTCGTCGTTCTTCGTCATGTCACCGCCGAAGAAGAGCGGCGAGTGGCAGATGCCCCAAAGCGTCATCACGGTGTATTGCTCGTCTTGGGTGAGGTTGGTCCAATGTCCCTTATCGGCACTGCAGTAGCCCGGATCGCCGATGGTAGCAGCGATGTGTCCCAAGGGCAGCATGTCGCAGTCGGCATAGTTGCCAGGGCGGGCATACTGGGCCCATTCGGCAGCTTCGCGGAATACGAGGTCAACGCCGCTCCATGTGTCCCACAAGTCGTCCATCATGCGCCACATATTGGCATTCTCGAGACAGTCCTGTGCATACTCAAACTGGGTCTTACCGGGGCTCAGCGAGAGCACAATGGGGCGTCCCGTCTGGTCTATGGCCTTACGTATCATACGTATCTCGTCGGTGTGGAAGGGACGGCTCAGGTCGTCAATCTTGATGAAGTCCACGCCCCACTCGGCATAAAGGTCAAAGATGCTGTTGTAATAGAGCTGCCCTGCTTCGTTATTCTGTATGGTGAGGTTATCCTTCAGCCAGGTACACTCAGGTGTGGTGTTGGTGTATACTTGGCTCCACGGAGTGCTCTCGCTGCCCTTGAGCTTATAGGCCGAAGGGTTATTGAGGATATACTTGGGCAGTCCGCGCATGATGTGTATGCCAAACTTCAGTCCCATGCGGTGTATTGAGTCGGCCATGGCCTTGAAGCCCTGGTTTACTCCATCGACCATGCACGAGGGGAATCGCGAAGGCGAAGGTAGGTAGCGGCCATACTCATCAAGCACGCAGTCCTGATCGCCGCGTTGGTTATAGTTGCCACCACCGAGGCTGGGGTGATTGGCATACCAGCGGATGTCGAGTACCACATACTCCCATCCATACTCGTCGAGCCCCTTCTCGGCAATGTAGCTCGCATTGTCCATCACCACCTTCTCGTTGGCCGAACTGTAATAGCAATCCCACGAGTTCCATCCCATAGGTGGTGTCGGTGCCCATGTGCGGAAGGTTTCGATGCTGCTTTCTTGTGCATTTGCGGTGAGTGTCATCAGTGCCACCAATACCGGAGCTACGATGCGTTTCAGTGTGTTTTTCTTCATATTAGATTTGTTTTCTCATTATTATTGGGGGACAAAGTTATAAAAAAAACGGAATAGACATTCCTCGATCTTATTTTTTAGAATCTGATTTAGCATTACCTTTGCAGAGTAAATCACAAAAACGAAAAACTCTATGCAGAATACCTACCTCAACTCAAAGCCGCGCTATGAGATTCTCGATGGCCTGCGCGGCGTAGCGGCCATCATCGTACTCGTATATCACCTGTGTGAAGGATGTGGCATCGTGTTGGGGCACGGCTACCTCGGTGTCGACTTCTTCTATGCCCTGTCGGGCTTTGTGGTGGGCTATGCCTACGATGATCGGTGGGGTAAGATGAGCATCGGTGGCTTCTTCAAGCGTCGTATCGTGCGTCTGCATCCGATGGTGATTATGGGTGGTTTACTGGGACTTTGCTTCTACTACTTCGGTGCCTGTGAGGTGTTCCCCTTCATTGGGCAGTCGCCTTGGTGGGTGGTGCTGTTGCTCTTCCTCTACACCAGTCTGATGCTCCCCATGGCCAACGCGTGGGACATACGCGGATGGCAGGACTTCAACTCATTCAACGGCAATGCGTGGTCGCTCTACTGGGAGTATGTGGCCAATATCCTGTATGCCGTGTTCTTCCGTTTCCTCCCCACGGCAGCCTTGGCCATCCTCACCGCTGTAGCTGCGATAGGAACTATTGACCTCACGCTCAACATCGATATGTTCGGATTGCTCGATGGCCGCGTCGGCGCACCCTTTACGGTCAATGGTGGTTGGAGCCTCACTGCGGGCGAACTTTATGTCGGACTGATACGAGTGCTATACCCCTTCCTCGTGGGTCTTCTGATGTCGCGCCTCAAGGCTATCGTCTCGCTGCGCGGTGCCTTCGGGTGGTGCTCGCTGATGATTGCCGCCATGTTCTTCGTGCCCCAGCTGGGCGGAGCGACCAACGGCATCTTCGAGGCAGTCGTCATCCTGCTGTTCATTCCCCTCATCGTATCCATTGGTGCAGGCAGCAAGATCAAGGGCGAGCGTGCCAACCGCCTCTGCACCTTCCTTGGCGAACTCTCCTATCCGCTTTACATCACCCACCTTCCCTTCATCTACATGCAGATAGCGTGGATGAGCAACCACCCCGATGCCCCCACGGGAACCGTTATCATGCTGGCCGTGTCTCTCTTCTTCGTGTCAATTGCCGTAGCCTACGCTTCACTCAAGCTGTACGATATGCCCGTACGCAAGTGGCTCACTGAGAAGTGGTTGAAGCGAAAAGCATAAATGACGCGAATGAATAGTCGCATCAGCAAGGAGAAGCTCACGGTAGCCTTGATGATAAAGCTTTATTGTCGCCGCTGCGAGAAGAACAAGGCTCTGTGCCCTGAGTGCACCGAGCTGCTCCGTTATGCCGAGGCTCGCCTCGATCGCTGCCCGTTTGGCGAGAGCAAGCCCACATGCAAGAAATGCCCCATCCACTGCTACAAGCCCGCTATGCGTGAGCGCATGCGGCAGGTGATGCGCTGGGCTGGTCCCAGGATGATGCTCTTCCACCCCATCGAGGCCATCCGGCATCTGATGAGGGAGAGGTAGAGTTTCACCAACCTCTCACGCCCATTTGTGTTTTAAAAGAAAAAGCAGAGGATGCGCGATGCATCCCCTGCCATATCCCTTTACGGCTTGTTTTACTTGAAATATCGTAAGTTGTTGAATCCGGGTTTCAGCTTGCCCTGCTCTATGTCGTGGATGATTTGCACGACGCAGTCGTTCATGGGCGTGGGGCAGCGTACTTGGCGGCCATAGGCCGACACGGCGCCGTTGATGGCATCCAATCCTGTTCCACTGCCTTACCGAGTGGCGAGAGTTCGATGCGTGGAACTTCGGTTGCCCCTTCTGCAGCCTCAGGATTGCCTACTACACGACCCAAT
>JBGVOS010000129.1:0-4464 GCA_045126595.1 Bacteroidaceae bacterium | reverse complement strand
CGACAAGAGGCTCAAAGAAAAAGAAAGTGCACAAGTTGCAAGTTGTAAGTTGTCGCAAATGCGTTTTCTGAAATAGTGGCAGGGCAAATTCCAGAGTGGCCAAATGGGGCAGACTGTAAATCTGCTGTCTTTCGACTTCGGTGGTTCGAATCCATCTTTGCCCACAAAACGAAGAGCAATGCTCTTCGTTTTGTTTTTTATATTCCTTACTTATATAAATAAGGAAAAGGAAGAGAGAAACAACAAAGACAACAAAAAAAAGGATAGCCGGTATCGACTATCCTTTTTATATCCAATTATCTTACACTATCATTCCAGCACGAAGCTCTTCTCGCCAATCATCACACCATCAGAGAAGAGGTAGACGGTGTATTCGCCGGGGTTGAGGAACTCTTCTACGTCCCAGTATACGGTGGTGCTGTACTCCTCTCCGGTGTACTCGAAGTTCTTCTTGATGCTATATTCGAGCTTGGTGTTTTCGTACTTAAAGGTGCGTGAGGCATCCTTAGTGAGCACCGAGCCGTCGGGCTTGGTGATGCGCACGTAGATGGTGCGCTCGCCCGTGGGGGCGGTGATGTTCTTGACGATGGTGAAGTCGATGGCAAACTTGATGACGCTCTTCACGCTCGTGGTCTCCTTGCCGCGCTTGTTGCGGGGCTCTATGCGGATGTTTGTTGCATCGAGCTGTGCGGCGAGGGTCACCTTGTCGCTGAGGTTCTTGGCCTCTTCTTGCAGGGTCTCTACCTTCTTGGTAGCCTCGGCATACTGGGTGCGCACGCGCTTGTTCTCTTTCTCCAACTTCGTGTTCACCTGGTTGAGCGAGTCAATCTGCACCACGTAGCTGCGCATCACGGTACGCACGGTCTTGAGTTCCTTCTTCAATCGGGCAATCTCGGCAGCGTTGCTTGCCTTGGTGGCACGGAGTTCCTCGAGCAGCTGCTGGGTGCGCAACTTCTCGCGTTCGAGCTGAGCTACGAGTGAGTCGTTACTGATGAGAATCTGCATCTCGTCGTACTGTGTGGCGAAGGTGCTATACTCATCTTCCATCTCGGCCTTCTCCAACTCAAAGAGTTGTACCATCTCCTCATTGGCCTTGTTGGCTTGAGAGAGGCGGATGCCAAGGAATGCCAGTGCTCCGATGAGGAGCACGGCAATGATGCTGATGATAATTATTGTCTTCTTGTTCATCCTTGATTACTTCAATTTCTCCAGGGTTTCCTTGATGGCAGCAATCTTGCTCTCGGCATCGGCCTGTTTCTTGCGCTCGGCAGCTACTACGGCCTCGGGAGCATTGCTTACGAAGCGCTCGTTGGAGAGCTTCTTCATCACGGAGTTAAGGAATCCTTCGAGGTAGGTGAGCTCGGCTTGGAGCTTGGCCACCTCGGCCTCTACGTCGATGAGGCTACCCAGAGGCACGGCATACTCGGTGGTGCCTACCATGAACGATGAGGTGCCATCGCCCTTGGCCTCAACCACGTTGATAGCTTCGAGGTTACCCATCTTCTCGATGATGGCATTGTAAGCTGCTACGCTGTGTGTACCAACGACTTCGAGTGCGAGTGTCTCCTTCTGTGCGATGTTCTTCTGGAGACGGATGGTGCGCACGCCACTGATGATGCTCTTGGCGGTCTCCACGTCGGCGATGAGCTGCTCGTCGTACTTGTCGGCAAAGATCTTCACGCTCTGTGTCATGATGCTCTCGCCAGCCTTGCGCTCCTCGATAGCTTGCCACAGCTCTTCGGTAATGAAGGGCATGAAGGGATGGAGGAGACGGAGGAGTGCGTCGAAGTAGTGGAGTGTAGCATCGTAGGTTTGCTTGTCGATAGCGCAACCGTAGGCGGGCTTCACAATCTCGAGGTACCAGCTTGAGAACTCGTCCCAGAAGAGGCGGTATACGGCCATCAAGGCCTCGCTCAAGCGATACTTGCTCATGAGATCGTCCACCTCGAGGGCGGTCTTGGTGAGCATAGCCTCGAACCACTGGCAACCCAAGCGTGCAGCTTCGGGCTGAGCGATAGAGGCGTCTACGTTCCAACCCTTGACGAGGCGGAAGGCATTCCAAATCTTATTGTTGAAGTTACGACCCTGCTCGCAGAGTGAGTCATCGAAAAGGATGTCGTTACCTGCAGGAGCGCAGAGCATCATACCCATACGTACGCCGTCGGCACCATACTGAGCGATGAGGTCGAGCGGGTCGGGCGAGTTGCCAAGGCTCTTCGACATCTTGCGGCCCAGTTTGTCGCGCACGATACCGGTGAAGTATACATTGCGGAAAGGCATGTCGCCCTTGTACTCGTAGCCTGCCATGATCATACGTGCCACCCAGAAGAAGATGATGTCCGGACCTGTCACGAGGTCGGCTGTGGGATAGTAGTAGTTGAGTTCGGCATTGTCGGGGTTGTTGATGCCGTCGAACAATGAGATGGGCCACAACCATGATGAGAACCAGGTGTCAAGGGCATCCTCGTCCTGACGGAGCTCGGCAGCCGTGATGTTCTCGTAGCCCTCCATCTTACGTGCCAACTCAACAGCCTCCTCGATGGTCTCAGCCACCACAAATTTCTCCTCGGCACCCTCTGCAGTGGGGAGGAAGAAGGCCGGTATGCGGTGACCCCACCAGAGCTGACGGCTGATGCACCAGTCCTGGATGTTCTCCAACCAGTTGTTATAGGTAGTCTTATACTTTGTGGGGTAGAACTTGAGCTCATCGTTCATTACCGGGGGCAACGCGATGTCAGCAAAGTGCTGCATACGGAGGAACCACTGCATGCAGAGGCGAGGCTCAACGGCAGTGTCGGCATTACGCTCCGAGTAGCCCACCTTGTTGTCATAATCTTCCACCTTCTCGAGGAGGCCTGCTGCCTCGAGGTCCTTGGCGATGAGACGGCGCACCTCTACGCGGTCCATACCTACATACATACCAGCCTCGGCACTCAGTGTACCGTCGGGGTTGAAGATGTCGATGGTCTCGAGGTTGTGCTTCTTACCCAGCATGTAGTCGTTGGTGTCGTGGGCGGGAGTCACCTTCAAGCAACCTGTACCGAACTCGATGTCTACGTAGCGGTCCTCGATGACGGGAATCTCGCGACCTACGAGAGGCACAATCACCTTCTGACCCTTGAGCCATGTGTTCTTGGGGTCCTTGGGATTGATACACATCGCCGTGTCGCCCATGATGGTCTCGGGACGTGTGGTAGCCACTACGGCGTAGTAGCCCTTGTCGTCCTTGTGAATGACCATGCCCTCCTCGGCCTCTACATTCTCGAGACCTACAACGTAGTATTTGAGGTAGTAGAGTTTGCTCTTCTCCTCCTTATAGATAACCTCCTCGTTTGAGAGCGCAGTCTGCGCCTTGGGGTCCCAGTTTACCATGCGGAGGCCGCGGTAGATGAGGCCCTTGTTGTAGAGGTCTACGAACACCTTGATGACGCTCTGACTGCGCTTCTCGTCCATGGTGAAGGCTGTGCGATCCCAATCGCACGAAGCACCCAGCTTGCGGAGCTGCTTGAGGATGATGCCACCGTGCTCGTCGGTCCACTCCCACGCGTGCTTGAGGAACTCCTCGCGGGTGAGGTCGCTCTTCTTGATGCCCTGTGCGGCGAGTTTCTTCACCACCTTCGCTTCGGTAGCGATAGAGGCGTGGTCGGTACCGGGCACCCAGCAAGCGTTCTTGCCGAGCATACGAGCGCGGCGCACGAGGATGTCCTGAATAGTATTATTGAGCATGTGTCCCATGTGGAGCACACCAGTCACGTTGGGGGGAGGTATCACCACGGTGTAGGGCTCGCGGCCATCGGGCTCGGAGTGAAAGAGTTTGTTGTCTAACCAGTACTGGTACCATTTACCCTCCACGTCGGACGGGTTGTATTTGCTTGCTAATTCCATAATTTATATGTGGTTTATATATATTTTTCCAATTAAGGTGCAAAGGTACTGCAAGCTGAGAGAAATATCAAATTTATTTGAATATTTCCGAAGCGCCGCGTACCTTCAAGCAGTGCACAGCACTGATTAAAATTAGTGCAAGGCGAGCGAAAAAGCAAGTTTCTTGGACAAGCCAAGTGCTAAGGCAGTCCTTGCATTTTTCCGAGCCGCAGCCTAATTTAAAGCTATGCGTAGCATAGATTAAAGATACAAATAAACGAGCGAAAAATACGCATCAAAGCCTTCTCACAAATCAGAGCCGTCTGATAAATCTGCCAAAGCCTTGCAATAAAAAAATCAGAGCCGTCCGATTTTTCCAACGGACGGCTCTGATTTTCGGGCTTATTCCTATGTCTGTCGGTTGTCATCTCTCCATGTACAACGCGTACACCTTGCCACCTACTTTTTGAACCCTTTATATCGAATAATTAAATAATTATGTAGTATGAAGAGAGATAATTAATTATTTATTTTGTAAATAAGTTTGAGAAACGGGTGGCAGGGTGTACGCGTTGTACGCATAGTTAGCATATTCGGGCG
>JBGVOS010000128.1:0-13267 GCA_045126595.1 Bacteroidaceae bacterium | reverse complement strand
TACCATATACACCCTCACCTACACTAGCCATCTCCACTGCACGGTATACGGCATTGGCCGCAGCGTTGTAGTACTTGAACGTCACCTTCTCTTCGATGCTTCTGGTGCGCACCTCAAGGGTGTACACTTGGTCAGCCGCGTTGTGTACGATGGCACGGGGTGCCCCGTCAACAAAGGCCATCAGCATGTCGCTCTCGCTAGGCTTAAGCCCTACCGTCGCGGGATCTACGCTCACCACTGCATCCAGTACGTAGGGGTAGCGTCCCGACTGCTCAAAGTTGGGGTATTCGGGTGCATCGGGTGTACCATATACCTTGTTTATCTCGTAGGGTACCTCCTCGGCAACCGAGCGATACAAGGTATTCGTTGCGGTGTTGTAATAACGGAATTCCACGTTGCCGGTCTCATCGTCGGCAGCCTTGACAAGCACGAAGTAGAGTGCCTTGCCATCGACTTCGATGCGCGATGCCACGCCTCGGCATTCGTCGCCTATGAAGGCAGCCATCACATCGTTCTCGGCGGCATATCTCTCGAGGAAGGGGGTGAGCCTCACCACCGCTGTCATGCTGGTGGGGAATATGCTATTGTCGGGTTCGCTCCATGCGGGCAAGATATCGTTACCCTGCATATCGAGTATCCACTCAGGTGCCGAGGCGGTGCCTGCGACATCGGCCTTCCACTCGGGAACTTCGGTCACGAAGTCCTCAGCTACGGCCGTCCAACCGGGGTTTTCTACTATGGGATAGAGCTTGTCGCCCTCCTCAGTGCACTGTACGATGAGCAGCGCTGCCAGTATCAAACCGATTCTATTGAGGTATTTCATTGTATGCTAATTTTAACAGTTTTACTTTTTCTATGTTCTACGGACAACGGCCTACAGAATTCTGTCGACCGTTGACCGTAGACTCTTATCATTTCTTTACTACCTTGTGTGATATCGCGTTACCGTCTACATCTACAGTTACTACATATACTCCAGCAGGGGTAGTGGTACCGGCTGTCCATACCACGTGTACCTGTCCGCCCACGTTGCAGTCGGTCCAGCGGGCAATGGTAGCGCCCTTCATATCGGTAACGGTGATATTGACATCAGCCTCCACGTCGGCTGCGAGGCTGATGTTGAGCACCTCCTCGAAGGGCAGCGGATAGAGCTGCACTCCATCGGCAGGCAGTGCCATATCTATCTTCACAGGCTCCTCTACGGTACCTATGGCGGCATTGTTGCCATAGGTGATCACTCCGCTGGCATATCCTACGGCCTGTCCATCGCGTTCGAGCACGAGGTCTATGGCCTCAGCCTTGTCGCCAGCCACGGTAAGGAAGAAGCGCTCTCCGTTGCCAGGCAGTGCTGTGATGGCAGTCTCTCCACGGCGCTCGCCGCCGATGTAGGCTACCAGCATGTCGCCATAGATTGTCTCCACGCCTGCAAGTTGTGCTACTACGGTCATATTGGCAGCATACTTGTTGTTGCCACGGCTTGTGACAATCTCCTCGGCTGCGCTGCGTGTAGCCTGTGCCTTGCGCACCACAGAGGTGATGGTAGGATACTGCAAGGTAGCCTCGTCGGCCGACTGGCGCTGCAGCATATAACCCTTGCCACTCTCCATATAGGTGAGGCTACCTACCCAACCCAAGTTGCCAGAGTACATGGCCATCGCATCCTGTGACTTGATGATATCGCCCTCTACGGCATCGTATCCCGCAAGTGCCTCCTTGAGCGAGAGGTTCTCGGCAGGCAGGTACGAGATGTAGTTCCAGCGCTTGGTACCATCCTCGCGAGTACCGATGATGGTGAGCTGATTGCTCTTGGCATCTACCTGCTCGCCTGTGATGTCGAGGGTGCGTGCCTCGCTTGATTTCATCAGATACATCGACAGGTTGTCGAGGGCATTGAGTCCGTTGCTCACCCATCCGTTGGTAGTAGAGTAAGAGGCAAATCCTCTATCCTCATGTTTCACCTGGTCGTCGGAGCTCCACTTGTATCCCTTGAGCAGCTTGTTGAGGTCGCCCATGTTGCTGTTGGTCACACCGAGCGATATCCAGTTCCATCCCTCGGCCAGAGCGATGCGCTGTACCTTGGTATCCTTGGCAGTGAAAACTACGGGCTCGAGCGATGTGCCTACCACGCCATTGTTGGCGAAGTCGATGGTCTGACTCGGTGTAGCCACGTAGGTGATACCTGTGCTTGCATCCCATATACGGAACTCGAGTCCCTGCTTAGATACCTCATTAGAGTATATGGTGAGCATTGCGTAGTACATGTCGTTGGCCTTGTAGTACTGGTTGTAGGCTACGCCCACACACTCGGCACCATCAAATACGGCCAGCATGTCCTCCTCATCGATAGAGTAAACGTTGTTGATGAGCATCTTGCCGAATACCGACATCGTGTACTTGTAGTCGGCGGGGTTGACACTCCACTCGGGCTTCTCGCCACATACCTTGATGGTCATGGGCAGAGCCTCTACCACATTGTTGTCGTTGCGCATGTAGATGACCTCATCGTAACTGCCGATATTGAGTCCTGCATCGATAGTGAATGTGATGTCGGTAGAGCTCAGCGGGTTGATGCTTCCGCTCATCGGAGTCACGTCGAGCCATGAGGGCATGTTCTCGATGGTGAAGTTCTGTATAGCTCCGCCATTGTTGGTCACCTTCACAACGAAGTTCTTCTCCACGTCTACCATCTTCTCTATAGCCATGCTTGCCTCGCTCCACTTGAGCTGGTTGCGGTCTATGTATGCGCTCCAGGTGATGGGGTTGAGCAGCTTGTTGCCGTTCATGTCGCGCACTCCGTCTACGGTGAATGTCACGATAGTCTTCTCTACGCGATCCCACGCCTCGTCGAGGGTGATGATGAGCGCATCATTGTTGACTACGAAGTTGTAGTTGAGTTTCGATACAGGCCCCTTGTCTCTTACGGGAGCTGCCTTGGTACTCTCCACGCTTCCGCCATAGGCTACAGCATCGGCCACAGCCATTTCGGGATCGGGTTGTACCTTCATATCCTTGAGTGTAAACTGCAGTTCCTTGGTACCCTGCCATTCGATGTAGTGCTGGAAGGGGTAGTATGCCATCAGTCCCATCTCCTCGCCATCGAGTCCTTCGGTGTTGCCCAAATCTACCAATTTCTCGTTCTTATAGAGGTTCCACAGACGGAATTCGTCGATCTCGCCCTTGAAGTAGTTGCCTACCTTCTCTTTATAGACGGTACCTTCGGGTATCCAGCAGCATGCACCGAGTGTGATGTAGGCCGCTGCTATGCCACCCAGGTCGGTAGCGTCGAAGTAGGTATTTAGCTGTCCGTCGATGAGTATCTGTGCGCGTCTGCTGGTGCGGCTTACGGTGAGTGCCACGTGGTGCCAGTTTCCGTCTATCCAGTTACCCTCGGCAATGGTTTCCACTCCGTTGTTACGGAAGGTGAGCAGTCCGTTCTCGAAGCCCAAGCTGAAGAGGTCGCGCGATCCACCCAAGTCGGTACCATCGCCACGGCCGTTCGATACGAGCGTAGCATCGGTCTGACCTTCGGCCGCACAGAACCACAGCTCCATGGTGTAGTCCATCAGGTAGTCTACCACGGCTGCACCGGTGGTGAGCTTCACATACTGGTCGGTGCCATTGAGTGTGAGTGCACGGCCTTCGGGCAATGCCCATTCGCTACCGTTCATGGCGAGGTTGACGCCACGTGCCTTGTCGGCGATTACGGTGCCCTTAGCCTCATTCATCGGGTAGTAGGCGATCAAGTTAGTCTCGGCGCCCGAGAGCTGTGTCAGGCTGTTGGTCTGCAGTCGGCCCGAAGTCTGAGCCTTATCCCAAATGCGTGCATTGTGCATCTTACCGGCAAAGAGGCGTCCACCATTAATGTCACCGCCGAAGCAGTAGGCACCCTCGCCAGCATATCTGTCGACAGCAGCCTCAGAGATATACTCCACATAGTTGTAGTAGGCCGATACGCGACCCTCCTTCTGGTATACCAGTGCCACATGGGCCCATGTACCCTGCTCGTAGGGTATGGCCTCGTTGCTGGTAATCTCCTTCTTGCCCACTTTCACCTTCAGGTGGTTGTCGGCTGTGAGTCCCAGCTCAATGGCATTGTTGTCGTTGCCCTGGCTGAAGAGTACGGCCTCCTGTGCCTTGTCGGCAAGTATCCACATCTCTATGGTGAGATCCTTCTCGTTCCAGTTACGTGCAAACTCGGTGGTGAGACGGTCGTTCACTCCGTCGAGGTATACCGATACAGCATGGTCGGTCTGCGCGCCGTTGCGTACACCGGTCACCTGGAAGTTGTTGTCGGTGAGGTAACCCTCGGCAATGGTCTCATTGAAGTTGAGGCGTATCTCATCGTTGATGGTGAGCACCCCGTTGGCAGGCTGTGCGCTGCCAAAGAGACGCGGGTTGTACATATCCTTCACACCGGTATATACCTCTGATACCTTCTCATACTCCACGTTGTTGATCATGCTGGTACCTACAGCACGCAGGTCGTAGTGCTGGTCCTGCAGGTCGTCGAGCATCCACTTGTACTTGATGGTACCTGCATCGGCAGCGAGTATCATCTCGGCATTCTGTCCGTTGGCGATAGCCTGGTCATACAGAGCCTGGTCGTTGTAGTAGCTCATCAGTGTGGTCCAGTCGTTGTCCGATGCCGATGCGGGCTTGTACTGCAACTTGATGCGGTAGAAGTTGTCGTAGTTCACATCGAATCCGTTGAGTACCACCTCCATGTAGTGCTTCTCTATGCCCTCTACATTCACTGTGGGCAGCTGGGTGTTGTAGGTCCAGTTGTTCGACGGCTTCGATATCTTCACATCCGTAGCTGACGGTATGTAGTGTACCGAGAACACCACATCGTCCATGATGTCGTCGAGGAAATCGGTGGGGTCAGATTGGCACTGAGACTGCAGCTTGAGTCGCAGGTTATCGTAGTTCATCACCGTACCCTTGCGCACCTCGAGTGTCTTCACCAGAGTCTCTCCGGCAGGCACGAGGAGTGCACGTCCGTTGCCGATGGGCGCACCATCCATGAGGAGTTGTGCACCATAGGGGTTCGATGCATCGTCCATCACGAGGTCAAACCATCCGGCTTCTCTTGCTTCGGAGTTGTTGCGCAGGTAGAGGGTGAAGTATGCCGACTGCCCAGAAGGAACATTCTCTATGAACGACTTCTCTACCGATATCTCGGGCACCTCCAACTGGATAGTAGCCTCGCTCAGCACATGCTGTCCCGGCTCGAAGTACTTCGATACATAAGCACCCTCATAGGGACATGAGGTAGCACCACCCTTGGTCTTGAAGACGAAGGTTGAGAAGGCTTGGCTCTGGCTATTGATATCGTCGTAGTCAATATATTGGTCCCCCTCTCTATATCCGCTCTCGCGGCATACATCTACAGATAGATAGTCGGCGCCCTCATCCTCGAGCACGAAGCCCTTACAGTGTGAAGCCTCCTCCTCGGTGGTAAACTCGCCGCCATGCTCGGTCTTGACGGTCTCCTCTACATCGATAAAGAATCCTTTTCCACTGACATCACATCCAATCTTGCTGGCAAAGTCTACTCCTATGCCGAGTGTAAAGGTGCTGGTTTCTGAGGTTGTATAGGAGAAGCTCTCCGAGTATTCCACACCAGCACCAGCCTGGAACGAGTAGTTCTGCAGCAGTTCAGCCTTTGCCTTGGCCTCCTCGTTGGCAGCCAAGCGCTTTACCCAACTATCAATCCATTGGTTGAGGGTCAAGATTGTATCTCTCACCTCCTCGGCCTCTACATTCTTGGGGAAGTATACCTTGTAGCTCTCGCCATCGTAGATATCCTTGGGGTTCTGCTTGAAGACCGCATCCTTGTTGCTCTTACCGTAGTTGGCGTTATCGGGAGTGAGCTTTGATACATATACGGGCTTACCGTCTCTATCGGCCATGGCCTGGAAGTCGAGATTATCGGTCTGCTGGTAGAGCAGGCTGTTGCGCAGTGTAGTAAGTTCAGGGATCAATACCTGCTCGATATGTACCTGTGGATATACAAACATCGTATTGTAGCTTTGCGACAGGCTGATACCATTAGTCTTAACCAGCAGCACATCCGATGTAGCAATGGGAGTAATAGCCTCATATACCTCATATTCACCGGGAGCAGCATTGTATATATCCTTGCTTACGACGGTCACATTGTTACTCTGACCTACAGAAATATTGGTAGAGTATCCTACATAGAGGTCACCGTTGGCACCTACATAGGCAGGGTCGGCACTGGTCTGGATACGGGTAGTGGTAGTGGTCGACTTGGTCCAGCTATCTGTACCTCCTATGGCCTCAGAGTGAACAATTCCCACCTTAAATTCACTAGTCAGTTCATGTTTATTTGCAGTACCAACTCCAACACCAGCAAATGTTATGAGCTCTTCACCTACCATTGTTTCAAAATACTCACCACCTTCATTGAATACTACACCGTTGTAGGTATCCGTTGTTGTAAATGTAGCACCCTTCTCCAGATAGGCATAACTATTACTTCCAGGGGGGTCGCGCAATACGAAGAGTACCTTGTCGGGACCAGCTGTCACAAAGTCGGTACCTGTATTCTTGGCACCCAATACGATGACATCAAGGCCACCATTGAGCCAGTTCACCGAGGTACCATCCTCACCATAGTTCATGGTGATGTCGAGGGTGCGCTGTGCTGCGGTAAACTCGGGATCGGTCACCATGAACTGGAATTCTGCATAGCCATTCTCGTCTACTTCAACATCCGCCAGTGTGCCATGAGGCAGGTCGCTGGCTGCGAATGAGAGCGTAGCATCGGTAGTGGGCACCTTGTCTGATACCATACCGGCCTTGGCCTTACCCTCTTCATCTTTGTAGATATACTCCTCATATACATTGATGCCCAGGGTTATGGTATTACCCTGCTCAAATACAGGCATACCCAGGGTGTAGCCTCCCTTGTCGTCGACGAAGGTCACCGTCTCGTTCAGGCTGTTGTCGAGGCGTGCCACCTCCTTCTGCTTTTTACCGAAGTAGCCCATGGCACGACCACTGGGACCCTCGAGTTGCTGCACATCGATGGTGGGTGTGTAGCGCTTGATGAAGAGCTGTTTCTTGTTGTAACGGGTAGTGTCGCTATGTGCCACACCCTCCCCGTCGGTGTAGTCATACACCACATCCTCCTTGACGAAGCTGTTGCTCAGGCTCAGCTCCTCGCCGTTGCCGGGCATATTATCGTGACCGGGTACATTGACGGTCACCTTGTAGTTGATGGGGAGCACATCAGCCTCAAACTCACCGGTCTCGGCATCGGGATAGATGGTAACGGTGTTACCTTTATATATAGAAGTAGTTTTGTGTTTGTTGTTAAAGTGTGTAACGCTCTTCTCCACGGTGCCCTCTACCAAGGGTTGGTCGGGAGCAGCTGTCGTCATCATGTATGACTCGTTCTGATAGGTAAGTGTCACGGTCACACCATCGGCAAGGTTGTTGGTCGAGAGTGAGTGACCTAAGGGGAACTCCTCCTGCACGGCACCACCGGCCACGCGGCCACCGTAGCGCACGGTAGTGATGTCGTAGAGTTCGATACCGCTCACCTCGTCCTGGTAGTTGCGGTCGGTGCCGTCGCTGTTGGTGATGCGGCCGCCGAGTTCAAACTCGTGGTTCTGCATTACCGCCTTCACCTCGTGCTGGCCCACGGGTACGCTGATCTCAAACATACCCTTGGCATCGGTCTTCAGTATCGCGCCCTTGTCGCTCATGGCAGTGATACCGTCGATATTGAAGCTTACACCCTCCACGGGGATGCTACCGCCCTTGTACATCACCTTACCTGTCACCTTGAACGATGACTTGTCGGTGAAGTTCACCGTGTGGCTCTGTGCCTGTGCATTGAGCAGGCGCAGCTCCTTCTCCGACTCGAACTGGTGTATACCCAGTCGGGGGATAATCATGTAGCTGGTACCGTTACCTCTATAGGGCAGCGCACGTATGCTGTACGCACCATCGGCACCGGTATATCCCTTGTGGCCCAGCTGACTCAGGGTAGGTATATCGGTACTGCTCAGTGTAGCGCCGCTCACCACGCCATGGTTCTGGTTGTAGTTGATGCCATTATAGGAGATATCGAAGAAGCTGCTCTCGACTGCATAGTCGAAGGTGTAGTAGGCCTTCAGACCTGTCTCGTTACCTACGAGGTAGCGGCCATAGTCGCGCTCGATGTCGGCGGCCGTGCGTGCCACATTCCAGATGCGCACCTCATCGATGGCGCCCTTATAGCCATCGGCGGCCATCACCACCTGATTGGCATTACCTGTCACGGTAGCCGTGCGCTGCGTGCGAGCCTCCTGCACTCCATTGAGGTATATATAGAGGTAGTCTTCATCGGCCACGGCAGCTACATGCACATAGGGCTGTTCCTGGGTATAGATCGACAACGAAGAGGCGCTGGTCACCTCCTGGCTGCCCACCTTGAAGGCAATCTTACCACCCTTGTAGAGGAGTTCATACATGCCAGCCTTCTTGATGATAGTACCCGCAGCCTCAGGACGTATCCATGCCTCCAATGTAGCTGTTGCAGTAGCATCCTGCAGCAGGCGACCGTTGTCTATCTTGAGCTGGTCGTTGCCGTCGGCCACGTAGGCCTTGCCGGTGATACCCTCACCCTCGGCAATCTCGGCACGCACCTCCACATCGGCTACGGCCTGACCGTTCTCGAAGGTCACGCGGCCGTAGATGTCGCCCGTAGGCGTACGGAAACCGATAATCTCGCCCTCATAGGGAATCTGGTCGTTGCCACCGCCACAGTTCTTGACAGCTACAATCTGGTACTCGTAGATGACGCCCGGCACCGCCTTGGTGTCGCTATACTGGTAGCTGGTCGATGCCACATTGGCATATATCTGCTCTATCTGCTTCCAATCGCCGTTGCTGCCATACTCACGGGCACGGATCGAGAACTGGTCTACCGAACCACCCTCAATCTCCCACTCCAGCGATACGCGGTCGCTGTAGTAGCCCTTCGATGCAATGGCCGTAGCCACATAGCCTATCGATGTAGAGTAGAGGTTACCGTCGCTCTCTACCATGACAGGGCTTTGAGCGGCATACACCGAGTTGCCCGGCTGCACATAGA
Source organism: Bacteroidaceae bacterium (assembly GCA_045126595.1). Classification (GTDB taxonomy): domain Bacteria; phylum Bacteroidota; class Bacteroidia; order Bacteroidales; family Bacteroidaceae; genus UBA1189. The sequence continues at coordinate 4,158 of JBGVOS010000128.1, read as the reverse complement.
TGCTATAGCTATACACATCGCAGGTAGTGGGCAAGGTCTCCGTATAGGAGGTTACACCCATATCGTCGGCAATGGTATAGGTGGTGGAGACTCCCGTGTTGGTATTGGTGCGCACCACCATCACGCTGGAGTTGTCGCTCCAGATGTTGCCGTTGTCATAGGTCCATGTGAGCTTCACCTGACCATCCTCCGTATTTTCGCCTCGGGCGGTAGCAATCTTCTTGTGCTTCATCGAAAGGTCAATGCTGGTGCTCTTCACATAGCCCCAGTTCCATGCCGCGGCATTGGTACGGCGCAGGCGGTAGTAGTATTTGCCATTGAGGTTCTTCTCCGACACATCATCGGTAAGGGTATAGCTCTTGGCACCCTCAAAGGCCAGTGTACCTACGGTCTCTACGGTGGCAAACTTCTCATCCTTACTGCGCTGCACCTCAAAGTCGCCGCCTGTCACCACGCTGCCACTATACGAGGCGATGCTCCAAGTGACCTTCACGTCACCGTCGGCCTGCTGTGTAACCTTGAAGTCGGTCGGATGCTGATAGGCGGGGATGGTGATATCGGTTGCCTCCACATCGATAAATTGCCAGTCTGAGATTTTTTTATAATAGGTCATCGAAACAGTTCTGGCTTCATTCCGCACTGCATAGTCTACACTGACAGTACCTCCCGACTGAATTTCTGTCTGGGACTTTCCGGTAATGGTATACTTATCTCCCTCGCTTCCACTGAAATTGACCACTTGGTAACCGGGATTGGATGAGTAGTTCCAATTCATTGAGGGCGCAGTGGGGAGGGTGTAGGACTGTGATTTCTGTTCGGTCCATACATCATCATCTCCAGCTGTACCTCTACTTACCCAACGAAGCCAGACTTTTATCGAGATATTTCCAGTCTTCAATTGTTTAACCGTGGGATATATCCTGACCTCACCCGTAGTTGTAGTTCCTGACTTTGAGAAGAAATCTGTAATGGTGCCTGAGGTTCCTTTAACCTCACCTTTTTCGTTTACAATCTCAATATATGCGCAATCTTTTCTTATAAACGTACCTTCCTTATCAGTTGATTCTTTTTGCTCTGTACTATTATAGAACTCGACAGCTCGATGATCATCTTTTTCCCCATTTATATATATATATGAACTTTTTGCCCATTCATCTGTCTTATTATTGTCTCGCAAAGGAACTTTAACGGACACATATCCTTTGGTCTGTAGGTTGGAGAAATCAACACTAACCCAACCTGCATTGAAATCATCTGCCATCGCCCTCTGTGGCACACACCACATAAGCAACAGCAACATAGCCATGGCCAGCACACTGCGGCCTGCGGCTCTCTCGCTCGCTTGTCCGGGAGGCAGTGATGCACGCCTCGGGACGTTGTCTTGTACTTTAGTATTCATACTTTTGGTTTTTAGTTATTAATAGGTTAATATTATTTACATTTCATAGCCAATTCAGGCAGTTTAGTTAAAATATTTTGTAAAAGTAGGCATTCTTCATCGGGAAAGTACTACTTTTGTCTTGTTTTTTTATTTCCATTTTACGGATACTATTACCCATTTTACGGATAACAAAAACATAACATATTCATATATAGATTATTATCTGTATCACCCCACGAACGTAGCACACACCACATGAAACCACCAATCATACATATCCTACCAAGGAAAAAGTCAATACAGTTAGTAACCCAAACCGACGGAAGCGTCACAGGATTTGCCACGGCCACCTTCGCTTCCGGAGAGGAGTATACCAATCCATATACGCGGTACTACTATATCCTATTGGTGCGCCGTGGCGCTATTACGCTGAGCTGCAAGCTATACAGCTACAAGTCCATCGTTGCGGGCACCATGACCTTCATCCCTAAGGGTGGCAGCTACACCTTTACCGCCACCGAGGCGAGCGAGGTGCTGTTCTTTGCCTTCACCACCACCATCATCCGCACCGACGATGACATGCTCAGGTACTTCTGCAGCCAAGCCGCCAAGCGATGCTACACCTTCACCACCCTACCCCTGTGCGATGCCATGGCCGACTTCGCTGCCATGATTACGCGCCAATTGCAAGAACGTAAGATGAAGAACAGTGATGTGGCACAGGTGTGGAACTCCTACTTCTTCCACATCATGCAGTCATATTACCGCAAAGATGAGGTCGCCGCATTCATGCGCCCCATCCTCTCGGGCGCGGTCGACTTTGAAGCCTTCGTGGAGAACAACTACCTGGAAGCCGAGGGCAACGTTGCCCAGCTGGCCGCCCTCTCGGGTATGTCGTACGACTCGTTCCAGGACAAGTTTGTGCGCATCTACGGCACCACCGCCAAGCAATGGCTCGACAAGCGCACACGCCAGCAGCTCACCACCCTCGCCCAGACTCCCCACATGACACCGCAAGAGATGGCCGCTGCCATGCACTGCACGCCACAGAAGCTCAACAAGCTGTGCCAGCGCTACTGGGGCATGGCACCCGGGGCGCTGATCAAGAACAAATAGCCCCATCGGCACCTTCATGTTCCTCGGCCCCACAGGTGCAGGCAAGACGCTCCTCGCCGACAGCCAGCCCGTCCCCCTCTGCCTCATGGGTACCCTCGACACACAAGACATCATGCTCGACCAAGTGAGCCGCACCCTGCACCGCGAGGTATACGGCTGTAGGTAACATCTCCCCATCACCACACATCACAGAGGCAGGCCCATATTGCCTGCCTCTTGTCATATACAAGCACCTTCCGTACTCCCATTTTCGGTACGAAACGGTGCTTTTCTTTACAAAAATTAGCATATTCGGATAAAGAGATTTATATTTGCACACAGAGCATCTAAACCCACAGACTACAAACACAAGAAACGGTATCACCGAAAAAGAAAAGCACATTCCCCATGTTACGGAAAATCAGAATCACGCTTGCCTCCATCTTCTTTGTGGCCATCACGGCATTGTTCCTTGACTTCACCGGGACGCTGCACACATGGTTAGGATGGATGGCCCAGATCCAGTTCCTCCCCGCCCTACTCGCCCTGAACGTAGTGGTAGTGGCAGTGCTCATCCTCCTGACCCTCCTCCTCGGCAGGGTGTACTGCTCCATCATCTGCCCCTTGGGTGTGATGCAGGACCTCTTCGCCTGGTTGGGCAGGAAAGCCAAGCGCAACCGCTACGCCTACTCACCCGAAAAGCCGTGGCTACGCATCGTCGTGCTGACGCTGTTTGTCATCTCGCTATGCCTGGGAGGTAGTGTCATCACGCAGCTGCTGGCACCCTACAGTGCCTACGGACGCATAGCGGGCAACCTGCTGGCACCGCTCTACCGATGGGGCAACAACGGGCTGGCCTACGTGGCCGAGAGGATGGGCAGCTATGCCTTCTACGAGGTGGAGGTGTGGGTGCGCAGTGGGGTGACCTTCGCCGTGGCACTGGCCACGCTCGCCATACTGGCGGTGCTGGCATGGAGGAATGGACGTACCTACTGCAACAACATATGCCCCGTGGGAACGGTGCTGGGATATATCGCCCGGTATGCATGGCTGAAACCAGTCATCGACACGACGAAGTGTAACAGCTGCGGACTCTGCGAACGCAACTGTAAGGCGGCTTGCATCAACAGTAAGGAGAAGAAGATTGATTACACGCGCTGTGTGGCCTGCATGGACTGTATAGCTACCTGCAAGAAGCACGGCATCAAGCATATGCACCGCAAGGCGGAGAGCAAGGCTGCCGAGCCTGCACCCGTGGACACCTCGCGCCGCACCTTCCTCGCCACCACGGCCACGGTGGCGGCCACGACGGCCATCAAGGCGCAGGAGATGAAGGTCGATGGCGGACTGGCGGCCATACAGGATAAGGTGGTGCCCGACAGACAAACCCACTTGGTACCGCCCGGAGCACTCAGCGCAAGGAACTTTGCCCGGCACTGCACAGCATGTCAGCTGTGCGTATCGGCATGTCCGAACGATGTGCTCAAGCCCTCGACCGACCTGACCCGACTGATGCAGCCCGAGATGACCTATGAGCGGGGATACTGCCGCCCCGAGTGTACACGATGCTCGGAGGTGTGCCCCACAGGGGCGATACGTCCCATCACACGCGAAGACAAGTCGTCGACACAGATTGGCCATGCCGTGTGGGTGAAGAAGAACTGCATACCCCTCACCGACGG
>JBGVOS010000127.1:0-3391 GCA_045126595.1 Bacteroidaceae bacterium | reverse complement strand
CCATATACAACTGGGGCAATTTAAACTTTATGCAACAAAGATACGTATTTTTTATGAATATTACCATTAAGGGGATAAATAATCAGAACTCGCATTGTGGAGAGGTCGTGATGATTGCAAGCACAACCTGGATGAGCAGTTTATTATCTACTCCGTACCTCCATTGATGATAGGGCGAAGGCTGATTGTCGGGGATGAGTTCTTATCTCTTTGCTTTCGCTCAGTCACAATATATTTTCCAAAAACTGCTGTATATCTCCCAAAAAAATCACTACCTTTGCAGCAATAAATCGAATGATACTGATAAAGTTCGAAGATAGATACAATTTGTTGTATATTTCTTATATTTGCACCGAAAAATCGTAATTTTTCAGAATTTGATAGATATGAAGTATCGCATTGTGGATAATGTAGCCGTAGTAACCGGCCTTGCTGAAAGAATAGCCGATGCTGAATCGGCAATGGACAGAGTGCTTTCACTCAAGTATGAGAGCGGAGTGACCGCCATGGCATTTTCCAAGGATTGTTTCATCGAAGATTTCTTTCGGCTGTCCTCCGGGATTGCTGGAGAAGTTATACAGAAATTCGTGAACTATGGAATCCGCGCTGCGGTCTTCGGTGACTTCTCCCAATATACCAGCAAGCCCCTGAGAGATTTTATCTACGAGAGCAACAAGGGCTGCCATTTCGGTTTTCTCGATTCTGAGAATGACGCGGTTGAATGGTTGAACCGATAGTTTAAATTCGAATTTATCTAACAGCCTTGACACAGTTCAGCTGACGCTCCCATAGCGTACAGCGTACACCCTTGTACACCCTTTTCTATAACTTCCCATAGGGAAAATAAATAATTATGTAGAATGCCCTTAGGTAAATAATTATTTAATTATTGTATGGGACTTTTCAAAATAGGTGTACATGGGTGTACGCTGTACGCTAAATCATGGGACTAAAAGGGTAGTTCCTGTTGTACATCTGTAGTGGTTGTATACTCTGTATGCAGCGCTTCTTCATTGTTGGTAGCCGTGTCGCCAAGCATCTTTTGACGGTTCTCGATATCTGTCATCGTGAGTTCCACAAGTCGGTAACCTCTCTTGTCGCCTAAGCGTAACCTTTTGTGTCCGAGGGCGGTCATGGCCATGCCTACCTTGACGACGTTGAGCCCGTGCATGAGTGCGCCTATGCGTTCGAGGATGTCGCTTGCGGTGAGGAACTTGCACTGCTCGCCCTCCATCGGGGCGCGGTAGTACTTGGCTATGAGTTCGCGCTCGCGACTGGGTGCCTCGAAGTCACGGTTACGGCGCGAGGTGGCGCGGTTGTCCTCCTCGTTGAACCAGTAGCGGAAGCCTTGCTTCCACAAGGCATAGGCCTGGGCATAGAGTCCCTCATACTGGAAGTCGTACTCTTGTGGTGGCTCGATGCCGATGACCTCGAAGGTGAGGAAGCGGCGGTTGGTGGAGTCGTCGGTGAGGAAGAAGGGGTTGTTGCCCGTAGCGCAGAACGAGGCGATATGGGGCAGGTGCTCATTGAAGCGCCCGTAGGCGGGGCGTGCACTGATGGTGCGCATGGTGGTGAGCGCCTTGAGTTGGTTGAGTTCCTTCTGCTTCATGTTGTCAATCTCCTCCAAGCACACGAGGGCCGACTGGGCGATATTGAAGAGGTCGTCCTTGGTGATGTAGCCGTCCATGAGTTTGATGAGGAAGTAGCGGCGCAGTTCCTCGGGCAGGAGGTAGTAGAACCAGGTGCTCTTGTACTTGCCCTGCTCGCCGATGAAGACGAGGATGCCGTGGTTGACCTCATCGGGCATGAAGAGTCCAGCGATGAAGCCTACGAACCACTTGCGCAGCACCTCGCGCCACTCGTCGGCATCGCTCGCCACGGTGACCGAAGAGGCAAGACGGCCGATGTAGTCGGTCACCCCGTCCCACGCGGGCAGCGAGCGGATGTACTCCTCGAAGGGGTTGTACTGCTGTGCAAAGTCGCTGCGGATGACCGAGCACATATCGTCCTTGATGACGCGCATGCCACAGGTCTTGCTCATCTCGCGCCATAGGGAGTTGAGATCTTTGTCCTGGAAGGGAACAAAGAGAGACCCCCCCCCCTTCGGGGTGCTCGCAAGCGAGACTCCTCGGGGGAGTTTAAACACCCTTCGTAGCAACCGACGCTCCATTCGCGTCGGCCCTCTATGGAGGGGAGTTGACTAACCTCTACGATTCGTGCGATGGTATTGTAACGCAGTTGTATGCGCTGCTTGAGGAATTCTTCGATGTCGTCCACCGTGGCATACTTGCGCTCTGCCTTGGGTTTGGTGGTGCCATGTTCGTCGGTCTGCTGGTAGCAGGAGCGTACGATGGCGGGCACATTGTTGGTTTCGGCATAGTCGGCAAAACGCTCCAGCGCCCATGCCGTGCAGTCGGCTTCGGCTACACCCTGGCGATTCATCTCGTAGCAGGCACGGGCGATGTAGTCGTTATGGCGGTGCGGTTCGTAGCGGATGCCTTGTGCCTCGACCTTGGCCAATACCTCACCCTCTACATCTGTAGCCTTGCGCGAACGCTTGGGGCGACCTACGGACTTCTTCTCCTCTATCGTGACGACGAAGGGCACGGCATCGGGGTTGTAATATAGGTTCTCGTCGTAGGCGATGGTGCTGATACGGCCTATGTTCTTGCACTGGTGGTCGTACTCTATACCAAGCAGATTACTATAGTATTCGTTGCCGTGGAGAAAGGCCTGCTTATATAGAGACCCTCCCCAGCCCTCCCTGTAAGGGAGGGGGATAGGCTGCGCGATGCCAAAATTCCCTCCCTCACAGGGAGGGTTAGGGTGGGTCTTCATCTTGTACCTGAACAGCACCCGTAGTCCCTGTCCCGATAAGGTCGTATATGCCAGTAGCGTATGTTCATCACCCCGCACGAGAGCGAGCACCTCGCTCATCTGCTCGACTGGGATATGGTCGATGTCCACCAGGCTCAGGCCTGTGTACTCCACGATATGTTTCTGCTGACGTCCGCCTTCGAAGCGTGCTGCCACACCGAAACTCGCCATCATGTGTTTGTAACGCTTGGCACCCTGCTCGTCACCCGTGGCGCGAGCATAGCGGTGCTTGTCGGTAAGGTCGCGCACAGACTGGTCGGTGCGCATCATCGTCACCAGCTCCATGAGGGTGACAGGCCGTGGTTGTGTGTCGTGCACACCACGGAAGAGGCTTAACTGTAGATTGTTCATGTCGTTCATATATCGTAAAATTGTGTCAAAGCCTAAAATCAGAGCCGTCTGATTTTTCTACCGGAGCCTTTCAATAATTTTGCCAGAGCCGTCTGGCAGATCTATCAAAGCCGTCTGATTTTCGTCGGTAAAGTAAAGGAATATCCTCGACATGGAAAAACGA
>JBGVOS010000126.1:0-10198 GCA_045126595.1 Bacteroidaceae bacterium | reverse complement strand
CCCTTGCGGCGCAAGAGGTCGAGCACCTCGCCTACCTGTTTGTCGAGGCGGGTCACCATGGCTGCAAACTGCTGGTGCCCCACGTTGGTGGGGTTGTAGCGTGAAGCTTCTTGGCCGCCGAAAGTCTTCTCTACGCTGAAGGCTCCCTGATATGCCTTGAAGATGGAATCCTCGGGCTGTGCCAGCTCGGCATGCGGCAGGGTATAGGTGAGTACACCGAAGAAAGGCTTATCGGCCGTCTGCTCGTCAATCCATGCCATGGCGCGTTGATGGATGAGGTCGGCAGAATAGTCGCGGCGGTTCTTGTATTCAGCGCCGTACATGGGGTAGGCGATGTTGTTATCCAATATCTCTCGGCGCACATCATCGTCTTTCTCTCGGCTGTAGGCATTGAGGAAGTTGGGGTAGTAGAGGTGTGCCTGGAACTGGCACATGAATCCGTAGTACTCGTCGATGCCGCGTGTCGCTGGTGTCGAGATAGAGCCTTCGTATCCGCCAGCCCACTTGCCGAACATGCCGGTAGTGTAGCCGTTGTCCTTCATAATCTCAGGCAGGATGACGTGGGCCGTGTCGTAGGGTTCCTGTCCGGTCTGTACCGGATCTTCATTGTTGCCATACCTCATGCTACCTATACGGTACTCCTTGTTACCGCGTACCCATGTATGGCCTGTGTGCTGTCCGGTCATGAAGCAGGCACGCGAAGGTGCACTCACGGGACTGCCTGCGTAGGCTTGTGTGAAGCGCATGCCCTCACGAGCCATACGATCGAGGTTGGGGGTGTTGATATACTCTTGTCCGTAGCAGCCAACATCGGCATAGCCGAGGTCGTCGCACATGATATAGATAATGTTAGGACGTTGCGCTTGTTGTGCCTGTAGTCCGGGGGCTGCCATCAATCCGCAGCCAAAGAGGAACCATTGCTTATTGTTCATAATATAAATGTATATGTATTGGCAAAGGTAGGTAAAACTCACGAATAAACAAAAGCTTGCTACATGAAGAGTGAAAAAGAGAGCGTGTTATGTGGAACGCCTCAGATAATGTGTAAGCATTGTCAAACCTTTTTATGGGCTTGACAAAAATTATCACGTTAGGTGACAAAAAATATCAACAAAGCGATAAAAATTTGTCAAGCCTGTGATAAAAAATTATCATGGGCTCGACAAAATGAAGAGGATGCAGTATAAATGTCTATTTTGCAAGGTGAGCGGTGAGCAGACTGTGCGTGTTGGCTGCTACGTGGTACCTTAGCTCGGAGGTTTCGATGCCTGTGTTGTCGCTCACAAGGCGGTATACGGTGTCGATGTCACCGTGGTCGTCGCTCTCGAGGAGGAGATGCGAGAGGGGGAGCTCCTTAAAGAGTGCTTGATCGAAACGGGCGCCTATGCTTACGTAGAGTCCTGCGCGGTTGAGTTGCTGCCATTGCTTCACGCCACCGCGGAAACCATGGAGTACCCACGGCAGAGTGGGCTTCATCTCCTTGCGAATGGCAAGCAGTTCATCGATGGCCTTTACGCAATGGATGATGAGGGGCTTGCGGATGAGTTCGCTCAGACGGACGTGCTCACGGAAGACTTCTATCTGCTGCTCTATGGAGGCGGTGCCGTTCTTCTTGTCCAGCCCCGTCTCGCCTATCATCACGACCTGGGGATGCAGAGCTCTGACGAGGAGTCCCGCCATCTGGGTACGCCAATCGTTGCGGATGTTCCAGGGATGCAGCCCCACGGAATAGAAGTGTCCGGGCTGAGGGCAGAACGCATCGGGCGTGAGCTGCACGATGGCTTCGTCGGGCAAGGCTGGATGATGATGGGTATGGATGTCGTAAATCATTGCGGATGCTGGATTAGGGTACGGGATCGTAGCCCGATCCGCCCCAGGGATGGCAGCGGAGGATACGGCGTATGGTGAGGTAGAGGCCGCGGAAGGGGCCATGCTTCTTCAGTGCCTCGATGGCATATTGCGAACAGGTGGGGGTGAAGCGGCACGAGGGGGGTGTGAGCGGCGATATACAGGCACGGTAGAAGTATATCGGGAGCAGCAGAATGAAGGTGAGCAGGCGCTTCAGGTATTTCATATCGGTTGGGAATCGGCATTTAGCGTTTCGCCTATCTTGCCCAACAGGCGCACCATGCGCTTCTCGATGTAGGCGGTGGATTCTATCTGATCAGATACGTAGACAAAGGCTATGAGCAGGCCCTGTCCGCGTTCGGCCATCTGTGCGGTGAGCGCATGCTTGTGCTTGCGGTAGGCCTCACGCAGCTGGCGTTTCACGCGGTTGCGGTCTACGGCATCGTGGAATCGCTTCTTGGGCACACTGATGAGCACCGATATGCCTTGCTGCACGGACTCTTCCACGGGAAGGAAGACTGCGCGCACGGGGTAGGCCGACACCGAACGGTTGTCGCTCTGGAAGAGGCGCTCCATAAGGATGCGGCTGCACAGGCGTTCGCTCTTCTTGAAAGTATGGCGGATTGGTGTTGGCATGTTGTTGGAGAAAGATAAAGGGTTGCTAAGGGATGAGGGAAACATTCAGTCTTAGCAACCCCTTTATGTATTATAATAAGGTATATTACTTATTGGTCTTGGCAAGGTATTGCTCGAGTGCCATCGTCATTGAAGGAGCCTCAGCTGTGGGCGCCTCGAGGTCGAGACGAAGGCCAGCCTCCTTGATGGCGGCTGCCGTAGAGGGACCGAAGCAGGCAATCTGTGTGTCGCCTTGAACAAAGTTGGGTAGGTTCTCCTTGAGCGATACGATACCCGAGGGGCTGAAGAAAATCATCATATCGTAGCCATCCAACTCGCCCGGCTCGAAAATCTTGCTCACCGTGCGGTACATCACTGCTTCGGTATGTTGCAGATTGGCGCCGTCGAGCATGTCGGCTATTTCGTTATTGTGTACACTTGACAGGGGCACGAAGTACTTCTCGGTCTTATGCTTCACCATGAGAGGGAGCAGTGTGTCCATCTTGCCGTTGGTGCCGAAGAACACTTTGCGCTTGCGGTATTGTACATATTTCTGGATATAGAGTGAGATAGTCTCTGACACGCAGAAGTATTTCATTGTTTCGGGCACTTGCACACGAAGTTCTGCACATAGACCGAAGAAGTGGTCAATGGCATGGCGCGAAGTGAATACGATGGCGGTGTGGTCAAGGATGTCGACACGCTGCTGACGAAATTCTTTAGCACTGAGGGCTTCTACTTGGATGAACTGCTTGAAGTCAATCTCCACGCCATATTTGCGCGCAATGTCGAAATAGGGCGACTTGTCCGAAGCAGGCTTGGGCTGCGATACGAGAATCTTACTTAGTTTCAAGGTTTTCAGTTATTTATGTACAACGTTATTACACAAAAAGAACCAATGCCTTGCCTGCCAAAAGCAGGGGTATCAGTTCGAGGGTGCAAAGGTACACAAATAATTGCAAAATGCCATGCTTTTTGCCCGAAAAGATGCAAAAAGCCTTGTAAAACAAGCAAATCTCAAGCAAAACAATACATCCTCCGAGCAGCAGCAGTAGGGTGTGCGGAGGAAGGTCAAAAAATACGGCGACGATGGCCGAGAGATAGAGCGGGACGCTCGAGAGAACGATCCAATTGGCATAGCTGTGCTCCCATGCTTTCTGTGTGGTAGGGTCGAAGAATATGCGGTCGGTCATGACGAAGAGCAGCAGTCGCAAGAGGTGGAGCAATGTGACTGCCGCTGTGGCAAGCAGCCAGAGAAGACCGCTCCCGACGATGAGCGAAGGCTTGCCGGAAACGCAGGTCGCCAACAGCAGTCCGGCAGAAAAGAAGGCGACAAGATACATTCCCATACGCATGTGGATAGCGTTGGCAGTACGCAGGATCTCTATATTGTTCTCGCGGGGGAGAAAGAAGCCTTTCAGCAATCGGGGCAGAAAGTGCTTGCGGTCAGACAATACAGCTGCAAGGATAATGCCGCACACAATGAGTCCGCCCACCACAAGGTCGTCAGCATAAAGTGGCTGAAGTACAGGAACAGCCTGTATCCGTTCGGTTAATGTCGTCGTGTCTGCGACTGGTGTCATTGTGCTTCTAATTTAAATAGCCTGTTATTTAAGCTGCCGTTCTGAACGCAGTGAAGAATCTCTTTTCATCAGACATTGGAGTTCCCTCGCAACGCTCGGGATGGTACAATCAAATCGCAGCATACCCGCGCATCCTGCCATTCCACTTAGGCGTGGTATACAGCAACTCTATTGCCTCTTCGGGCGTGGTAGCTACCTTCCAGATGTCGCCATGAATGTCGCGCATGAAGTTCTCTGCTATGGCTTGCTTCAACTGCTCCAGCAAGTGGTTATAGTAACCGTCAATATTGAGGATGATGATGGGGTTGAGGTAAAGTCCGAGCTGTTTCCATGTGATAATCTCAAGCAACTCTTCAAAAGTGCCGCAACCACCAGGCAGAGCGATTACGCCATCCGAAAGGTCGGCCATCATCTGCTTGCGTTCGTGTATTGTACCGGTCTCAATCAGTTCGGTTAGGCCTGTGTGGTGCCATCCCTCATCTATCATAAAGGTGGGGATAATGCCTGTCACATGTCCTCCGGCGGCAAGAGCAGCCTCCTCTACCGTATTCATCAGGCCTTGGTTGCCGGCGCCGGTAATAAGACGTAAGCCGCGTTGGGCTATCAGAGCACCCAATTCTTCGGCTGCGCGGAAGTACTTCTCATCAATCTGTGTGCTTGAGGCACAGTATACGCAAACGCTGTTCATTTTTTCAATTAGGAATTAGGAGTTAGGAATTAGGAATTAACAAACGGAATTACATTAACACATTCTACAGTGTTGGCAAATAATTCCTAACTCCTAATTCCTGACTCCTTAATTATCAATAGCGGTAGTGTTCAGCCTTGTAGGGCCCCTCCACCTTCACGCCAATATAGTCGGCTTGGGCCTGGGTAAGCGTGGTGAGGTGTACGCCGATGCGCTCCAAGTGGAGGCGTGCCACCTCTTCGTCGAGGTGCTTGGGCAAGCGGTATACATCGATGGGATAGTCCTTTCCGAAGAGCTCAATCTGCGCCAATGTCTGGTTGGTGAAAGAGTTACTCATCACGAATGAGGGATGACCGGTAGCACAGCCAAGGTTCACGAGACGACCGTCGGCGAGCAGGATGATGCTGTGTCCGTCGGGGAAGTAGTAGCGGTCTACCTGAGGCTTCACATTCTCGCGACGGATGCCGGGGAAGTTCTTCAGTGCTTCTACCTGTATCTCGTTGTCGAAGTGGCCGATGTTACATACGATAGCCTGGTCGGGCATCTGTGTCATATGGTCGATGCGGATGATGTCGATGTTACCTGTCGTAGTCACGAAGATGTTGCCCTGTGAGCAGGCCTCCTCCATGGTCACTACCTGGAAGCCTCCCATGGCTGCCTGCAGTGCACAGATGGGGTCAATCTCGGTCACGAGCACACGGGCTCCGTATGAACGGAGGCTGTGTGCACAACCTTTACCCACATCGCCATAGCCACATACCACGGCCACCTTACCAGCAATCATCACATCGGTGGCACGCTTGATACCATCGGCCAGCGACTCGCGGCAGCCGTAGAGGTTGTCAAACTTGCTCTTGGTCACCGAGTCATTTACATTGAAGGCGGGGAACAGCAGTTTGCCCTCCTCCTTCATCTGATAGAGGCGGTGTACACCGGTAGTGGTCTCTTCAGATACACCGCGCACCTCCTTGGCGATTGAGGTCCACAGTCCCGGTTGTTCGGCAAGTACGCGCTTGAGGATAGCCTTGAGTTCTGCCTCATCCTCGCCGCCCGAGGGTGTGTCGAGTACTGATGCATCCTTCTCGGCATCTACGCCGAGGTGTATCATGAGGGTAGCGTCGCCACCATCATCGACAATCATATTGGGTCCCATACCGTTGCCGAAGTTCAGAGCTTGCAGAGTGCACCACCAGTATTCGGCCAGGTTCTCACCCTTCCAGGCAAATACGGGTACGCCAAGGTCGGCAATAGCTGCTGCTGCATGGTCTTGTGTAGAGTAGATGTTGCATGAGCACCAGCGTACTTCAGCTCCGAGTGCCTTGAGGGTCTTGATGAGCACGGCGGTCTGGATGGTCATGTGCAATGAGCCCATCACGCGAGCACCCTTGAGGGGTTTGCTGTCGCCATACTTTTCTTGCAGTGCCATAAGACCCGGCATCTCGTGCTCGGCCATGTCAATTTCTTTGTGTCCGAAGTCGGCCAAGGTCATGTCGGCCACTTTGTACGGAAGGGTTGAAAACAATTGTTCGTTCATGTGTTTGATTATTTTGGGGAGTTCTGTACTCCTGATTCCTGAACTCTTATTAGTTAATTACTCTGCAGCCTGCAAACGTCCGAGGTTTGACTTCTCCATCTGTTCGCGGGCATAGTCGAGGGTGACGGTGAATTGCTTGTCGCCACGAGTGGGGATATCAAACATGGCCTCCATCATGATGCTCTCCACGATAGAACGCAAGCCACGGGCACCGAGCTTGAACTCGATGGCCTTGTCTACGATATACTCGTACACCTCATCGTCGAAGGTCAGCTCCACACCATCCATCTCGAAAAGCTTGATGTACTGCTTCACAATAGCATTCTTCGGCTCGGTGAGGATGGCGAGCAGTGCTTCGCGCGACAGCGGGTTGAGGTAGGTGAGCACGGGCATACGGCCGATAATCTCGGGGATGAGTCCGAAGCTCTTGAGATCCTGCGGTGAGATGTATTGCATCATGTTCTCCTTGTCGATACGCAGTGTATTCTGTACCGAGCCATAGCCCACTACGTGGGTGTTGAGGCGCTGGGCAATCTTACGCTCGATGCCGTCGAAGGCGCCACCACAGATGAAGAGGATATTCTTCGTGTCTACGGCAATCATCTTCTGGTCGGGGTGCTTACGTCCACCCTGAGGGGGTACGTTCACTACTGAGCCTTCGAGCAGCTTGAGCAGGCCTTGTTGTACGCCCTCACCGCTCACATCGCGTGTGATGGAGGGGTTGTCGCTCTTGCGGGCAATCTTGTCTATCTCGTCTATGAAGACGATACCCTTCTCTGCCGCCTTCACGTCATAGTCGGCTACCTGAAGCAGACGGGTGAGGATGCTTTCAATATCCTCGCCCACATAACCGGCCTCGGTAAGTACCGTGGCATCCACGATGGTGAAGGGTACTCTAAGCAACTTGGCGATGGTGCGTGCAAGAAGTGTCTTGCCCGTACCTGTGCTGCCCACGATGATGATGTTGCTCTTCTCAATCTCCACCTCATCTGCCTTGTCCTCCTGCATGAGGCGCTTGTAGTGGTTGTATACCGATACGGCGAGGTAGCGCTTGGCATCATCCTGACCGATGACGTATTGGTCGAGGAACGTCTTTATCTCTTGAGGTTTGGGAAGCTCGTTCAGATCAAGGTCTGTATTCTTGCCGTCCTTCTTTCTGCTACGCATTGCCTCACGTGCAATCTCGTGAGCCTGCTCGGCACACTCGTTGCAGATGAACCCGCTGACACCGGCGATGAGCATGCCCACCTCGGTCTCAGGGCGTCCGCAGAAACTGCAGTATTGTCGTTGTTGTTTTGCCATTATTTTCTCATCAGCACTTGGTCAATCATTCCATACTCCTTGGCCTCCTGAGCGGTCATCCAGTAGTCGCGGTCGCTATCGGCCCACACCTTGTCGAAGGGGGTGTGCGAGTGGTCGGCGATGATGGTGTAGAGCTCGTGCTTGAGCTTCTGGATCTCGCGAGCAGTAATTTCGATATCGCTGGCCTGGCCCTGTACACCGCCGAGAGGTTGGTGTATCATCACGCGGCTATGAGGGAGTGCCGAGCGCTTGCCCTCGGCACCTGCCACGAGGAGGACAGCGGCCATGCTGGCAGCCATACCTGTGCAGATGGTAGCCACATCGCTTGAGATGAACTGCATGGTGTCGTAGATGCCGAGACCTGCATATACCGAGCCGCCGGGTGAGTTGATGTAGATGGAGATGTCCTTGCCATTGTCTACCGAGTCGAGGTAGAGCAACTGTGCCTGCAGGGTGTTGGCAGTGTAGTCATCGATCTGCGTACCGAGGAAGATGATGCGGTCCATCATCAGGCGTGAGAACACATCCATCTGGGTTACGTTGAGCTGACGCTCTTCGAGGATATAGGGGTTGAGGTACTGGCTCTGTGCCTTGAGTACATCGTCAAGCACCATGCTGTTCATATCAAGGTGCTTGGTTGCGTATTTCTTGAAATCGTTCATGTCCATAAATTCTGAATTTAGGTGTCATACTGAACGTAGTGAAGTATCTCGCTATCGTGTCTGGCAAAGTCCCTGCGCGGGATTCTTCGTTTCACTCAGAATGACATGTCGTATTTATAAATAAGAAGGCGGTCTGGCCTACGCCAAACCGTCTTCCCGTATGTTATAACAAGTTTCGTAGGCGAAACGTTCAGTGCGGTCGGATTACTCAAACATCTTGTTGAACTCTTCGAGACTTACGCTCTTCTCATCGAGCTTCACAGTCTGCTTCAAAGAGGCTGCTAAACGAGTTTCGATAGCGCGGTTTACGAGGCCCTCGATGCTCTCCTTCTTCTTCATCATCTCTGTAGCATAGTTGGTGAGCATATCCTCGGGTACGTTGGTCATGCCATACTGAGCAAACTGAGCGCGTACGTTAGCCTTAGCCTGCTCCAAGAGGTCATTCTCTTCGAGCTTGATGCCGGCCTTCTCTACGAGCTGCTCCTTCACGAGGTGCCATGAGAGCTCCTTGATGGTGTTGGCATAGTGCTCATCAACGTATGCATCGTCCTTGTCGGGATTGTTGATGTGCATGATGCGCTTGAGCACATCGTCAGCAAACTTAAGCTCGCCGATACGGTTCATCACATACTCACGAACGTCGATGAGGAACTTATAGTCGCTCTCGGGAACGAACTGCTTGGTAAGGTCTTCCTTCACACGAGCACGGAATTCCTCCTCAGAGCTTACTGCGCCTTCGCCATAAACCTGGTCGAAGATCTCCTGTGTGAGGTCACCGGGAACGTAGCGAGTGATTTCAGCAATCTGGTAGCTGAAGTTGCCGTTTACGTTAGCAGCCTCTTCCTTGCTGATCTTGAGGAGTGAAGCGAGCTCAGCCTCGTTGCCGTCGTAGGCCTCGCGGGGGTTGATGGTGATAACATCACCAACCTTGGTACCCTCGAAAAGGGCAGTCTGGGCAGCGTTCTTCATGTACTTGGGAAGAACGACAGCGTCCTCGGCCTGAATGCCACCCTCTACGGTGTTGCCATTCTCGTCGAGCTGACACATCAGACCCTTCACCATGTCGTTGTCAGCATACTCCTCTACCTTCTCGTAGCGGCCGTTGCGCTGAGTGTACATGTTTACCTGATTGTTCACCATCTCGTCAGAGATCTGGATGGTATAGTAGGGGAGAGTATCTTCTGCCGTGAGTGTAGCGTCGAACTTGGGAGCGAGTGCGAGGTCATAGAGGAATTCGAGTTCGTCCATAGTGTCGAAGTCGAGCTGCTTCTGCTGGTCCTCGTTGGGGAGGGGCTCACCGAGCATGTCTACCTTGTTCTCCTTGAGGTAGCTGTATACAGCCTCCTGGAGCATCTTGTTGATTTCTTCAGCCTTTACTGCTGAGCCGTATTGCTTCTTGATCAAGCCCATAGGTACCATACCAGGACGGAAACCGGGGATGTTTGCCTTCTGGCGGAATGTCTTGAGTGCTTTCTCTACTTTGGGTTCATAGTCAGCCTTAACCAACTTTACGGTGAGCATACCCTTTACGTCGCTCACGTTCTGCAATGTAATTTCCATTATCTTATACTTATATATTTATATACAATTTTAGACGTGCTCATAGGCACACTTTCATTTCAGCTTGCAAAATTAGTGCAAACTGAACGAAAAAGCAAGTTTACTTGCATTTTTCTGAGGTGCAGTTTATTTTCAACTTGCGAATGCAAGTTAAAGTAAGTGCAAACCGCGCGAAAAAAGTTTATTTATATTTTTTTTGCAAATACTTCTTGCCATTTTGAATGTATAGACCTTGTGAAGGGTGTGTAATAGTTCTTCCTTGCAGGTCGTAGATATTTCTGATTTCAGATTTCTGATTCTTGAAGTTATCCAATCCGCCTACGAGGCTACCTCCGCGGAAGTGGAACGAAGTTTTTCCTGTAGTAGTGTCGTAGTTGATGTCGGTGAGCGGTTTATCCATTACTTT
>JBGVOS010000125.1:0-8092 GCA_045126595.1 Bacteroidaceae bacterium | reverse complement strand
CTTTCCCATTATTCCATCATCTTCAGCAGAAACTCCAAGGCATCGAGGTCGTGAGGGTCGGCATTTACGTCGAGGATATTGCCGTCGCGGTCGATGAGCTTGTAGGTGGGGTAGCCTGTCACAGCAAGGAAACGCTCGATGGCGCTCTGCTGCTCAGCAGGGAGGTTGTAGTGCACCACGTTGTCGCCCGTCACATTGTACTCCTTGATGACATTCTTCCACGACTCCTCACTGGAGCGGTTGGCGAGGTAGAGGTATACGATATCATAGTCCTTCAAATGCTCGTATTCCTCTTGGCTTTTCGCTAAGGCTGCCTTGCAAGGGCCGCACCAGGTACCCCAAACATCGAGTAGGATTATCTTGCCCTTGTAAGGTTCTATGAGTTTGCGCAAGATCTTCTCACCGTCGCTCACACCTTTCACGTCGTTTGCAGACTTCAGGCTTGCCGCAGAGAACTCACGGTGTTGCAGGGCAAGATACTTGTCGTTTAGTCCCATAATCAATGCTTTGGCCACAGGGAGTTGTATCTCGTTCTCCATCCATTCCATAACGGCAGGAGAGAGGGGTTTGCGAAGATCATCAATCAGCGCATATAGTAGGCGGGCAAGGTAAATGTCGTGCAATGCCGGTGTGTGCTTCACGCTGGCGAGTGTGCGGAGTGACTCGCTGCAAGCGATTTCTGTAGCCACATCGTCTTTTACACGAGAGAGCAAGGTGCTTATTGTTTTTACCAGTTCGCTATTGTTAAAATTATCTGCTACAGCTTGTTTCTCTTCATCGGGGAGTGATTGGATTAGCGCAACAACTGAATCCTTCTCTATCTCGTAGCGTTTGATGGCATCAACCTCTTTTTCTGACAAAGTAATGGCCCCCTTCTCCACGAGACGTTCTATAGTGACAAATGCCGGAATACTGCTTTCACTCACGCTTCGCTTAACAAACGTCATATAATTGTATATGAATCCACTGAAGTCGCGGCTCAGTGTATAAGGATGTTGATGCAATTTGTCCCAAGTATTCGGAGTAACATAGTTCATATATTCTTCAGGGAGCGTGAGGTTAGGCATATAGAATGCTGCCTCCATCAAGTAATCCCCTTGACAAGCCATATAAGATGTTTCAACATACTCGGCATATCGTTGTGACAGGTTGGGATGTTCTTTCAAGCGCTGGGTCAACTCTTGATTTAGTGCAGCATGCTCTTTATTGGATCTTTCAAGGAATTGCATCGCCTCTTCGTGAGTGGCTTGGCGGAATGGCATTCTTTCTTTGACCCAGGTATACGGATGTGATGTCGTCTCATTCTGCAGTCGCGCATCTGTGCCCATGAAAAGCTTTTGACCGGTAGTAAGATCTACAAGAAGGAAGTAGGTCTCATTGGGTTCGAGCACAGTGCAGATACGGCTTCTGTCCCAATCGAGGAAGGCCTGTGAGGTATTGAGCAGTGGTACCTTGAAGGCAAAGCGTCCGAGCGAATCCAATGGGGCATAGTAACTGTCCTGTTCGTCGGTCAAGATGTTCATGATGGCCACCTCAAACTCTTTTCCTCTTTCCCATGCCTCGGCTGGCATATCCTTGAGCCAGCCCACGATAGTCACGCTGTCGCCCATGCGGTAACCGTTGTCCTTGAAGCCTTGGCGCTCGTCACGAGTGGGATAGTCGGGCAAGGTGCTTGTAGTGATGGGGCTACACTTTACACTCACCTTTTTGTCTATGGTGATTGTGCGCTCCTCCTTCTTCGTGGGACTTACCTTGATGCTCCTCATCTCACTGCCATTACTGATGGTGAACGTATAGCCTCCCTTGCGTTCCGTCTGCTCCACAATATCCCATACGGCATTGTCATATACCACATGCTTCTCGGCAAAGCCGATGACCCAGTTGCCCGTCTTCGGGTTTCGCCAGTAGGTATCGGTAAGGCTTTGTGCGTTGCATATGTTAGCCCCCAGCAGCACCGCCACGGCAAGGGCAAGGAATAGTTTGGTTGGTTTCATTGCGCTCATCTTGTGTATTATTCCATCTATAAGACGGAGAAAAGGTCGTAAAGTTACAAGGTGTGTAAAATATTTGTTCTTTTTTCGCTTTGCCAGGCCGTTCGGTAAGTTGTTATGTTTCGAGGTAACTTTTTTCGAAGAGTTACCTCCTCAATAGTCAATATGAGGCCGAGGCCTTGATGCCTCGTTCCTGCAGTTGGGCGACAATGCCGTCGAGCTCCTCGGGTGTAGCTTTCCGTAAGCCGTGCGAGGGAGTCTCTCTGTCGATGGTGTAAATCATCACTTCGCGTGGCGCTATACGTTCCACAGCATCAAGCCACGGGGCTACATACTCTGGCGTGGTGTTGTCTACTGATATGCCCTCGGGATCCTCACCTTTCATAAACATGGTCTGTATCACACAATGCCCCTCGAAGGCACGCATGCATTCAAGGAGTCGGGGCAGATCGTAGCGGCCTACAGGACGGTCAACACGGGCGATATAGTCTGTGTCTACCGTGTCGAGTTTTACGATATTATTATCTACGCGCTTCAATGCTTCAAAAACCTCCGTTTTGTCGATACGTGTGGCATTGGTGAGTACACTTACCTTGGCTTGGGGGAAGTAACGGTCGCGCAAAGCAATAGTGTCGTCTATGACACCCGCAAAGTCGGGATGAGCCGTAGGCTCTCCATTGCCGGCAAAGGTGAGCACATCGGGGGCCATGCCTTCGGCTTGCATCTGTTGCAGTTTCTGCTCCAATGCTTCGGCCACTTCGCTACGTGTAGGCAGCTTTTGCTTGGGGCGACGCTCGGCATTGAAGCCGCATTCACAATAGATGCAGTCAAAGGTGCATACCTTGCCGTCACCAGGCAGTAGGTTGATACCCAAAGAAATGCCTAATCGGCGGCTCTTGATGGGGCCAAAGATGGGGGAGGGGTAGATAACGGTAGACATGATTGGAATTATGAGTTGTGAATGATGAATTCTGAGTTAAAGAAAATGAGTTTGTAAGCAGGCATGCACTTTACGGAGCCTAACTTACAAACTCAATAACCTATAAACTTGTATTTACTTTTCAATCTCGAGCAGCTCTACCTCAAACACGAGAGTAGAGAAGGGCTTGATGGTACCCATGTCGCGGCTACCGTAAGCAAGTTCCTGAGGAATGTAGAGCATCCACTTAGAACCTACGGGCATCATGGTAAGTGCCTCGGTCCAACCGGCAATTACCTGATTGGCACGGAAGGTGGTGGGCTCGTTGCGGCTGTATGAGCTGTCAA
This sequence comes from Bacteroidaceae bacterium, assembly GCA_045126595.1. Taxonomy (GTDB): domain Bacteria; phylum Bacteroidota; class Bacteroidia; order Bacteroidales; family Bacteroidaceae; genus UBA1189. The sequence continues at coordinate 4,835 of JBGVOS010000125.1, read as the reverse complement.
ACTCAGTGCCGTCGATGAGTGTACCGCGGTAGTGCACCTTCACCTTGTCGGTGTTGGTGGGGACAGCGCCCTTGCCAGCTGTGAGCACCTTGTAGCAGAGGCCGCTCTCGGTCTTCACTACGCCTTCGGTCTGAGCGATTGAATCAAGGAAAGCAACACCCTGTGCCTTGTTCTCACCGAACTGCTGCTCGAAGCGCTCGTTCTTGATCTCTTCCAACAGTGTCATAACCAACATCTGTGCCTCCATAGGCTGAATGAGAAGATTCTTCTCGGCTGCACCGGCGATGAAACCTGCAAGAAGATAATCCTTGTTGATCAGTTCGTTTTCATTGCCATATACCTCGTAGCTGATGCCGGGAACCATCTGCTTGGCAATCTGCTGACCAATTGACATACCAGCATAGGTCGCCCCCTTCTTGGCATCGTCACCCGCCTTGATGCCAGCCTTGATGCCCTTAACGAAGTCAGCCATATAGGTGGTGTCTACCCCCATACGGTACATGGCAAACTCCTTCAAGCCCTGTGACTGTGACAATCCCATAGCGTATGAGAAGGTGTCGACCTGTGCCTTGAGATTGGCAGTAGAATCGTTGTTCTCTTGGATGGCAGTCATAAGGGGCATCACCTTTGCTTGCGCCTCAGAAGGAGTCATCTTCAAGCCTTTCCCAGTTACACCAGCCAAAAAAGCATCGGTAAAGTTCTTCTTGTTAAGTTCACCTTTCTTATCGGCGAAGAGTTCGCCAGTAATACCGGGAATCATATCATTCACTACCTGCTGACCGATTTGCTCGCCAGAGAGATAGGCATACTTCTTGTCATCAGCATTGGCACCTGCAAGCACGCCATCAATGAACTGTCCCATATAGGCTGTATCCACATCCATACGGTTTACGAGATAATCTTTCAGACCCTGTGTCTGTGATACGCCGATAGCATAGGCGAGTGAGTCAACCTTGCTTGCACCGTTGAGGTCTACCTTGGGTGCTGATGTGCAGCTTACGAAAAGGCCTGCTGCAAAGGCCATTGCTACTGAAAATACGGTTTTCTTCATTTTATTGATTCTTTTGAATGATTATTGTTATTTACAATACCTCGAGCAACTCCACCTCGAATACCAATGTACTGTAGGGAGGGATAGCTCCGCCTGCACCCTGCTCGCCGTAGCCGAGGTTGTAGGGGATATAGAGTTTCCACTTGTCGCCTTCGCTCATCAGCTGCAATGCTTCAACCCATCCGGCAATCACTTGGTTCACGCCAAATACAGCGGGTTCACCACGCTGGATGGAGCTGTCAAACATTGTACCGTCGACCAAACGACCCTCATAGTGGCAGCGCACCTTGTCGGTAGCCTTCGGCTTGCGGCCTGTGCCCGACTGCAATACCTCGTACTGCAAACCGCTGGGGAGTGTGGTCACGCCTGCACGCTCCTTATTCATCTTCAAGAACATCTCGCCCTGCTCGATGGCTGCGGCATGAGCCTTCTTCTCCATTTCGGCGAAATGGTTGTTTACAATCTGTTGTGCCTCAGCAAAGCTGAGTGCAGTCTCCTTACCTTCCAAGACATCACGGATAGCCTGTGCAAAGTCATCGACACTTACCTCAGCCCCCATTGAGAGCAGCTGCTGGCCGATACCAAGTCCAAGTCCGTAGCTAAATTTATCCATACTTTATGTTATTAAATTGAAAAAACGGACAAATTTACGCTTTTTATCTGAATATTAGCGTAAATCTGTCCGTAATTATATAAATTTTACACTTAATGCTTAGATTGTTTTCTCCACATCCCACACAAAAGCACGGAGGCCAAGACGCTCGGTCTCTTTATCGATGCGGTGCAATTCTTCAAGCAGTGGATCTACCTGCTCGTCTCTTACAACCGTGAGAACAGCCGAACACATAGAGGGCCATGCGTGGCTGCCGTAGTGGGGTTCACCAGTCTTGCTACCACGTCCCTGTATTTGGGGAAACATGGAGAAACCACGGCAGTTGAAATGGTCGAGTGTGAAGAGTATCTTCTCTTGGTATGCCTGGTCGTAGGCGATAAATACGGATTTCATGTCGTCGAATTATGAATTTTGAATTATGAATTTTGAATTGGCTCCGCATGAAGACGAGATGCTGGAAAGAATTCAAAATTCATAATTCGTAATTAAAATTAATATTTTTCTTTTCTTCTCTTACGCTTACTCTTAATCATCGATTCCTTATTTTGCTCCCAATAGGCATCGAGTACGAGCTGCTTGGCATGCTTGCGGCGAGCCTTCTTGAAGCCTATGGCGCAGAACATACAGTAGAGCGAAGGTACGAGAATGAGGGTGAGGATGGTAGACACAACAAGACCACCGATTACAGACACACCCAAGGGACGCCACATCTCGGCACCTTCACCCTGGTCGATGGCCATAGGCACCATACCAAGAATAGTGGTGAGGGTAGTCATAAGTACAGGGCGAAGACGGCTCTTGGCTGCAGTGATAGAGGCCTGGATGGCACTCATGCCACGCTCGCGGCAGAGCTTGGTGTAGTCGATGAGCACAATACCGTTCTTTACCACGATACCGAAGAGCATGATACATCCCATGAAACTCATCACACTGAGACTGGTTCCAGTGATAGCCAAGGCAAGGAATACACCTGCAATAGACATGGGCACGGCAGTGATGATGATAAGCGGGTCGGTGAATGACTCGAACTGTGATGCCAATACAATGAACACGAGGATAATGATAAGGATACCCAATGTAAAGAGGTCGGCAAATGACTCCTGCTGCTCCTCAAAGCTACCCGCAATTTCGATGCTGATGCCGAGAGGGATATCCATCTGCTTGATAATTTTGTTACCTGCTGCTACGACATCTCCCATAGGCACTTCAGCATTGACGATAGCCTTGACGGTATTTACACGTTCACGGTCCTTGCGCTCGATTGAGGGAGGAGTGAAGCGCTCCACGACAGTACCCACATCCTTGACACGTACCGAACCTCCTGTTGAGGTGTAGATGAGGATGTTCTCGATGTCCTCGATGTCAGTACGGAACTCAGGAGCATAGCGCACTTTGATGTAGTGCTCGTCGCCATCTTCGCGGTAGTACGAGGCGGTTGAACCGTTGATACGGTTACGCAAGTAGGTGGCTGCGGTAGAAAGGTTAAGGCCATGGCGGGCAAGTTTCTCGCGGTCGAAGTCAACCTGTATCTCAGGCTGATAGTCCGAGCGGCTGATGCGCACCTCACTGACACCCTTTGTCTTCAGCAGTTCGTTGCGGAGTTCACGGGCAATCTTGTCGGTAGCATCGAAGTCATATCCATAGATTTCGAAATCTACCGATGACTGTCCACCCATACCTGAGTTACCACCAGCACTCACGGTGAATTTATCCACCTCGGGGTAGCGGTTGAGGTCTGCACGAATGAGCTCAGATATTTCAAACAAGGTACGCTCACGCTCACCGGGTCGTACAAGGGTGATGTTGAACGAAGCGATGTGGCTACCATTGTCCTGCATTGAGGCGAAGGTGTTGTCCTCGCTGGCCTGTCCTACGGTGTAGTTTACCACGCGTGCTTCATCCTTGAAGTCCGAAATCCATTTGTCGGCCAACTCGCTGGCCACAGCATGGGTGCGCTCGGTACGGGTTCCTACAGGCATATAGATTTTCACGGTGAGGCGGCTGTCGTCGGATGCAGGGAAGAATTCGGTTCCTACATACTTTACGGTCATGAAACAACCTATGCAGAGTATAATACAGGTGGTGAGTACAATCTTGCGGTGACGCACGGCACGATTGATCAACTTACCATACAATACATCGAGACGGTCAAGCATGCGCTGTATAGGCAGGTAGCATACGTTGTAGAAGGTGCTGTGTTTCTTCTTCAGTTTCAGCAACTGCGAGCAGAGCATGGGGGTGAGGGTCAAGGCCGATACGGTAGATACGGTGAGGATAACACACATCATCCAACCCAACTGCTTGAACATCATACCTGCCATACCGCTTACGAGAGTCATGGGGAAGAACACGGCAATCATCGTCAGCGTAGAGGCCACAACGGAAATGGCAACCTCGTTGGTAGCATGGATAGCGGCCTGTTTGGGGTCGGCGCCACGTTCAATATGTGTGGTTACGTTCTCAAGTACTACGATGGCATCGTCCACCACCATACCGATAGCAATGGTGAGACACGCCAGTGAAATCATATTGAACGAACCGTCTGACACAGCCAAGTAGATGAACGAGGCTACGAGCGAAATAGGAATGGTGATACCGATAACGAAGGTGGCACGCCAGCGTCCAAGGAAGAAGAGTACCACAACGACTACGAAGAGCAGGGCATAGAATACCGTTTCGGCCAAGCCATTGATGGAGTTTTCAATATTCTCCGAGGTGTTGGCAATAAGACCAATCTTCACGTCAGAGGGGAGATTCTCCTGCAGCTGGGGCAGCATCTCAAGCACCTTGTTGGAGATTTCTACGGAGTTGGCACCCGACTGTTTCTGAACGACAATCATCGCACCGCGTACACCGTTGTTGAAAGCCATCTGTCCGCGTTCCTGGATGGTATCGACCACCTCAGCTACGTCGCGGAGGTAGATGTCGCTTCCTCCCATTGAGGCAACAACGATGTTCTCCATCTCCATGGGGTCCTTAAATTCACCCTCTACACGGAGGGGGAACGACTCGTTACCGATGTCGAACGTACCGCCGGGGAAGTTTACATTCTCAGCAGAGATCTTTTGGCTGATGGCTTCGATGCTAAGGTTGTATGCCTCGAGCTTCACGGGGTCGCAATAGACATAAATCTCACGTTCGGCGGCACCGGCAATAGATACTGAACCTACA
>JBGVOS010000124.1:0-4264 GCA_045126595.1 Bacteroidaceae bacterium | reverse complement strand
TCCCGAGATTGACCGCTGGATTATCTCTGAGCTGAATACCCTGATCAAGAATGTCGATGCTTGCTACGCCGACTACGAGCCCACTCGTGCCGGACGTCTCATCAACGACTTCGTGAACGATAACCTCTCCAACTGGTATGTACGCCTCTGCCGCAAGCGTTTCTGGGGAGCAGGCTACACCGAGGACAAGCTGGCCGCTTATCAGACCCTCTACGTATGTCTTGAGACCGTAGTGAAGCTGATGGCCCCTATCGCTCCCTTCTATGCCGACAAGCTCTATATGGACCTGGTGCGTGCTACGGGCCGCGACAATGTGGACTCAGTACACTTGGCACAGTTCCCCGTATGCGACGAGGCTTTGGTAGACAAGGAGCTTGAGGTACGCATGGAGCTTGCCCAGAAGGTCTCTTCTATGGGCCTGGCACTCCGTAAGAAGGTGAACATCATCGTGAAGCAGCCCTTGCAGAAGCTGATGATTCCCGTCGATGCCGAGCTGAAGGCACGTCTCGAGGCCGTGAAGCCGCTCATCATGAACGAGGTGAACGTGAAGGAGATTGACTTCGTGGAGGGTGCGTCGGACATCCTTGTGAAGAAGGTGAAGTGTAACTTCAAAATCATGGGTAAGAAGTTCGGCCCCTTGATGAAGCAGGTAGCTGCCGCCGTGGCCACCATGACTCAGGAACAGATTGCCGAGCTCGAGACCGCCGGTCGCCTCACCCTCGACCTTAACGGCACACCTGCCGAGATTGAGGCTGGCGAGGTAGAGATCTACAGCGAGGACATCCCCGGTTGGGTAGTGGCCAACGAAGGCGTGCTCACCGTAGCACTCGACGTGACCGTGACCGACGAGCTCCGTCGCGAGGGTATTGCCCGTGAGCTTGTGAGCAAGATTCAGAACATCCGCAAGTCAAGCGGCTTCGAGATTTCTGACCGCATCGCCGTCACCCTGAGCAGCAACGAGAACAGCGACGCCGCCGTCGAGGAGCACAAGGCATACATCTGCAATCAGGTGTTGGCCGACAGCCTCACTATTGGCGAGGTTGCTGAGGGCATGGCGCTCGAGTTTGACGGATTTGTGCTCACTGCAAGCGTAATGAAAATTTAAATTTATTATTAACATATAGGTTAGGGCTTCGGCCCTAATCCCAAACAACATTAAAAAACTATGGCAGAAAAAACACGCTACACTGACGAGGAATTGGAAGAATTCCGCGCCATCATTTTAGAGAAACTGGAGTTGGCCCAACGCGACTACGACAACCTGAAAGGTTCGTTGAACAATCGTGACAGCAACAACGACAACGATACAGCTCCTACGTATAAGATACTCGAAGAGGGTGCCAACACACTCTCCAAGGAAGAAACCATGCGCCTGGCACAGCGTCAGATGAAGTTCATACAGAGTCTGCAAGCTGCTCTCGTACGCATCGAGAACAAGACCTACGGCATCTGCCGTGAGACCGGCAAGCTCATCCCCGCAGGTCGTCTCCGTGCCGTACCTCATGCTACGCTGAGCATCGAGGCCAAGGAGGCGCAGAAAAAGTAAATTGATGAAACAAAGACAGCACGAAGGGCGTATGGTCGCAATCATTGTGGCCATAGCCCTCATTATCGACCAAGCAATCAAGTTATCGGTAAAGTTGGGCATGCGTCTCCACGAGAGCATCCACGTTACCGACTGGTTTTACATCTACTTCACCGAGAACCCCGGTATGGCGTTCGGCATGGAGCTGTTCGGCAAGGTGTTCCTCACGCTGTTCCGTCTGGTGGCCGTAGCGTTCCTCATCTATTATGTAGGTAAGATACGCGGCAAGGGCTTCCCCCGTGGTTACGTAGTCTGTGTGGCGCTTGTCATCGCCGGTGCCTTGGGCAACCTCATCGACTGCGTGCTGTATGGTCAGCTATTCTCGGCGAGCACCCCCTTCTCTGTGGCCCAGTTCGTGCCTTGGGGCGAGGGTTACGCCCCATTGCTTAGGGGCAAGGTCGTTGACATGTTCTACTTCCCCTTGGTAGAGTGGAACTGGCCCGACTGGCTCCCCTTCATCGGAGGCAACCACTTCATCTTCTTCAGTCCCATCTTCAACTTTGCCGACTCCTGCATCAGTTGCGGCGTGATAGCCATCCTGCTCTTCTACAGCCGTTGTCTCAACTGGGGCATGGAGGGTCCCGAAAGTGAAACCGCTGCTGCCCATGAAACGAAACCGCGCAAATAGCCTGCTGCTCATAGCCGCCCTGGTGCTGCTCGTGCTCTCCGCCTGCTCCGGCAAGCGCAAGGGCAATGTGCTGCCTACCGCCAAGCTCGAGGCCGTGCTCTACGACTACCACTTGGCACAGGTCATCGTGAACGACCTGCCCGTCAAGGAGCGCTATAAGAAAGACCTCTACTTTGCCTACGTGTACGACAAGCATGGCGTGACCAAGGCCGAGGTCGACTCCTCGCTCGTCTACTATGCCCGCTATCCCGAAGGATTGTCCGACATCTATGCCAACCTTTCGAAGCGCATCGAGGCCGACATCAAGCGCATGGAGAATGAGGACAAACCCTTCAAGGCGCGCGAGGCCGTTGCCGTCGTGGGCGACTCGGTGGACCTCTGGTACGATACACGCCTCGTGCAGATGACCTCCTCACCCTTGGCGAACGGCCGCTACACCTTCACCATCCCCACCGACACCAACTTCCATGCCGGCGACCGCCTCACATGGAGCGGCAAGGCCCTGTTCCTGCAGGGTGGGGTAGACTCGCTCCACCGTTACCTCCACCTCAACCTCAAGGTGCGTTACATGAACGACTCCATCGCCAGTGCCGACACCCTGCTCTACACCTCGGGCAGCTTTGCCCTCATGGTCACCGACAGTGCCGTGGTCAAGAGCATTGACGGCACAGCATACCTCAAGAGCAGCGACGAACGTGAACGCCTCCTCCTGGTCGAACCCGCGCTCCTGCGCTGCCGCCGCATTGAACAACCCGTTACGCCCTAACTCTATGGCACGCTACTACTCCCACACCGTAATCCTCCCCGACGAAACCCACCTCGACGACTTTGTGGTCGAGGTCACCGGCCACGTCAGCGCCTACTATCCCTTCACGGGCGAGATACACTCCACCATCTACCTCGATACGCCCCTGCTCCTCAGCCACCGTGCCGACCTCGATGGCAAGACCATATCGCTCACGCAGCTCACCTGGGCCATGCACACCGAGGCCAACAGCACCGTGATGTATGCCTACCGCCTCACTCCCTGCCCTTCTTGTGCTGGCGACCGCTTCACCATGACAAAGCTGTAAAAGGAGGGGCTCCTCTCCGTGCAAACGAATTTTATTTTTAGCCTGGCATAAGGCTATAACATTGCTTTCAGGTGAAAAAAGTTCATATTTGGGGTGGCATTGGCATCGGAATCTGCCATTGCCACCCCAAATATGAACTTTTCTATCTCTATGCAGCTCGATACTGTTATATTTTTGTTCTCTGGCATGTTTTTTAGGTGTGGATAATTGTACAAATATCCACATATATACTGCTTATATAGTGCGAGATAAGAATGAAATAGATAACGTGAAAAAGATATATGCCAGGCCAAAAATAAAAATTGATTGCACTATGTTTGTTTCCTCCGTCTCTGTCATCCTGAGCGAATGAACCTTTAGGTCGCTGACCCGTAGGGGAAAGGCAAAGGATCATGCAAACGGTCTTGGTGACGACACCACAAAAAATGGGTATACTCAATAGAAAAAATGAGTATACTGAAAAGAAAAATTCACTCTACCCATTTTCTTTTTTCGGTATACCGAAAAAAATTATTCAGTATACCCAATATTCTTTCGCTGACCTTGTTTTCATCCATTCTCCCGTTTTGGGCGTAGGTGTAGGTATTTATGTGTATCGCATTGATTTGCATAATGTTGCCGACCGACACCTCTGCTTGGGTGTCGGTCAAGGGCACGCGCCAAGACGCAGGCCTGTGATAGAAAAATTCCCTTTGTCCGTTTTGAAAAAAGCCTTTGTCTGATAATTTTATTGCAGGCCTGAAATTTTCTCTCGTATAGGCCTAAAGTAAGTCTTGTAATAGATGTTTATAGTGGGCAATAGGTTTTTCATTACAAAATTGCAATGAATAAATGTATGTAATTTCGGAAATAAATAGTATCTTTGTCATTAAATAATTAGGAACAGGGTTAAAATATATTTGTTTCATGGTATCAATATGTAAAGCTACGGAATATAATTGGCGAAAACTCAAGAGTGATACTTGTGGAAAGCTGACA
>JBGVOS010000123.1:0-20004 GCA_045126595.1 Bacteroidaceae bacterium | reverse complement strand
CGAGATTCCATTTAGAAAAACCACCACGACGCTCATCGACTCCATACTGAAGGCTGCCGAGAAGGGCAAGATAAAGATTCGCAAGGTCGATGACAACACGGCTGCCGAGGTGGAGATTCTCGTGCACCTGGCCCCGGGCGTATCGTCGGACAAGACCATCGACGCTCTCTATGCCTTCACGGATTGTGAAATCAGCATCTCGCCCAACTGCTGCGTCATCGACGACAACAAGCCCCACTTCCTCGGCGTGAGCCACGTGCTGCGCAAGTCGGTGGACAACACGCTCAGCCTCCTCCGTCAGGAACTGGAGATACGCAAGAGCGAACTCCTCGAACAGCTGCACTTCGCCTCACTGGAGAAAATCTTCATCGAGGAACGCATCTATAAGGACAAGAAATTCGAGCAAGCGCCCACGATGGATGCCGCCTGCGAGCACATCGACGAGCGCCTGACGCCCTACTACCCCACCTTCATCCGCGAGGTGACGAAGGAGGACATCCTGCGCCTCATGGAAATCAAGATGGCCCGCATCCTCAAGTTCAACAAGGACAAGGCCGACGAGCTGATGGCCCGCATCCGCGAGGAGGTGGAAGAGATTGACGGCAAGCTGGCCAATATGGTGGGCGTGACGATAGACTGGTTCACCATGCTCAAGACCAAGTACGGTGCCGCCTTCCCCCGCAAGACCGAGCTGCGCAACTTCGAGAACATCGAGGCCGCCAAGGTCATCGAGGCCAACGAGAAACTCTACATCAACCGCGACGAAGGCTTCATCGGCACGTCATTGAAGAAGGACGAGTTCGTGACCAACTGCTCGTCGATTGACGACGTCATCCTCTTCTACAAGGACGGACGCTACAAGATCGTGCGCGTGGCCGAGAAGATGTTCGTTGGTACCGGCATCATCCACGTAGGCATCTACAAGCGCAACGACAAGCGGACCATATACAATGTGGTATACCGTGACGGACGCGGCGGACCGCACTACATCAAGCGCTTTGCCGTCACCGGCACCAACCGCGACCGCGAGTACAACCTCACGCAAGGCAAGCCCGGCTCACGCGTGGCCTACTTCACCGCCAACCCCAACGGCGAGGCCGAGATCATCAAGGTACAGCTCAAGCCCGTGCCCAACCTGCGCAAGACGGTCATCGAGAAGGACTTCAGCGAGATAGGCATCAAGGGACGTTCATCAATGGGTAACCTGCTGACGCGCCTTGAGGTGCAGCGCATCGGGCTCAAGGCCCACGGCGCCTCTACCTTGGGCGGCCGTAAGGTATGGTTCGACCGCGACATCCTGCGCCTCGACTTTGACGGACACGGCGAGTACCTAGGAGAGTTCCACAGCGACGACCGCATCCTTGTGGTGCTCAAGAACGGCGAGTTCTACATCACCGACTTCGACGCCAACAACCACTACGAACCCGATATCCTATACATCGAGAAATACGATTCCGAGAAGGTGTGGACGGCCATCGTCAAGAATGCCTCGCAGAAGGGCTTCTACTACATCAAGCGCTTCACCATGGAGGCCACGACCAAGAAGAACAGCTTCGTGGACGAGCACAAGGACAGCGCCATGGTGTTGCTCACCTGTGAGACCTATCCGCTCATCCAGGTCAACTTCGGTGGTGGAGACAGCTTCCGCGAACCGCTCGTCATCGATGCCGAGGAGTTTGCACTCATCAAGGGATTCAAGGCCATCGGCAAGCGAGTGAGCAACTTCGAGATAGCCAGCTTCGAGGAGCTGGAGCCCACGCGCAAGCCCGAGCCCGTGGAGGAACCCGCAGCCGAGGAGCCTGAAAGCACGGAAGAAACCATCGAAGAGCCCTCAAACGAGCAGCTGAACTTATTTGAAGAGGAATAATCCTTAGAAGAATAAATAAAACAGAAGGGGCATCGATTGATGCCCCTTCGAATATATATAGAAATTAGGTTTACCTATTAAAAGGTAATGCCCACACGTGCTACAAGCATCGAGGGATTGAGCTTACCTTTTGCGAATGACAAAGGTTTAGTTTCTACGTTAATAATACCACCAAGGCTGCTATCCGAAGTAGACTCACCTTCAACCGGAGCACTTCCAAAGCCATAGTAATGCAAACCTAAGGTAATCGCATTATTAAAGCTAACACCCAGACCTGCCTGCCATGCAAAAGTAGTAGCCAAATCGTACAAAGACTCTCCGTTAGCAGAGACGAGAGAACCTACAGCGCCCCCAGTCTCCTTCTTGGTTATGCTACGGAAGTTAACACCGGCACCAGCCTCAACCCATAATGCAACCTTAGCAGGATTGAAAAAGCTATAGTTCAAACCCAACATTACGGGAGCATTCATATAAGAAGGGAGTGTGATATTTCCATCATCCACTTTCAGCACTTCGACCAAATCTTCCTTGATGTCCTCTTTCAATCCATTGTAGAAGAAATCGGCAGTAGCAAATGCACCCAAGCCAGCAATTACCTTCACCTGATACTTCAAGCCAAGATTATAACCGATAGCGGCGCCACCCAAAGCAGCCTTTGCGTCTTCTATCGCAAGACTACCAAGTTTATCTCCTTCGCCAAATGCGCCTACAGGGAAGTTACCACCGAGACGTACAGTCAAACCATTCTGCGCAACAGCAGACATAGAGCATCCCAAAACGATTGCAACTAGAGCAAATACTTTCTTTAAGTTTTTCATTTTCTTCAATCTTTTTAGTTAATAATGAATCAAATAAACTCCAAATAACATTCTTGAACCTGCAAACACGTTTACAACATTTTGCAAAACGGAGGCAAAGGTAGGTCTTTTTAAGGGGAAAAAGAAATTTAAACACCAAAATAAAATCCTATCAATAGACAAGAGCAGCAAGTTCATATTCACAAAAGTCAAAGCAAGAGGAACTAACAAAACTAAAAAACCAAAAGATTCGTTTGCATAGTTCAAAAAACTTGGCGACCTTTGTTGTTTGGTTAGCAATCCATAAAAGCATGAAAAGCTACATACTTTCTATTTTTATAATCATGAGTCCACTGCTTACAACAGCGGCTCAGCCTCTCGACACCGCACGTTTCGAGGAGCGTTCCTTTTCGCTCGGCGGTGGTTTCACGCAGCTACTCGACACCTATTTATCCCCCCTAACATATAGGGGCGGACACGTATCGATAATGAATGAGCGCTTCTCTCAGACAAAAGCAGCAAGCAAGCAGTGGTTTGCACAGTCAACCTTCGCGCTCCGTGGCGACTATACACTCGCAGCCGAGGGCAGAGGACTCACAGTGGGCGGCATGGTCGACTATAGCTATACCTACTATTACCGTCCCATACGCACCAACCGTTGGAGCCTCTACGCTGGTCCGCAAGGGCAGCTGCGCATCGGGGGCATCTACAACCTGCGCAACTCAAACAATCCCGCACAGCTGAAATTGGGTGTCAACCTCGCGGCCTCGGCTATGGGCAAGTATAGCTTTGCATTGCGGAACATCCCCATGAGCCTACGCCTGCAAGCGGATATCCCCCTATTCGGTTTTGCCTTTGCCCCCGACTACGGACAGTCGTACTACGAGATATTCTACCTCGGACACAGCAAAGGGTGCGTGCACCTAACTTCACCACACAACAACCTTTCCTTACGCACCGGGCTGAGCTACGATGTGCTGTTCCGTTCATGTACCATACGACTCACCTGGCAAGAAGACCTCTATCACTGGCGTCTCGGTGGACATCAGTACCGCATGTTCACCCATTCGCTGATGATCGGTTACGTGCGCAACCTATACCATGTAGCGCGCGAGGATGAGGTGAAGCGATTTATTCCATATTGATAATGTACAATTTGACAATTTACCATGTACTTTATAAAAAATAATATAGGATGTGTCATTCTGAACGCAGTGAAGAATCTCGCAAAGCGCATTGAGAAATCTTTCGTTTCACTCAGGATGACATCATCAATGGAAAAACATTTAGGGAAATATCAATTTCTTTCCCTTTTAATCTTACTTCTTATCTCTTCTTGCACCAAGATAGAAGACTACGAAGACACCCCTACAGGCAACTTTGAAGCCCTGTGGCATATCATTGACGAGAGCTACTGCTTTCTCGACTATAAGGCTGCGGAATATGGTCTCGATTGGGATGCTGTATACCACAAGTACAAGCGTAAGATTACCGACGAGATGAGCACCGCCGGCCTCTTTGAAGTACTGGGCGACATGCTCGACGAACTGCGTGACGGGCATGTAAACCTCTACGCTGCACATGACGTGGCACGTTACTGGGACTTCCGCGAGGGATATGCCACCAACTTCAGCGAGGAACTGCAAGCCCGCTACCTCGGCACAGACTACAAGATTGCTTCGGGACTGCGCTACACTATCCTGCCTGACAATATAGGGTACGTCTACGTATCCTCGTTCGCCAATTCGATTGGTGAAGGCAACCTGGATGAGTGTATTGCCGCCCTCTCCCTCTGTCGCGGACTTATCGTCGATGTACGCAACAACGGTGGCGGCAACCTCAGCAATGCCGAGACCCTAGCTGCCCGCTTCACCAACGAGCAGGTACTCACAGGGTACATCTGTCACAAGACAGGCCCTGGACACAGCGACTTCTCCTCGCCCGAGCCCGTCTACCTCGAGAGCTCCGACCGCATACGCTGGCAGAAGTCCGTGTGCGTGCTCATCAACCGCAGCTCCTACAGCGCCACCAACGACTTCGTCAAGATCATGCACTCCTTACCCCGAGTAACCATCGTAGGGGACCGCACCGGCGGAGGCTCCGGCCTGCCCTACTCCTCTGAACTGCCCAACGGATGGAGCGTGCGTTTCTCGGCCTGCCCCTCCTTTGACGCCGAGATGCAGCACACCGAATTTGGAATAGAACCCGACATAAAAGTAGATATCACCGATGAAGACCGCAAGAGGGGATTCGACACCATCATAGAAACAGCCCGTGCCCTACTTGCCCAATGAAAATAATTCACCATTCATAACTCATAATTCAAAATTATTTCCTACCTTTGCGCAGCCTTTGCGCTTGTGGCGAAATTGGTAGACGCGCCAGACTTAGGATCTGGTGTAGCGATACGTGTAGGTTCGAGTCCTATCAGGCGCACAAGAAGAGAGAGAAACCCGTGGGTTTCTCTCTCTTCTTTTATACCTTATTATATAATAAAGACGGAGCGGAAATACCGCCCCGTCTTATCATTTTCCTATTGTTGTTTTAGAACAACTTGTTGGGATATTCACCAGCATCTACCAATGCCTGAATCTTCTCAACAGTACCGGGACGGTCAGCAGCGTAAGTTACGCCGAACCACTTAGCTGTGGTGTCGAGCACTTCGCAAGTAGCCTTACCGCTGTTGATGAGCGTGTCTACCACGAGAGGAATGAAGAACTCAGACTTGGGCTTTTCGATATTCTCCTTCAAGAAGTCAACGAACTGAGCCTCTGAATAGCCGAAGTAGTCGGGTGTGAAGCCCCAGAAGTTCATTGATACGGGAGTCTCCTCACCTACGGGCTGCCACTCGCCATTCTCATCCTTGTAGCAGATGGTGCCGTCAACACGCATAATCTCGGTGCGCTCTACAACGTCGGTGAGCATGCCTGCCTCGTTCTTACCGCATACGCCACGAGCTACAGTACCATTCTCAGAGAGGGTGTTGCAGATACGGAAACCTACCATGCTGTACTTGCCAGTGCTGCCCTCGGGGAGCTCGCTGAGCCACTTGCCCATAACGGCAAAAGCATCGCGGCTGTAGAAGTCGTCGGCATTGATTACAGCGAAAGGCTCCTTGATAACGTCCTTACCCATGAGTACAGCGTGATTGGTACCCCAAGGTTTAGCGCGGTCAGCGGGACATGTGAAGCCTTCGGGAAGGTCATCGATAGCCTGGAACACGAGTTCTGTGGGGATGTGACCCTCGTACTTGCTGAGCACCTTGTCGCGGAAGTCCTGCTCAAAGTCTCTACGGATAACGAATACAATTTTGCCGAAGCCACCACGGATAGCATCAAAGATTGAGTAGTCCATGATAGTCTCACCATTGGGGCCGAGACCGTCGAGCTGTTTCAGACCACCATAACGGCTGCCCATACCGGCTGCCAATACGAACAATGTAGGTTTCATACGTTTGTAGTTTTTTGGTTTTATTTTAAGTTGGTTATATAACGTGCTACAAACTTACAACTTTTTCTTGATTTTCGTGCATTTTTCCAAAAAAAAACGCACGAAAACAAACAACAAGGGGACACATCCCAAGACGTATCCCCTATTACACTCATTATTTTAGGCCGAAAGCTGAAATTAGACTTCCTTTACAATATAATCCTTCTGATCGAGAAAGAACTTCTCACAACCACGCAGCACGTTACGCACCTCGGAAAGCAACTCGTGTGATTCCTGGATAAGATTGAGATATACAAAGGCCACTTTGATATTGTCGGCGTCCTCCTGCAGACGGTGGGTCTGCACACGACGAAGGTTTGACATCTCCTTCTTCAACCACTTACCCTCAGCCGAAAGTTTATCTGCCTCGGAGAAGTCGCCAGTACGAATAACCTCACTAATACCACGGAACACGTCAATCAAGCGTTTCTGATAGGGAGCAAACTCCTCGAGATACTGTGGCGAGAGCGGGCGGAAATTATTATCGGTATGCTCCTTCATAGGATTGGTAATACGAGTCAGCGTGTTAAGAATCTGCTGTGCATTATTACTACTGAGGTAGTACCATGTATTCTTCTCGAATGCCAGTCCTTTGTCAATACGACGGAAACCAAGAGTTTCTTGGCGGCGCATCTTTTTAAGCCATGCTTTCTCCTCTACAATCTTCCCGAGAGCCGAACGTAACTTGCGCACATCTTCTTTAGCAAAGGCACGTATCACACCATCATACGTATCGGCAGCATATTCGAGCGTATGACAAAGAGTTTCTGCAGCATGACCACTGAGGTTTTCCCACACCTGCTGAGGATCTTCCGAGGTGAGGATAACATCCATCTTGACATCGCGCACCTCTTCAGAACTCTTCTTCTTATAGGCCAAATGGCTACGAATGAGCAGGAAGCCGGCAAGGACAACCGTGATGAGCATGCCCACAGGGCCTGCTAAGTAGTTAAGCGTAGCCACCAGTCCGGCAAGGATGAAAGCTGCACCAGCAGTAAGGAACCATCCACCGATAACAGAGATAACGCCAGTAATACGGAACACTGCGCTCTCACGTCCCCAAGCACGGTCGGCCAACGAAGAACCCATACCCACCATGAAGGTTACATAAGTCGTAGACAGAGGAAGTTTCAATGAGGTACCCAGTGCTATGAGCAAACCTGCTAACACGAGGTTAACCGAAGCACGCACGAGATCGAATGCAGCACCATCGTCGAGCACGGCCTCCTCTTGATTGAAACGATCTTGCACCCACAGCTTCACCATACGGGGAGTAATGCTATTGATTCCATTCACGAAACCCATACCGGCACGCACCAGTTTACGGGCCATGCTTGAAGAGCCGAACATCTCGT
This sequence comes from Bacteroidaceae bacterium, assembly GCA_045126595.1. Taxonomy (GTDB): domain Bacteria; phylum Bacteroidota; class Bacteroidia; order Bacteroidales; family Bacteroidaceae; genus UBA1189. Next base: position 12,496 of record JBGVOS010000123.1, on the reverse strand, counting down.
CACCCTCATCCTGACGGGAAAGGTTAATAGAAGTTTTCAACACTTCGTGAGCCTTCTTTGAGGTTACCAAAGCAAAAATCATGATAGCACCAGCACCGATGAGGAACCACACCGAAGTGGTAGCGGGATCATTAAGGAATCCCATCATATAGGTATCAGGAGTAAAGCCGGCTGCAAGTCCTTCACGGAAGAAATGGAGGAAACTGTCGAGCGCAGCCATCGTGACTCCGATAAAGTTTACCAAATCGTTACCAGCAAAGGCCATAGCCAAGGCAAAAGTACCAATCATAATGATAACCTTGAATACATTGACCTTGATAGCATGGAGAAACTGCATGAGTATGGTACTTACGACAAAGACACCTAAGAGCAACATTCCCGTATTCTCGTTCAAGAAATCCTTAATCTCAGGAGTCATGAAAGCAGCCGACTTCATTCCCTTGAACAGCATGAAGTATAGAATAGAGGTTACCGCCACACCACCAAAGACACCAATCTTGTATTTGAGTCCCTTCTTATAATTATAGGTAAAGATAAGGCGTGAAATCCACTGAACGATGACACCAAAGAAGAAAGCTATCGCCACGGAGAGGAAGATACCGGCAATCACCTCCAGTGCCTTGCTCGTATTAAGCAAATCGCCCAAAGACTCCACTCCTGGCAGATTCTCGCCCGAATTCAGTTTAATAAGCGAAATGGCGAATGAGGCGCCCAACAGTTCAAACACCATCGACACGGTAGTCGAAGTGGGCATACCGAGCGAATTGAAAATGTCGAGCAACACCACATCTGAAGCCGTCACAGCCAAGAAAATACACATCAACTGCCGGAAATAGAAATGCTCGGGCTGGAACATACCGTGCCGAGCAATATCCATCATACCATTACTGGTGGATGCACCGATAAAGATACCGACTGCCGCAACAACAAGGATTGTCCTGAATGACGCAGCTTTGGCACCTACCGCCGAATTAAGGAAGTTCACAGCGTCGTTGCTGACACCGACATTGAGGTCGATGACCGCGAGGATAAACAAGAAACAGATTATCCCGAAATAGAAAATTTCCATAAACTTATTTAGTAAAAAATATTTTCTCGCTACAAAGATAACTCAATCCTTTGGATATAACAAACGTTATTTTTAGTAAAAATTCAAAAGTTTTTCCAAAAGACTTGTCACTCAGCCACAATGCCTACACTCAACCATTGATTAGCCAACGCTGTTGCATCAGCCAATGCCGTAGCCTCATCCACATCATACTGCTGCATCAGCAGTTCCGCCAACATCTCGGGCGTAAACTCTTTCTCTTCTACCTCGCGCCACAGCCATGCAGCACTTTCATTGAGACTGATGACCTTACTGAAGTCAATATTTTCCACTCCTGTACCAATGACGATGTGTTCACCACACATCTCGCGCAATTCGAACCCTTTGTTGATTTTCATTTCCTATTTCAATTAAAATTTCTTTTTATCATCTTGACTAGCTCCAACATCTTTCACCGGAGATTCTCCACTACGCCCAGAAGGGCTACTAACTATCTCCAGTTCCTCGGCAATCTGCGATGTATAGCCAATAGCACACGCCTTACAAACATATTGTTCGGCCACAATGCCGAATACCACCTCCACACCCGACCTTCGGGCGAGTAATAACGTCCCTTACGTATAATCCCCTTAGTGGAAGCTGCTATATCCGTTATATCACATTGTTCGATTCCATATACATTCCCATCTCCTTTAAGGGTCACTCTACCCTCCTCCATCTTGACGATACGATGATACACATACTTACCCGGAGCAATCTCCGCCAACACGGCATCGCCCACTTCGGGTGAATTTGGACGAGTGAGTACTATCTTGTCACGTCTATCCTCTAAGAAAGGTCGCATACTGACCCCGCGTACACGGAGCGTCACATCATGTCCTTCAGCTACCAACGCACACACCTCCTTAAGAAACACCTCGTTAGGCAGTTCAACAGAACCAATATGTACCGCTGTCGTCTCCATCATTTCGTTATTTCAGCATGACACATCTCTGCCGCCTCCCTATCGGGACGGCACCCCAAAGTATACAAAGGAACCAGTTCTATCAAACGTCCCACACTGTCGCATATATTACCATAGATACGCTTGTCCCATTTCATAGTGGACATCGAGGGTAACAACACTGCGAATGACTGTAGCGGAAATTCACGTTGGATACAGTTCTCTGGCCTCTGCTTTATCTGCACGAAAGCTCCTATTCGAGCATTGTCATTTTTATAGCAAGGTGTCTTGCCACTCCATGGCGAGCCATATACCATAACCTCCTTGCCATTCACTCTTACGACAGGATTATCATCGTTAAGCAATTCACTTCCCTTTATATATCTGAGCCAAAGATCGCTATGTGTACTCTTTCCCGTACCACTCTTGCCCAAGAAGAGATATCCTCTGTCATCGTTCTTTATCACCGAAGCATGCACGAGCAATGTACCCATGCCAGCCGAAGCGAAAGCGAACATCAACATCAGCGCATTATTAACCGCAAAGGTGCGCAGCGAATCTTCACCACGTGTTGCAATGACTGCTTCTTTGAAATCAGGTGAGGCCTGCAGAAGTCCACAATATTGTCCTCCCGGCGGACTGATGAGCATCTGATAGGTACCATCGTTCAAGCGATATACGCCAAAGTCCGCAGCTCCGCAGTCAAATTCGCCGATAAGTTCGCCCTTAGCCAAAGGATAGAACGCATCATCTACCTCCAGTGCAAACAACAATTCATCCACGCCATCTGCCGACACAGCAAAAGGTTCGTATGAAGGCAATGCAATACCTTTCTCATTATCAGCCATACAGACTGTAAAGGTATGCTCAGCTACTTTATAATAACGTATTGCCATAAGGGATTTTTAAAGGAAAGGAACGAGAGATGCCAGCTTCATGCTGTTCGACCCCTTAATCAATATACAATAATTCTCAGGCATAGCCTCTTGCAAGGCCACTTTAACAGCTTCCACATCGAGGAACGTACGTTGCGTGTGCATCGTCTTTCCAAATGCTTCGCCCACGAGCCACACTTCATCAAACCCGCATGATTCCAATCTGTCCACAATTTCTTGATGAGCCACGGCTGTTGCTTCGCCCAACTCCTTCATATCCCCTAGGATAGCCATCTTACGCGGCATCTCCATACATACAAAATTGTCCAGCGCTGCTTTCATGCTTGTAGGATTAGCATTGTAAGCATCCACAACAAGTATATTATGTGACGTACGTGTCAGTTGCGAGCGGTTGTTCTGTGGTACATATTCGGACAAGGCTGCCGATACCGCCTCCATGGGCACACCAAAGCAACATCCCACCGCGATAGCACACAAAGCATTGTCTATATTGTAGCTACCGATAAGCTGTGTCGCCACCTCGTGCCACACACCTCCATCTTTTCTCCACCGGAAACGCAGATAAGGATCACAAGCCACTATCTCGCCCTGTATCCCTGCCTCTTCATTCTGGCCGTAGGTCATTGCCACCAATCCATCAGCTATGCTTTTCAGATAGGCATTGTCTACATTCAGAAAGATGGAACGTCGCTCTGTCGTGCGTAAGTAGTCATACAGTTCACCCTTGGTACGTATCACACCCTCCAGCGAACCAAAGCCCTGCAGATGCGCCATGCCCACATTGGTGATAAGACCATAGTCTGGTTCGGCAATCTCCACCAGTTCTTTGATGTCACCCGGGTGATTGGCTCCCATCTCTACGACCGCGATCTCATGCTCGGGCGTGAGGCCAAGCAGAGTAAGCGGTACCCCAATATGATTGTTCAGATTCCCCTGCGTATAGAGCACGCGATAACGCTGTTTCAGCACCGTAGCTACCAATTCCTTGGTCGTTGTCTTACCATTCGTGCCCGTGACACCTACGATGGGAGTTCCCAACTGCCGGCGATGATGACGTGCCAGCTGTTGCAAAGCGTGCAATGAATCTTCCACAAGAATAATACGATTATCCTTAGGGTCGGCATAGTCCGCATTGTCTATTACAGCATAGGCGCACCCTTGTTCCAGAGCACTCTTGGCATAGCTGTTGCCGTCAAAGTTCTCTCCCTTGAGCGCCACGAACATCATTCCCTCGCTACATTTGCGTGTATCGGTGGTAACACCCGTGCTCCGTTCAAAGCAACGGTACAAATCTTCAATCTTCATCGAATCTGTTTTATTTCTTTCTCCGCTGCCACCATTTACGGGCAACTTTCATCTGCGTTGCTTCATAAACCTCGGTTGGGAGCACATCCTTTAATATAATAGGTACGTATACGATAGAGTAGTCGCCCGGTGCCTCCTCATAGAGCATACCGATATTACCGTCGGGCAATATGCACATGGAGGAATAGGCCGAGCTAACGGTCGACACCGGAATCTTCGTCCACCCCATTGACAGTTTCTCAGGAGTGTATTCCGCAGCATCCTCGCCCAGCACCTTATAGAACACCGACACATCAGTACGTGCATTGCCCGTAGGAGCCGACTGGAAGAGGACTCTTTCTATACGCAGGGGCTCACCATTAGTGCTGTTGCTTCCCCATTTCAAATCTCCCACTTGGTCGGTAGCGACAGCACCCTGCCATGTACCCACAGCATTCTTTATATCGGTATAGCAGAACACATTGAAATAGCGACCATACCCTTTACGACTGCTCAAGAGCACACTGCCGTCAGGCAATTCCTCACACTTCGGTTCATCACCGTAAGGTGCAGGCCGGTCGTCTACGGTGCCAAGTATATCCCACGAAGCGCCGAAGTCATCGGAATATATCACGCGATTACCTTGGTCGCGAGTCCACATAGAACAGTACAGACGATAATAGTCTCCCACCTTCACCTTGCTACTTTGAGCGATACGACCCGAACCGATAAATAGCGACGACACGGTGGGGACACCATCCTTCAAGAACAGGCGATAGATTTCATCAGTCACTTCCTCGGGCTGTGTCCACTCCCACGTCTTATTCTTCTTGTTATACGTTGCATAGACGCGCGCCACGCGGTTCACTGCATCGGCAGTAACCGTTTTCTCAGGCGTCCAACGGCCGTTCCAACATACGGTCTTGCCGCATACCATCATCACAAGCAAACGGTTCTGCTCACGGTCGGCGACGACAGCCGCATCGCCATAGCCCGTAGTCATCGCATTGGTGTTGCCCCCCTTACCGTCAGCGATGAAGAACTCCTCGCCCCAAGTCTCTCCATTATCATTGGAGATACGACACTTGATGTCCACCTCGCCATAGCCAATATCCATGCCGCAAGGCCGGTTATCCGATATAGCAAAGATTGTACCATTGGGAGCTGTTGCGATGGCGGGTATACGATAGGGCTTCCCTTGAGCATCAGGCGTATGGTAGAGGTATTGGTACCTATTCGTTTTATCCACAGCAACATTCACCTCCACTGTGAGCCCCTCAGCAGGCAAGGGCTGCGGCGCAGTGCGTTCAGCACCATTGACATCCATTGTCCAACCATGGCACGCCATTCCCGTACCCACGCTGAACTCGGCTCCTTCGGGGAGATAGCAAACACTTATTGCCGGCAGATTATCCTTAGTGAGCAATGTGGTTCCCACGACGCCATCAACGGTAATGGCAACCTCGCCAATCTTGGAATTACCAGCATATCCTCCTTCGAGATTGCCCTTATAAACAAGTGTGAGCGCACGACTTGTATCCATACGACGGAACGTCCACTTAGAACCATTGTCTGCGGCATCATATAACCTGATGTTCTGTCCATTACCTCCATACATATTAAAACTCTGCGCCACATTACCCTTGGGCGAAATGGCATAGCTTCCATCTGGTTGGGGAGTGAGACACAGCTCAGTACCCTCGGCTGTCAAGGTAGCAGCCGCACCTCCGTCAAGGCCATCCAATGTGAGTGCCAGCGACATGCCTGCTACATGGCTATACATTCTGAACGACTCCGCCGTACCCATCAAATACCACAACTCATTGGCCGCATAGCCACAAGCACCACTGTTCACAGGTCTTCCGGCATAGTCATCAGCCGCATTCATCTTGACAACGTAGTTTGCGTTGCGATTATTGCAGACTTGCACAGGTACTAAATTCTCCAATGAAGAGAAATACACATCTATCATCTCATCGGCCCACACATTGGGAATAACAAGCAGGCGCAATGCCATACACCATAAAAGACGGCTCTTATACATAGATTATACCATTTAATATGCTACAAAGATAGTCAAAAGCAAACGAAATATAAAGTTTACTTTAATATTTCTCTGCGAGCGACAAATATCTCCGCGGTTTACCGCAAAGATAGAGAGAATATCGCAATTCTCCAAATGGACTAATGGAATGAAAAATGCATTTTGAAGGAATAAATGTTTCAAAAGTGCCAATCATCATTTGCGCCAACAACCCTATTAAACAAACTGCGGGGACTGTCTCACAACAGTCCCCGCAGTTTGTTTAATGGAGTCTTTTACTCTCCCTTTTTCTTCTTTTCCACGATAGCGTCAATCACGGCCACGGCGGTGATGTTGACGATGTCGCGTACCGAAGCCTCCCAGTCGGTGAAGTGGATGGGCTTGTTCAATCCCATCTGGATGGGGCCTATCACCTCGTTCGTATCACCCAGTGTCTGGAGGAGCTGGTAAGCCTGGTTAGCGCTGGAGAGGTTGGGGAACACGAGAGTATTCACCTCTTTACCTTGCAGTTTGGTAAAGGAGAACTTCGCATCGCGTAACTTGCTGTTGAGGGCAAACTTTACCTGCATCTCGCCATCGACATCCCACTCGGGATACTCGCGATGGAGGTAGTCTACCGCCTCGTGCACAGTGGCAGGACTTCCGGTGGTGTCGGTGCCGAAGTTCGAGTAGGAGAGCATGGCCATTACGGGCTTGTGGTTGAAGAACTCTACCGTGTGGTTGGCCAGGCGGGCAATGTCGATGAGTGTCTCGATGTCGGGATGGCGGTTGATGAGCGTGTCGGCAAGGAAGTAGGTACCCTTCTTGGAGTTCACGATGTGCATGGTGCCGAAGGTCTTGAACTCCTTGTTCACGCCAATCACCTCCTTGGCCACCTTAATGGTGTTGCTGTACTTGGTGTACAGACCGGTGATGAAGGCATCTGCTTCGCCTGTTTCCACCATCATCATACCGAAGTAGTTGCGCTCGAACATCTTGTCGTTCGACTCCTGGAAGTTGGCACCTTGGCGGGCACGCTTCTCAGTGAGGATGCGGGCATAACGCTCGCGACGCTCGGCCTCGCGGTCGTGGCGCAGGTTGATGATTTCAATGCCATCGAGGCTCAGCTCGAGTTCTTTGGCCAGCTTCTCGATGCGTTCGTCGTTACCCAAGAGGATGGGGTGACAGATACCCTCGGCCTTGGCCTCCACGGCAGCCTTGAGCATCGTGGGGTGGATACCCTCGGCGAATACTACGCGCTGGGGGTTGCTGCGTGCGGTGTCGTAGAGCTGGCGTGTGAGCTTACTCTCCTGACCCATTAGCTCGCGCAGCTGAATCGCGTATGCTTCCCAGTCGGTGATGGGCTTGCGTGCCACGCCACTCTCCATGGCAGCCTTGGCTACAGCCATCGAAACGTGAGTGATGAGGCGCGGGTCTACGGGTTTCGGGATAAAGTATGAGGGGCCAAACGAAAGGTTGTTCACATGGTAGGCCTCGTTCACGACGTCGGGAACGGGCTGCTTGGCAAGGTCAGCGATGGCTCGTACGGCAGCCAGCTTCATCTCCTCATTGATAGCGGTTGCCTGGGTGTCGAGCGCTCCACGGAAGATATAGGGGAAACCGATGACGTTGTTAATCTGGTTCGGATAGTCCGAACGGCCTGTGGCCATCAGTACATCGGGGCGCGATGCCATGGCATCGTCGTATGAAATCTCGGGCGTGGGGTTGGCAAGGGCGAATACAATAGGCATTGCAGCCATTGAACGCACCATGTCTTGTGACAAGACATTACCGCGCGAGAGGCCGAGGAATACATCAGCTCCCTTGATGGCCTCCTCCAAGGTGTGTACATCACGGCGGTCGGTGGCGAAGAACTTCTTCTCTTCGGTGAGGTTGGGACGGTCGCTGGTGATGACACCCTTGCTGTCGAGCATGAGGATGTTCTCACGACGTGCACCGAGAGCGACATAGAGCTTCGTGCATGAGATAGCCGACGCTCCGGCACCGTTGACTACAATCTTCACCTCTTCAATCTTCTTGCCGGCTACCTGCAGGGCATTGATGAGACCGGCCGATGAGATGATGGCCGTGCCGTGTTGGTCGTCGTGCATTACGGGGATGTCAAGCTCAGCCTTAAGGCGACGTTCTATCTCGAAACACTCGGGGGCCTTGATGTCCTCAAGGTTGATACCACCGAAGGTGGGGGCAATGGCCTTCACGGCCTGGATGAACTTCTCCGGGTCCTTCTCGTCGACCTCGATGTCGAACACGTCAATGCCTGCATATATCTTGAAGAGCAGTCCCTTACCCTCCATCACAGGTTTGCCGGCCAGCGTACCTATATCGCCGAGACCGAGTACGGCTGTACCGTTTGAAATCACGGCCACGAGGTTACCCTTGGCTGTATAGTCGTAGGCGGTCTGCGGATTCTTTTCAATCTCAAGACAGGGTTCAGCTACGCCGGGTGAATAGGCTAGCGAAAGGTCGGTCTGAGTGCTATAAGGTTTGGTAGGAACTACCTCAATCTTTCCCGGCTTGCCCTGCGAGTGGTACAGCAAGGCAGCCTCTTTGGTTATCTTTGTCATCTTTTTAATACTTAAAGCTAATACAAGGTGCAAAATTAGTGCAAAAATTCGATTAAGCTAAAGTAACACGAATTTATTTTGTTCCCATAAGGGAAGAAAAGTATTTTCCATTACCAACAAACAAGAAACGCTAAAGTTATTTTTCCTAATGGACATAGAAGGAAACACTTCCCTCCGCGGAGAGACAACAATCCCTCCGCGGAGGGAAGCTCTTCCCATCGCGGAGGGAAACGATTGTCACCGCGGTGAAAAAGGATTGTCATCGCGGTGAAAAAACTTTTCGGGTAAAGCGAACTGGAAAATCGGGCAGGCGCGGGCGATTTACTGCCTACGCTAATCTTTCTCGATCAGTACGGTGGCGTAGGCCGAGATGCCCTCCTCGCGACCGGTGAAGCCCAATTTCTCGGTCGTGGTGGCCTTGATGGTCACATCCTCTTCGTCGATGCCCATCACGTCGGCCAAGGTCTGCTGCATGAGGGGGATATGGGTTTTCAGCTTGGGACGCTCAGCACAGACGGTGGCGTCGATATTGCCCACGCGGTAACCCTTGGTAGCGATGAGCTCCACAGTGCGGCGCAGGAGTATCTTACTGTCTATATTCTTGAACTCGCCCGCATTGTCGGGAAAGTGGTAGCCTATGTCACGCATGTGGGCCGCACCCAACAGGGCGTCGCAGATGGCATGGATGAGCACATCGGCATCGGAATGTCCGAGGAGTCCCCGGTCATGCTCAAGTCGTATACCGCCAAGCCACAGTTCGCGGTTCTCTGCAAACTTGTGGACATCGAATCCGAATCCTACACGTATCTTCATATTATCGTCCTCCTTGATTATCTTCTTCCAATGATTTCGCGTATGCCGTCCATATCAAACGATAGGGTAAAACGCAGGGTCTGGTCCAATGGGTTGCTCTGTGCGGTCGAGATGAGGTAGGCGGCGTCGAGCGAGAAGACGCTCATCTTGAAGCCCGTACCGAGGGTGAAATATTTGCGGTTTCCCTTGTACTCGTTCTCGTAGTGATAGCCTCCACGGAGAAAGAACTGGTTGTTATAGGCATACTCTACGCCCACGCCCCAGTATATCTCCTGCATCTCTTCCTTGAAGCCTCCGGGCGCATCGGCAAACGACTTGAAGATACCGGTGATGGGCGACATGTCGTTGTAGCCTATCTCCTGAAGATAGCTCTCATATACCGAAGCGTACGAATATTCCGTATCGTTGGGATCGCAGTCATGCTGTTTAGCATAGTCAGTATTCAAGAACTGGTTGTACGTAGGTTTGGTAGGCACCATCAGCTTGTTCACATCGGCACTGATGGAGAAGGTATTATACGCATCCACAGGTATCATGATGGAGGCGCCGAGGCGCAGGTTAGTGGGAATGAACTGGTTGGTGTTTCCGCCATCATACGAAATCTTGCTACCGATATTCGAGGCATTGAGACCGAGGTTTACCATACACTCGCGACGACCCAAGAAGACGTAATTGGAGTAGAACATCGAAATGTCTGCTGCGAAGGCATGACCTACAGAAGTATCGTCATCGAAGTTATAGTTAAGGTCCGAAACGATATAGCGCAGGCCTACCGATGCCGAGAAGGTCTCAGACAGCATGCGCGAGTAGGCAAAGTCGACTGCCATCTCATAGGGCTTGATGGTATAACTGGCCGCATCGTCGCCAACCCACACTTCACCCAAAGAGAAATAGGTGAGCGAACCACTGATGGCCTGGTAGTCACCTATACGATAGTAACCCACGAGATTGGCGAGGTCGATGTCACTCACAATCTGGCGAAGCCAAGGGGTGTAGGCCAACGAAAGTCCCGCAGGACTAATAGTAAAAGGATATTTGGCAGGGTTCCAGTACTGCGAGTTGACATCGGGGTCGGTGGCCACACCCACATCACCCATCGCACCGGCACGAGAGTCGGGGGCGATAGTTAGAGAGGTGACACCGGTCATCACAGGATTGAACATCTGCACGGCATCTGATGTCGCATTTTTTTGGGCAAAGAGCCCCGTAGCTAAACTAAACAGTATAACGGAAAGTAAAAGATACTTTTTCATAATCTATTATATATATGTGTATACTATAAACTCCAAGGTGCCGCATTTATTGCCTTCGCTCAACGCCTTATCAGCATTTTTTGTGCTTTGCTGGACGATTGTCCCGCAGGAGAAGATACAACGACACGATAGAGATACACGCCTGTGTCCAGAGGTTGTCCCGAAGAACTGCACTGGCTCCACGCATAAACATAGCTGTTATCCTGAGAGGCCACCAACTCACTATGGCTCCATAGAATACGTCCCGAGAAATCAAACACCTCGAAAGTTACGGTCACCTCATTTTCCGGACGGTCATGAGTAAGCAGGAAGGTAGTCTCTCCTGCATGGGACACCGTCTGCACATGAAGAATGTCGGGTGCCAGCCCCTTGACTACCTCAAACTCGAGGGTCGTGGTAGAGGAATTGTTCACCATGTCCCATGCACGGAACATCAGCGTATGTTTTCCTTCGGCAAGTTCGGGCAACACATACGACACGGTACCGCTCGTATACCCTCCAATGTCCGACAGGTAATACTCATTCAGGTTATAGGTCATTGACGCCTGTCCGTCAATGATTGCCGTCAGGCTGTGGCCGAGACCGCCTGCCGTATTGATACCATCGGCATCTTCAAGCTTGGCGACAAGCAGCGGTGTCTCATTCACCCGACCGCCAGGAACAAAATCCGGAGCGTTGAGATACAGTTGTATCTTGGGGCCTGTACCGTCGTTGGACAGGTTATCTTCCGTACCTCCCAAAAGGAAATCGTCGTACATGCCCTTGGCCTCCCGGTCATGAGTATCACTGATGGCATAAAGGTTTATGAGACCACTCTTCATCGAATAATTTATGTCCATAGGCACACGGAAAGAGAAACTGTACTTACCATTCCTTACCGAATCGCTCCCCACGAAGAACTTTTTCGTGCGTTCACGATAGGTAAATGGGGACAACACCTTGCCATCGCTGTTTTTTTCTTCTCTGTTGTTACGGCAAATCACCTCCTCGACATTATCGAACACAGAAGCATAGAGCACACCGGAGAAATCGGCAGCCAGAGCCCCATCCAAGCCATCAACATGGCCGCTGACCATAACCTCAGAACCAGCCTTCAGCAACATCTCCACATCGCCCCCGACAGGCACACCGTTAAGTTCATCCACCACCATACGGTAGTCCGTATTTCCAACCACCAGAGCCGGGTCACCAATGAGCACATAGTTGAGTTTGTTGCTGGTCTTGTCGCTCAGCGATGAGCTGCTTGTCGTTATCAGATTGCATTTAGCCAAACGCATGGCATCGCCCAGGCTATAGCGGCGATGAGCCTCATCACGTGCAAACGCATACTTTGAGAAGAAGTAGTTTATACGCCTGTTCTGCTCAGCATATGTGGTACGGGTAGAGGTGAGCAAACCGATAGCTCCTCCCTTAGGATTCAAGAAAGCCGATTCTCCGAACGATTGCACCGAATTATCGAACGGCGTAATATCACACGATACGGTGACCCATACCGACAGACGAGGCGAACGCAGCTGTTCCATATCGGTCTTATTGATAACCAACTCGTGAGATATCACATCGGGAGCGCCGTGACCGCTGTAGTTGACCATGAGCGCACCGTCATTGAAAAGTTCGAGCAAGCGTTTGCGGACAGTCGGATAGCTGTTTC
>JBGVOS010000122.1:0-4945 GCA_045126595.1 Bacteroidaceae bacterium | reverse complement strand
ATCGTACAACACCATCTTCTAACTCTTTATGTACTCGAAGTGCATAAAGTATTTCCGCAAGCAAGCGTTTCTTCTCCTCCTCTATGAGGAAGGAATCCAATTCTGAATCGACAACGGGAGCATCCTCCACTACTGATGTAGCAGAAAAATCTTGAAGTCCTACAGTACCTTCACCTTCTGTCTGATTGAGTAAACGCAAGATACCATCCTGTGCCACAGACTCAATGTCACAGTTACGGACATCTATTTTATTCTTATCAGGAATCCCCCACCCCATTTCAACAGGTAATGCGCAACCATCAGTATTGCAGACCAAGACCTGCTTACCTATCCCAACTGAATACGAAAGTAAATTATGAGCATACCCCTCCTGTAAGTAATGCGCACTCACAAGAGGAATAAACAATCTGCTGTCCTTAAAGAGTAGCTTGACATAGTCGCTCAATGTAACGCTACTATTGACGCAATCAAGATAGTACGTCACGCCATTCCGACTCAGCGCAGCAGCCAAGTCGTACGCTAAAGACGAATCGGAAATTTCGTAACTAATGAATACATCGTAGCTCATCATGTTATCATAACATAGGCTTTGCTACATCAGCGCACGAAATCATAATAGTACCAATACGTATTGCTGAACTTGCGTTTGCAAAGATTTCGCATTACAATGGAACTATCAGCATGGGCTTCACGCAAGGCGAGGTAGTCTTGATAGCGCTGCGACACAGCATTGTCGGGTGTGAAATTTATAGGGCTGAACGGATGTTGCTCATTATATATCATCCATGCCTCCTGATAGTGCACTGGAGCGGTGGAAAGCAACTCTTCAGACAGTGTTCTATCTACGGTCAAAGCCACAAAATCTTCAAGATCCTTGTCAAGCAACAAGGCGGCAGCATACAGGTCGCGATAGTACACAGAATCGGTCCTCTGCATCATACGCTTATAGAATGCTGTTGCTTTTTCCCCACCATAAGGAGTACTTCCCAGCACATCGTAGAACTCCCTGGAACCATACTCCGGCGTCTGCACGTTGTATCGGTTCATCAACAGACCATCGGCCCCATACGGCTGAGGATAGGCAAAGAGCCTGTCGCGCAACTGTCCGGTCTTGGCCAAAGCGAGATTGCGCAATGCGGTAAGTCCGGCATTGCTCTCTTCAGATTTCTGACCAACAGACAATACTTTACCATACTCGCCACTGTGCGTATACTTCCATGCAGCCAGCTCCATCTTCTCAACCGGATTGTTGTTTCCATACCATCCAGTAAAGACAAACAGTACCACCATTGCACCGAGATTGGGAGTAAGTTGCTTGAGAAACGCCGTATCGCGCGACTGAAGAGTATTCCTGTTCACCCAAACAATCAGAACGTACACTACAGTCAATACCACTATGGCAACAACCCATAAAACCCACGAGTAAGAAAGGGTGTTATCAACCTTCGTAAGCAATGCCAATATTGCGCATGAGGGGAGATAGGACAACGCCTCGTAACGTCCGTGTAACTTGCTCAATCTGTTCAAATAGTACTGTAGCACCATCAGCAACAACGTGATGAGCGATGCGGTAATGAATGTATTGTTCGTGGTTTTCCCTTGTGAAAAATGGTCTTGCACAAGCGCCAGCAACTCCCCCTGGAACATATATATATATAGGAAAGAGAAAGTCGCAAAGAGCAGGGCGCAGATGATGCGGAGAGGGGTATCGTATTTCTGTTTTCTTTTCATCATATACTTATAGTTTGTCATCCTGAGCATAGCGAAGGGCTCCAATACTGTTATAGAGATTCTTCGCGTTGCTCAGAATGACAAATATCAACTCATTTTATGCTAATCCAACTTCTTCAGCACTATCGCCGAACGAGCCGGGATGTACAACTTCAGCCACTCCTTCTTGTAACGCTTGTGCAGCGGCTCGAAGTGAGTATAGTGCGTGATGGTCGGGTCGGTAAGTCCATTGCCGCCAAACTCGGGATTATCGGTATTGAGAATCTCCTTGTACGAGCCGCGCGGCACGAGCAAGCCGTAGTCGCTGTACGAGTTGGTAGGACTGAAGTTGAAGACAAACAACAGATCGTCGCGACGATAAGCCAGTATCTGGTCACCATCGTGGCAGTTGATCTCCACCACCTTACTCTTCTCATACTTGGGCTGTGCACCGATAAGCTTTATCATTGCCTGGTCAAACTTACCGAGGTATTCATAGCATAATTTATCGTTATCTACCAGACTCCACTGACGACGTGCATACTTGTAGCTCCAGCCATTGCCTTCGCGGGGGAAGTCAATCCACTCGGGATGACCAAACTCGTTACCCATAAAGTTGAGGTAACCGCCATTGATGGTCGATGCAGTGAGTAGGCGTATCATCTTGTGCAGTGCGATACCACGGTGAGCCATATAGTTCTCGTCGCCCTTCTGGAAGTGCCAGTACATGTCAGAGTCCACGAGACGGAAGATGATGGTCTTGTCGCCTACGAGTGCCTGGTCGTGACTCTCGGCATACGAAATGGTCTTCTCGTCCTTACGGCGGTTGGTCACCTCCCAGAACATGCTGGTGGGCTTCCAGTTCTCGTCAGTCTGTTCCTTGATGAGCTTGATCCAGTAGTCGGGCACGTTCATTGCCATACGGTAGTCAAAGCCATAACCACCGTTCTTGATGGGTGCAGCTAGACCGGGCATTCCCGACACCTCCTCGGCGATGGTGATGGCATTCTTGTTCACCTCGTGGATAAGGTCGTTGGCCAAGGTGAGGTAACATACCGCATCACCGTCCTGGTTGAGATTGTAGTAGTCGCCATAGCCACAGAAGGCCTCGCCCAATCCGTGACTGCGATAGAGCATAGAGGTAACACCGTCGAAGCGGAAGCCGTCGAACTTATACTCCTCCATCCAGAAGCGGCAGTTGGAGAGCAGGAAGGCCACCACCTCGTTCTTTGAATAATCGAAACAGAGTGAATCCCAAGCCGGATGTTCGCGACGGTCGCCGGGATAGAAGTACTGGTCGGGATCGCCGGCAAAGTTGCCAAGTCCCTCGAGCTCGTTCTTCACAGCATGTGACTGCACCATATCCATGATGACAGCAATGCCGTTGGCATGAGCCTCGTCAATGAGCTGCTTGAGTTCCTCGGGAGTACCCTGACGCGAAGACGCAGCAAAGAAGTTCGACACGTGGTATCCGAAGGAGCCGTAATAGGGATGTTCCTGAATGGCCATAATCTGTATGCAGTTGTAGCCACCGGCAATCACACGCGGCAACACCTTCTCGCGGAACTCGTTATAGGTAGATACGCCCTCCTCTTCGCCCGACATACCTACATGGCATTCGTAGATGAGCAGCGGTGAGGTGTTGGGCTTGAATTTCTTCACCTTGAACTCATAGGGTGTGGGCTCCCACACCTGAGCACTGAACAGATAGGTCGTCTCATCCTGTACAACACGACGCACATAAGCGGGGATACGCTCGCCCGAGCCACCTTCCCAGTACACCTTCAGTTTATAGTAGTCTTCGTGCTTGATAGCATCATTAGGAAGCTTCACCTCCCAGTCACCATGACCATTGAGACGAGTGAGCTTATACTCCTCCTTCTCCTGCCACTCGGTGAAGTCACCGATGAGATAGATAGCTGTAGCGTTGGGTGCCCACTCACGGAAGGTCCATCCCTTCTTCGTCTTGTGCAAGCCATAGTATTCGTAGCCTTTCGCCACGTCCTTCAACTTCTTGGTGCCATTGGCAGTCAATTCATTCTTGCGACGTACATAGTAGTCGTAGCGGCCTTGAATCGCGGGTTCATACGGTTCCAGCCAAGGGTCGTTTTCGATGAGTTTAAGCATGGTGTTTATTTCTTTACTTTAATAATAATCTTTTTCAATCCCACGGGAGTTATGCCGGGAGCATGTCCGTCTTCAGGGAAGAAGAGGGTAAACATACCGGGCTTCACGGTGATGTAATCAGTAGCAAGTCCCTCATAGAGTGTCATATCCACCGCAACATCATACTCTGCCTCAGGGAGATCACAACGCTGGGTATATCCCATAACCTCGCCATCGGTGATGGGAACATGCACATCGATATATTCATTATGTGTCTCCAACTTGGCCTCGTCCTTGGTTTTGGGTCCCCACTGGCAAACATTGACGAAGAGTTCATCCTCAATGAGCACAATCTTGCCGGGTTCCAAAGCATTGAGGTCAGTCTGCTCAATGTAATCAAATGCTTTTGCAAACAAGGGATGCAGCGACTCATAGTCGCGCAAGTGTTTCAGATTGTCTATTACCATGGTATAATTCGTTTTTAAGTATATATTTTCAATCTGCAAATCTTAAATATCATACAAATGTAGATATTATCTTCGTATCATCCAAATATACTGCTTAAAAATAAAGCATCGCCCCGACACTACGTCGAGGCGATGCATATAACACAAGAGGTTGTCAGTTTTTCTTATCCGCAGTGGAAGTAGCGGTTCACCAGCTTTAGCATCTCTTCCTGATTGCCGTTGATATCGGCTCGCAAGGTGCGGTCACCGTATGAACGGAGGCGTTTGATGATGCCGTCAATCATGGCGGGGCTAAACACGTTGTGCTTCTCGAACACTTCGCGCTGACTCTCCAGGCTGTCAGCCGATGCTTCGCAGCTGTCAGGCAGACAAGCCAATGAATTGAGCTTGTCGGCATTCTCCTTCTGGTGGATATTCACGTTCACATAGGTCTTCTCGGCAATCTCCAAGGCATTGTCAAGCTCAAAGCCATAGCGGCAGGCTACTGCGAGTCCGGCAATAAGCTGGTAGATGTCGGCCGAGCCGTCCGGTGAGCGCATCTCCACGGTCTGCTTCTGTGTAGTATCGTAGTTGCTTGTAGCCTCCAACGGATTGGCAATCTGACACATATCGCTCTTGGCAGCCCAACCGAGGGGCACACGCACGAGCACCGAGCGGTTGCG
>JBGVOS010000121.1:0-27495 GCA_045126595.1 Bacteroidaceae bacterium | reverse complement strand
CGGTCCACATGATGCGGATGTCGGCATCCATTGTAGTGCCGAGGTCAGAGAGGTACGAACCACCTGACCAGCTCTTGTTGTACTGTGTGGGGCAGAGGATGAGGGGAGCCACGTCGGGATGCTTCTGCACGAATTCACGGTTGAGTGCATTCATATACTCGGCCTGCTTGGCTCCCTTTGACTGCTCGACACCGAAGATGTCGTCAAAGAAGATGGCAAAGGCACGTACGCCGAGCGCATACATCCACTCGAGCTTCTGCACAGAGCTGTTGAGGTCGGCCTCAGTCCACTGGATGTCGCCACCCGGATGCATGGCCCATACGAAGTCCACCTTATTCTGTGCGGCAGCCTTGGCGAGCTCGCTGATGAGCTGTGCCTCCTTCTCAGGATAGGGCTCACGCCACTGATGACGGTGATAGGGGTCATCCTTGGGGCCATAGATATATACATTGAGTTTGTTCTTGCCATAGAAGTCAAACTGGCGGAGGCGGTCTTTGTGGCTCCAGGGGTTACCATAGAAGCCCTCTACGACACCGCGCTCGAGCACATCGGGCCAGTCCTTCACTTCGGCAGCGGTTACTTCAGAACGGGCAGCCATCTGCAAGAAGGTCTGTACGCCATAGTAGGTACCGGCCTCATCGTTACCAGCAATCACCACCTGATCCTTGCCAACACTGATATAGTATCCTTCCGTCTTATTGGGGATTTGCTCCTCGAAAGCCTTTACCGCTCCGTCGCCACGCTCACCGATAATGACCTTGAGTCCCTTTGTGTTCTCTGAGAAATTGCTGCGCAGGAGTGCCACGGCATCTACATCGGCACAGTCGGCTCCCTCGAGCACAACGGCTTTGGGCTTACTGAATGTCTCGCTTCCCCACACGAGTTCCTGGGGCAGAGGAGATACGGTCACGGGCTTTTCGTCCGCCGCAGCGGCACAGCCCTGAAGTGCTGTTGTGGCGGCTACGAGCGAGGCAGCGGCCATCCATGATACTAAAATTCGGTTCTTTTTCATAGACAAATAGTATTATGTTATTGATTGTGTTGTTCGCGATAAATAGAAGGGCTGACACCAAAATAGGCCTTGAACACGCGGCTGAAGTACTGCGCATCGGGTATGCCCACCTGTACACACACCTCACTGACTGTCGATTCAGAATTGTTCAGCAGTTCAGCCGCACGTTCCATGCGGCACTTGCGCAGATAGTCGTTGGGCGAGGTACCCATTAGTTCGCGCACTTTACGGTAGAAGTTGGTGCGGCCAATACCAAACTGGGCAGCTATAATGTCGATATTTAAGTTAGGATTGCGCAAACGAGCGTTGACAATGCGCTCAAGCTTGCGGCAGAAGCGTTCGTCCTCCTTGCTCAGTTCTGTGGAGGAATCAGACTCAGAGTTCTCTGCTACAGACACCTCCTCTTGCGGAGCAACAACGGCCCCAACCGAAGGTTCGGGTAGGAGTTCTTGGGCAGGTGCATCGAATGCCACAGAGGGCGTATCAGTAATAACTTTTGCATTTTCTCCAACAGCCTCCTCGGGAGTTTCCCCCTGAGTGAGCAGTACGGTCGCTTCAACATTCTCGGGCATGACAGTCTCGCGTTCTTCAACCTTTTCCAAATCATCTACCTCTGATTCTTCATGCGAAGATTCCTCATTCTCGGCAAACCATGCAGCAAACAAATCGGTAGGGATAGCAGGACGACGCTCGTTAATCGCCTGTTTGCGAGGCTGAGAAACTACAGTTTCCTCCACAAACTCTTCGCCAAGTTCCTTTAAATGTTCTCCAGACAATTCTTCGGTTCGTACCTCCAATTGTTCTTCTTGCACAAGAGTTTCTGTTGATACGGTTTCATGCATTGGAACCACTTCGGTTATTTCCACGATTTGAGATTCGGACACCGATTCTGACACAGACTCCATCTCTGTTGCGTCTTCAAGAGTTGCATCCTCTTCGGGGGCTATAGTATCTTGGAGAAGCATTGCTTCTTCATCCTCGATAACTGACCCAAGTTCTCCTACTTCTTCAGCCAAATCATCTTTCCCTAAATCCTTTGCCTCTGTAGCAGAAGCCAAAGGCTGTTCCATCCCCATTGATTTGCTTGCCGTATGCAACATACGGGAGAGATTAGCCTCCTCGTAGCGCATCATACGCATCGTCTCGCTCAAATCCTCACACTGTTTCTTGAGGGCAACGACCTCACGCGACTTGAGAACAAGCAAGACTGTTACCACCAGTAACAAAATCAACAAAAAACACCCTACTGCAATCCAGGCAATGGGGTACGAACTCATCAAGATAATTGTACAAATTTCCATGTCGACAAAACGTATGTGCAAAATTAGTTTTTTTTCACTATTTCGACAAACTTATTGGCAAGTTTTAATATAACAAGAGACTGCTTTTCAAAAGAAAATGCATAAATTCACCATACTCAATCATTTTTTTTACAAAAACAAACAAATAAAACTGAACTTGTTGTATCTTTGCCATATACTATATATAAACAACCGCATATAAAGAAACACACCTATATCCATGAAACGTTTCATCACTATCCTTTTAGCAACGTGTACGCATTTATTTACCCATGCCACACCAACCACCGAATGGATCGACATTACTAATGCATACATTGACAACCCCAGATTCGACAATGGAAGCGTAAAGGGATGGACCATCAACAGCAACGCACAGAGTCAAAATACCGGATATGGAGGCATGGAATTTTGGCACGGATGGTTTGACTTAAATCAAAGCATCAATCTTCCCAATGGCAAATATCGTCTTTCTGTACAAGCATACTATCGCACAACTGACGACAACACTGCTTACAAGTCCTATGCTAATGAAACTGAGGATATTACAGCATATTTATACGCAAATGACAATACTACAAAAATAGTAAGTGTCTACTCCGAATACTTAACCTCGAAAGGAGCAGGCGGTTACTTCTCGACCAGAGACACCAATTACAACATATGCCATTTCCCTACGAGCATGGAGGCTGGTGCCTATTGCTTTGCACAAGACATGTACAATAATTACATCGATGTAGAGGTCACTAATGGCACATTAAATTTTGGCATCTATTGTTGGGAGTATCAAAGTAGCAACTGGTGCATGATGGACAATTTCAAGTTGGAATACTACGGTCAGCTTATCCCTGTTTCTGCGATAACACTCTCCCAATCATCCATATCACTCTTCAATGGTGAGAGTACTACGTTAAAAGCTGTAGTCACCCCCACCAACGCCACTTATCAGAAGGTCACTTGGTATTCCAGCAATCCCCAAGTCGCAGATGTAGACGACTACGGAAAAATAACAGCATATCAAGCCGGAACAGCGACAATCTACGCTGAAGCGATAGACGAAAGTGGCATATCGGCTTCATGTAACGTCTCTGTTAAAAGCGAGACTCCTACCGCCCAAAATATCATCATCAACGAAATACAGTCGGCTAATATCGACATGTTCATTGACCCCTCATTCAATTATGGGGGATGGGTCGAACTATACAATTCCACAGAGCAGCCGGTGAGCCTTAACTACCTCTACATCAGCGATGACGCAACCAACCTCACCAAATATAATTTAGGAAAAGAAAGAGGTATAATCCCCGCAAAAGGCTACAAAGTTCTGTGGTTCGACCATTGCAACGCTCAATTCCCTTCACAAATAGATTTCAAACTCGACTACGACGGTGGCACCATCTATATCAGTAACAGCGATGGACAGCTTATTACTAGTCAGGACTACCCTATCGCTATACCAAGAACTTCATATGCCCGAAAATCTAATGGCACAGGAGAATGGGGACGCACCTCCTCTCCAACCCCTGGAGAGAGCAACGCCACAAGCATTTTTGCAGAAGAACGTGTTGAAGCGCCTGTCATAGACAAAGATGCTTGTCTGTTTACCACACCTTTCTCTTTTAACGTGCAAATACCAGTAGGAACTACTCTGCGTTACACGACCGATGGCACAACCCCAACCCTCACCAATGGCTACACTAACACAAATGGAAGTTTCAACGTAACCAATACAACGACCTACCGTTTTCGCCTTTTCCAAGAAGACAAATTGCCGAGCCAGGTAGTGACACGCTCTTATATATATAAGGACAACGATTACATGCTACCCATCATCTCCGTCGTTACCGATCCCGTGAACCTTTATGATGATTATCTCGGTGTATATGTCAAGGGAGTAAACGGTCGTACAGGCAACGGACAGAGCAGCCCTTGCAATTGGAACATGGACTGGGATCGCCCTGTAAACTTTGAATACATCACACCCGAAGAGGGAATGGTGGCAAATCAAGAGGTCGACTTTTCCATGTGTGGTGGATGGAGCCGTGCATGGCAGCCCCACTCCTTCAAACTCAAAGCAAGCAAAATATACGAAGGCCTCAATTCAATCAATTACCCCTTCTTTGCCGATAAGCCCTTCCTCAAGCACAAGACACTCCAAATACGCAACGGTGGTAACGATACTGATTGTCGTATAAAAGATGCGGCCTTGCAAACTATCGTTCACACTTCAGGATTCGACGTTGACGGTCAGTCGGTACAACCCGTCATGCACTTCATCAACGGAGAGTATAAGGGCATGCTCAACATGCGCGAACCCAACAACAAACATTATGCCTATGCCAATTGGGGCATCGACACCGACGAAATGGACCAATTCGAGATGAGTCCCGACTCGGGCTATGTACAAATGGAGGGCACACGTGAAGCTTTCCTTGAATGGTATGAACTCTCGAAAAATGCTGCTGATGAGGTTACTTACGAACAGATACGCAACCTGGTAGACATTGACGAATACATCAACTACATGGCTGTAGAGTTTTACCTCGGTGGTCTGGACTGGCCACAGAACAATGTCAAAGCTTTCCGCCCACGTATTGAGAACGGGCGTTTCCGCTTCGTACTCTTTGACCTCGACGGAACATTGGGTACCACCAGTCCTTTTTATACCTTCGAAGGTAAGCAAAACTACACCTTTGATTATATTTACGACATAGGCGGACGCCTTACCGAAGAGATTGAATTGGTTACCATCTTCCTCAACATGCTATCAAACGACACGTTCCGCAAGCAGTTCATTGACAGCTATTGTATTGTAGCCGGCAGTGTTTTTGAACCCGAACGTTGCAATGCCATCATCGATGAAATGGCCACACGCATAGCTCCGGCACTTGCTCTTGAGGGACGCTCCCCTTACGGTACAGCCAATTCAATAAAGAGTTCGCTTGCCTATCGCCAAGAGACTATGATTCAAGCACTCATAGACTATTGGCGCATGGGAATCAACAGCAATCTGCAACAAAAAGTATCTATCGTAGCCAATATAGATAAAGCATCGCTTCGTATCAACGACATAGAAGTACCGACTGGACATTTCAACGGTTCACTCTTCGCCCCTATCACCCTAAAAGCTGAGCCTAAGGCCGGCTATCGTTTTGCAGGATGGAGTGCTATCAGCACTTCCGGCGAAGGGACCACACTTCTCGCACGGGGAGCCTCGTGGGACTACTACGACCAAGGTTCCTTAGACGGAAAGACTTGGAATAATACCAGTTACAACACCTCGACATGGGAACAAGGAAATGCCCCCTTGGGCTACTTCACGAGCGATGCATCTAACGGACGTGGCTATAACACCATACTGGACTACGGTACCGATGCCAATGCCAAACGCCCCACCTACTATCTCCGCAATTCATTCAGACTATCCAAGACACCAACAGACGAGGACAAATTTACCCTCAATTACACTGTTGACGATGGTATGATAGTATATATCAATGGAGTAGAAGCTACACGCCACCTAATGCCTCAGGGAACAGTTACCTACAATTCTTATGCTACAAGCTATGCAAACAACAACCCTGACAACGGCTCTATTATTCTCGACGCCTCACTCTTTAAAAGAGGTATCAACTCCATCGCCATTGAAGTGCACAACTGCGACAACAAGTCTTCAGATATATACTTCGACGCAGAGCTCATCCATACAAGTGCTCAAGAAATGATCGTATGCGAAAAGGCCGAATACACCCTTCCAAACAATGGAGATTTCAGCCTTACAGCGACATACGAACCGCTTACTGACACAGAACTGGAGGAACAAAAGAGGTATCCTGTGCGTATCAATGAAATAAGTGCCGACAATAGCATCTATGTCAACGAATACTATAAAAAGAATGATTGGATAGAACTTTTCAACACCACATCCCAATCTATTGATGTAGAAGGCATGTTCCTCAGTGATAATTTAAACAAGCCCACCAAGTATCAGATTTCCGGTGACGGTTGGGTGAATACCATTATTGAGCCCTACAGCCACCTTATTATCTGGGCCGACAAGCTATCCACCTTCGATCAATTGCACGCTCCGTTCAAACTGGCTGCTGAGGGCGGTTATGTCTGTCTCACCTCGTCCGACAGGACATGGAGCGACATCCTCTACTATGAGCCACATCTCGGTACAGAATCGGTAGGACTCTACCCTGATGGAAGTAACGAGGTATATGTCATGACAACTCCTACCATAGCTCAACCCAACACCATTAACAGCTATGCTGCATGGTTAGAACAGCCTATAATTGATACCAATATAAAAAACCTTTTTACCAATGAGGACAAAATGCAATTGAATTATCACGATCAAATGCTATATATATACAATGCGGAAGCCTCATGGGCCACTCTAACAGTCTACACAACTACAGGAAAGACATATCTGCGAATAACTGCCGAACTCTTAAATGGGCAGTCAGCAATCAGCCTCACTACTCTTCCCGAAGGCATATATATAGCAGCCGTTACAGACTCGAATGGAAACACGCAAACAATAAAGTTAAGAGTTGAATAAGATATTCCTTTCTAAGATTCCTTATCCATCCAACAAAGACGGGGGAGCATCGGATGCTCCCCCGTCAATTTTACACTAAACTAAACTCTTATTTATTTTCCAGACCCTCAGCCAATACACGAGCGCGATCCAAAGCGATAGTTATGTGGCTGCAAATGTTATCTTTACCGATGAGCTCATCGAAGCCTGCCTTGGTAAGTACTTCAAGCACCTTGGGATTGACACCTGAGAGCACGATATGAACGTCTTTCTTCAAGCACTTCTCGCAAAGGTTGGTGAGGTTGTGTACACCTGTAGAATCGATAAAGGGCACACGACGCATACGGATAATGCGCACAGCAGGAGTACTACCCATATCGTTCATCACCTCTTCAAAGCGGTTAGCAATACCGAAGAAGTAGGGACCATTGATTTCATATACCTCTACACGGTCGGGAATCATGAGATGCTCGGTATTGTCGGGAAGGTCAGTGTCGGCACTGAGGTCAATCTCGCCTGTCTCTACCGAAACATTAGTCACCTCAGTCATACGACGCATGAAGAGCAGGCAGGCAATGAGGATGCCTATCTCGATGGCTATGGTAAGATCAAAGATTACGGTGAGGAAGAAGGTCACAAGCAACACAATAATATCGCTCTTGGGATTCTTCAGAATAGCCTTGAAACTGCGCCACTCACTCATATTGTATGACACCACAATAAGGATACCCGCCAAACATGCCATAGGAATATACTTGGCCAAGGGCATGAGGAAGAAGTAGATGGCAAGTAGCACAAGAGCATGAATGATGCCGGCCACAGGAGTTCGACCGCCATTATTTATATTAGTCATCGTGCGAGCAATAGCACCCGTAGCAGGGATACCGCCGAAAAGCGAGCACACCATGTTGGCAATACCCTGTCCCATGAGTTCCTGGTTACTATCGTGCTTATCACCAATAACACCGTCAGCCACAGCAGCCGAGAGCAATGACTCGATAGCACCCAGCATAGCAATCACAAGAGCGGGCGACATCAGTTTGGTGAATACTTCCCATGTAATCTTAGGTACTTCGGGCTTAGGCATGTTGGGGTCAATGGTGAAACGGTCACCGATGGTTTCGATGGTGGTCACACCGGCATAGTTCTTCAGAAGCAACGCCACAACAGTCATCACAATGATGGCCACAAGCGATCCTGGCAGTTTCTTGCTTATCTTCGGTGTGAAGACGATGATGAGGATACTGCAAATGCCGATGAGCAACGGCCAGATGTTCATTGTACCGAAATTCTGGAAGTAGACTACCCACTTGCTCACAAAGTCGGCCGGCACCTCAGCAATCTGCATACCGAAGAGGTCCTTGATCTGCGTGGTGAAAATGGTCAGCGCAATACCGCTCGTGAAACCTACGATGATGGGGTACGGGATATACTTGATGATGGTACCCACACGCAGCACTCCCATTAGGATGAGGAAGATACCAGCCATAAAGGTGGCAATCGTAAGTCCTCCGATGCCATAGTCAGCAATAATACCGAAAACAATGACGATGAAGGCTCCCGTGGGGCCACCAATCTGCACCTTACTACCACCAAACACCGAAATGAGCAAGCCGGCAATGATGGCGGTGATGATACCTTTCTCGGGAGTAACACCCGAAGCAATACCGAACGCAATGGCCAACGGAAGGGCCACGATACCTACGATGATACCGGCCATGAGGTCGGACATGAAGGTTGCCTTGTTGTACCCCTTCATGCAAGAGAACAACTTGGGTTGGAATTCAAAAAATTTCATACGGAAATGATTTATATAACTTATATCTTATTTCTTCTATCAATCACAACCAGCAACAGTAAAGGGAAGAACATCCACAGCAGTACAGCTATAAACTTTGACAGGACTTTCTGTGATGTTATCGACAATGCTCCATTCCGTTCTATGGAGGTGTTGAGCTGTTCATCACGCGGCATATCTGCGGCACTCCATTTACCGATGACAGTAGCGTCTTTCAATACGATAAGGCCGGGGTTGGCACGCACCATGGTCTTGAGCAATACTTCATCGGCCTGAAGGAAGGGATAGGCTGCACCGGTATGTTCGACCCATTTCTCTATAGCCGCGATGTTTGATGAAGTGAGCATATAGAACGGATGTCCGCCAATCTTGGCATAGTCATGAAGGTCATTGATGACATCGAGCAGACCTTCGTTGGCCCGACCAAGATTACGCGCTACCATAAGGAAGGTATAGCCAGGATATTCAAGAACATCCCACGTAACATCCTCGCCATCGAGTGTCATGAGATGGAAGTCGGCTATGGGGGGGACGTACCCTTTGCTTATCAAGCGATTTTCGCGCGACACGAAGGCCCACGTAGAGTCAGGATAATTGTCGAAGGTAAAAGTACGCTGCACGCCGTCCTTCTCGAGCACAAAGAGTGTCTCGTACTCGTCCTGCGGTGCATCGTCGGGAATTGTCATGGCATCGACTATGTTCGTTCCAATGGCGTAAGGACGAAAATCCATCGCCGGGAGGTGACGGATGTTGTATTGCATGAAGATGACAATCGAAGCCATAGCATAGACAAATACCAGCCACTGGGTGCGCTCCGAGATGACACGCCATATCCGCTTATGGCACACCAGTACGATGATGGCCATCAGGAGCAGGCCTACATTCTTACCGAAAGTCTGCCAGTGGGTGAGCGCTACCGCATCGCCGAAGCAACCACAATCGCTCACCGGATTGGTCAGTGCCAACACCAAGGTCAGCGGGGTCATCACGCCAAGGAAGGTTATCATGAGCCACAAATAGAAACGGCGATATAGGCCGAAGAACAGCGCAACACCCATCACATACTCTAACATGATGAGCGCCCACGCACCTATCCACAGCAATGCAGGAGGTACCGCCACGCCGAATGCCTCGGCATAGTCGGCCATCTTGAACATCGTGCCCATAGGGTCCACGGCCTTCACGAATCCCGAGAAGGCAAACACCAAAGCCAGCGCGAAGCGCAGAAGGTTGATGGTGACGTTCTTAGCGATAACCGAAGATTTATTCACCGAAGTCAATCTTGATGAGCCCGAACACCGAATAGTTTATCATATCCATGTAGTTAGCATCGATACCCTCCGACACGATAGTCTGCCCCTCGTTGCTCTCGATCTGCTTCGTGCGGTAGATCTTCATCAGGATGAGGTCGGTATACGAACTGATGCGCATCGAGCGCCACGCCTCGTCGTAGTCGTGATTCTTGGCCTTCATCAGCGTGAGTGCCTTGGTGGCATACTCGTCATACTTGGCAAGAGCCATCTCGGGCGTCATGTCATCGGCCTCGGCGTAGCCCAGTTCGAGCTGTATGAGAGCGATGATGCCGTAGTTGACAATACCGATAAACTCGGAGCGTATGCCCTCGTCCACCATCGTCTCGCCCTTGGTCTCAATGCTGCGTATGCGGTTGGCCTTGATGAATATCTGGTCGGTCACCGAGGTAGGACGCATGATGCGCCATGCAGCGCCATAATCCTTGAGTTTCTTGGCAAAGAGGTCACGACAGGTGGCGATGACCTGTTCGAATTGTTGATTGGTGTTCATATCCTTTTAGTATAGTCTCAGCACCTGTCCCACGCGCAAAGTCGTCTGCGTGGTGATGCCGTTAAGTTTACACAGATTCTTAATCGTCGTCCCCTTGCGTGCAGCGATACGGCTCAGCGTGTCGCCACTGCGCACCTTATAGTAAGTATCGGGGTCTGAGGGATCATAGACCTTTTTCTTGGGTTTGGTATACAGATAGCTGTCTCCCGTAACGTCCTGATTGGGAAAATCGAAGAACAGCGCAGGGTTGAGCGCCTTACCCAAGAGGCGAGTCTCGAAGTGCAGATGAGGTCCCGTGCTACGTCCCGTGTTACCACCCAGTCCGATGGGGTCGCCGGCCTTCACCACCTCGTTCTCGGCCACGAGCTTTGCGGTGAGGTGAGCATAGAGTGTCTCCAATCCGTTCGGATGGCGTATCACCACATAATGGCCGTAGCCACGACGCTGGTAGCTGCAATAGCGCACTTTACCGTCGAAGGCCGCACGGATGGTATCGCCACGCTCCACCTTGATGTCGAGTCCGTAGTGCATTCGCTTGCGGCGGGGACGATAGCCGAAGATGTCGTTCACCTTTGTATTCTCCGTAGGCATGCAGAATCCCGTGAGGTCGATAAGCAGCGAGTCGGGCATCGTGACGTTGGTATACTTGTGTGCATACTCGTTGCTCCATTCGGGATAAAGGTCATCAGCCGGGTATTCGTAGAGTTCAGCCTTAATCAGCCGATTCAGCACCACCGAGTCGATATGCGCCATCTGCTTATCCATCGGTGCCTGCTCGGCCAGCAAGTCTTGCGCCGGGAGGAGTGCAGAAGAGCCTACAAACAATACGGTAAGGAAGTATCTGAAGAGATTATTTGTCATTGTTTTCACTTTGTATTTTTTTCGATTTGCAAAATTACTGCAAACTGAGTGGAACGCCAAATTTATTTCAGTATTTCCAAGACACAGCCCTATTTCTGCTTGCATAGCAAGCCCAAGGCACAACAAGACAATTGAAACTGCCAATCCGACAATACATATTGGCGTCAAAAGTTCATTTTATGGCAACATAGCATAAATCGCCACAAGTCCCTCCTTTCATTGCCACCCACTATAGCCATACTTCCCAAACGATTAACCGAAAAACTTTTCCCTCCGCGATGGGGCACCTTTCTCTCCGCGGAGAGACACACTCACCTCCGCGGAGGGACGATGTTCTCTTCGCGGAGGGAAACACCTTTCACTTTACCCAAAAATCTTTTTCTCTTTACCCACTGCAAGTCACAGCTTTACCCGGCACAAAGAATGGGACGTTCAAAACAACAAGAACAAATAAAAAAGGGCGTGTCGACTGACATGCCCTCCAATAATAAACAGATTCAATCAGAAGCGATAGCTAACAGATAAACCACATTGCCGACATTCTTCTGCATCATGGTATCCATAAGTTCCTTCGTAATATAGATATTGAATTGCCGCATCTAAGCGACCAAAGCTATAACCAATTGAAGCCCCTATAAAAAGGCTTTCAAACTCACTGTAAGCATCAGATCCCAATTTCGCATCTACAAATACGCCCTTTTCTTTTTCTGAAAAATAAATACGAGGGTTAAAATAGAGAGGAATTGACCCGACATCACCACGCCAAGGGTCCAATCCTATACCTGCGCCAACAAATAAATAAGGATTAAATTGATAACCAACACTTAACCACAAGCTACCAGCAAAGTAGTAGTCATCAATATAGTCATCATAATATCCATCACCACCACTATTATAAACATATTTTCCACCCACAAAAGGATTTACCAAAAGATCAAAACCTTTAGGGCGAGTAGAATGAGTTTCTGCGGTATAGCCAGCAGTCTCTTTCTTAGCGAAAAGCCCCGAGCCACGCTGAGGCGCATACATATCCACCCCACGGAACGCAGGATTGCACCAAACCGTATCATTAAGCGTACGGAAATTCTGATAGTAGACAGGACGGCCGCTCACAGTAATCGAAGTCACCTTGCTGCCAAACAATCCCTGGCGCTTGGTTATTACATACTGCGGCTCGAGCAGTGCATCGGCATTTCCGTGCTTGGCCAACGCCTCGGCCTCAACAGCCTGCTTGATATTCTTCACGCCACCGCGTTGAAGTGCCTTGGTAGGCTCCAGCGTATAGGTGATACGTTGATCAGTGGCAGGAACGATGTCCACCACCGTAGCACTCTTTAGCGAAGGGGCCACCTCAGCCGTACGGGCTGTCTTGACCAAGGTATTGCACGAAGACAACAGCAGAGCGGAAGAGATCAAAAGAATATGAACTCTTTTCATAACGCCACCTTATTTCTTGAACAATCCACCAAACATGCCGGTACCGCCCTGCTTGGCAGTATTGCGATAATTCATACGGAATGCAGGGTCACACCATACCGAGTCGTCCAACGAATGGAAGTTCTTATAGGTTGCGGGGCGACCGGTAACCGTGATAGAAGACACCCAGTTGAAGAACAGGAAACTGGTGGTCTTGATGGTATAATTGGCATCCACCAATACGTCGGCATTGCCATGCTCAAGAAGGGCAGCCTGCTCAGCAGCCTGCTTTACATTCTCCAAGCCGGCACGACGAATGGCTACCGAAGGTTCCATTGTGTAAGTGATACGCTCGGGCGACACTTCAAGATCGGCCACAGTTGCCGACAACAAAGAAGCCGGAGCATCTACAGTCTTGGCCGTCTTAACGGTTGTTGTACACGAAACAGCCAACAAGGCTACACCCAAAAGATAAGCAATCTTTTTCATAACATTTTTCTCATGCCTCCCCGTACCCAAGCTCGGCCTTTATAAAGTTCTAATGGGGTGCAGGTACATATCGTCTCTATCAATTACATGAACTAAAAGCAAGAGGCAACAACACCCTTCATTCAGTATTCGGATTCTTCTTTCAAGCTATATTCATTGCCTATGGGAAGATGCGCAAAGGAAAGAAAAAAAGGATGAATATCCAAACAATATTTAACTTTTCTGCAAAAAAGTTGTAAAAATACCCACTTAGCTATTTACCCACTCTTGCCTGTTGCGTATTCTCCACAAAAGGTGTATCTTCGCAAGGTATATTAAAGGAACAAGCACCATGAAAGTAAAGACATTCGTTTGCAATATGCTGCACGAGAACTGCTACGTAGTGTACGATGAGCAGTCGCACGAGGCAGCCGTAATAGACCCTGGGATGTATTGGGACGAGGAGAAGAGAAGGTTCAGCAAGTTCATCGAAGAGAACGGGCTGCATGTGAAGTACCTGCTCTGCACGCACCTGCACTTTGACCACATCTTCGGTACTACATTCATTGAGGACACCTACGGGCTGCGTGTGAGCGCAAGCCTCGAGGACAGTGCGTGGATTACTAATTTCGCACAGACCGTAGCCCGCTTCGGCATAACGCCCAACACCATGCCACGCCCCGTAGGGCATCCTTTGCATGAGGGTAGCATCCTCACGCTCGGCACCGAAACACTGAGGTGCATCGCCACGCCGGGCCATTCGGCAGGAGGCATGTGTTTCTATGCCGAGGAGAGCGGCATACTCTTTGCCGGCGACACACTGTTTCAAGGCTCCATCGGCCGTACCGACTTTGCCGACGGCAGCTATGCACAACTCATACAGTCCATACAGAAGCAGTTGCTCATCCTCCCCGAAGTAACCATCGTATACCCCGGACATGGCGACCCGACGAACATCGGTGACGAGGCGCAATACAACCCCTATTTATAGGGAAAGAGGGGCTTAACGAAAGAAAAAGAGTGTAAACAGAACACATTATGTCGTAAAACATGTTATCGTATGCTTTGCATACGGAGAAATAGTGTTACTTTTACACTCGAAATGGCATACAAACCAAAACAACAAACTAATTATAAAAAGAAAAACAGTATGAAGAAAGTATTTTACGGAGCAATGTGCGCACTGGCACTGCTCAGTTCATGCACCCAGAAAACGGTAGAGCCCCTGTCGGGACTGAAACGTGCCGACTTCCAATCGGAGCAGCAGGGCAAGCAGACCGACCTCTACACCTTGACCAACAAGAACGGTATGGAGGTGTGTGTGACCAACTTCGGCGGGCGCATCGTCTCCATCATGGTGCCCGACAAGGAGGGCAAGATGCAGGATGCCATCATCGGCTATGCAAACGTATCGGACTATGCCACCTACCCCAGCGACTTCGGCGCATCGGTAGGCCGCTATGCCAACCGCTTGGCTAACGGACAAATCACCATCGACGACGTGGTGTATGACCTTCCCAAGAACAACTTCGGCCACTGCCTCCACGGCGGTTGCACTCTCGAGCCCGCTCCTCTAGGTTGGCAGTTCCAGGTATACGACGTAGAGAAGGTGACCGACAACCAAATCGTATTGGTGATGCACAGCCCCGACGGTGACGCTGGATTCCCCGGCAACGTAGTGGCCAAGACAACCTACACCCTGACCGATGACAACGCCATCGACATCGTATGGACCGCCACAACGGACAAGAAGACGGTCATCAACCAGACGAACCACTGTTACTTCAACCTTAACGGCGACCACCAGATGCCCATTACCAACCACCTGTTGCAGCTCAATGCCGACTGCTACACTCCCGTAGACAGCACCTATATGACAACAGGCGAGATTGCTCCCGTGGCTGGTACTCCGATGGACTTCACCGCATTCAAGGAGGTAGGCACGGAGATTACCAACTTCGACTTCGAGCAGTTGAAGAACGGTAACGGCTACGACCACAACTGGGTACTCAACACCAAGGGCGACGACACACAAGTATGTGCTACGCTGAAGAGCCCCGTGACGGGCATCGTACTCGAGGTATACACCAACGAGCCGGGCATCCAGTTCTACTCGGGCAACTTCCTCGATGGCACCACCATCGGTAAGGATGGCAAGAACATCAATCAGCGCACAGGTATGTGTCTCGAGACACAGAAATACCCCGACACCCCCAACAAGAGTCATCTCGAAGGCTGGCCTTCAGCTACACTCGAACCGGGACAGAAGTACTACAGCCACTGTATTTACAAATTCTCTGTAGAGAAATAATCTCGTCTCTGTCGTCCTGAGCATCGCGAAGGATCTCGCGCAGGAGCTTTGCGAGAAACATCCATGAGATGCTTCACTCCGTTCAGCATGACACGACTGATGGAATAGAAATAAATCATAAATCAAAAGGTTCGTGCCAGCGAGCGCATGTAAGCTTGCTTACAAATGCTCAGCGAGCGCAGCCGAAGCTCAATAACAAAATTATTAAATCATAAATCAAAAGAAACTATGGCATTATTAGACTGGATTGTCATTGGCCTGTTTGCAGCAGCCATGATATGGATTGTAGTGAGTGTGATGAGAAAGGAGAAGGACAACTCTTCTGACTATTTCTTGAGTGGACGTGATGCAACGTGGATTGCCATCGGTACCTCTATATTTGCATCGAACATCGGTTCGGAACACCTTATCGGTTTGGCTGGCTCGGGCGCATCGAGCGGTATGGCTATGGCCCACTGGGAGATTCAGGGATGGATGATTCTTATCCTCGCTTGGGTATTCGTACCTTTCTATGAACGCAGTATGGTGCTCACCATGCCTGAGTTTCTGGAGAAGCGCTTCAACAAGCAGTCACGTACCATCCTCACCTATATTTCGCTCATCAGCTACGTGCTCACCAAGGTTGCCGTAACCGTATATGCCGGTGGTGTAGTATTCCAGCAGGTGTTCGGCATTGAGTCAATCAGCATTTTCGGATGGACAGTAGACTTCTTCTGGGTAGCCGCTATCGGCCTCGTGTTGCTCACCGCCGTATACACCATCCTCGGCGGTATGGAGTCAGTATTGAAGACCTCGGTATTGCAGACCCCGATTCTGCTTTTCGGCTCGGTGGTAATCCTCGTGCTCGGTCTGAAGGAGCTCGGTGGCTGGGGCAACATGATGGAGCTTTGCGACGTTACTCCTGCTTACGAAGGCGCTCAGGGCACCATGATTCACCTCATGCGTGGCAACAGCGACCCGCAGTATCCTTGGTTGGGTGCTTTGGTAGGTTCGGCTGTTATCGGTTTCTGGTACTGGTGTACCGACCAGTTCATCGTACAGCGTGTACTCTCAGGTAAGAACGAACGCGAGGCTCGCCGTGGTGCAATCTTCGGTGCATACCTCAAGTTGCTCCCCGTGTTCCTGTTCCTCATCCCCGGTATGATTGCCTTCGCATTGGCCAAGGGTGCTCAGACAGGTGTATTGAACTCAAATCTCGCCAACGCTATGATGCCCGTACTCGACAACGGTGACGTAGCCTTCCCCCTCCTGGTGGCTAAATTGCTCCCCGCAGGTTTCAAGGGCGTAGTGGTTTGCGGTATCCTCGCTGCTTTGATGTCTTCATTGGCATCGCTCTTCAACTCTTCGGCTATGCTCTACACCATCGACGTGTACAAGGTGAAGCATCCCGATCCCAACCCTGTTATTGCTGAGGATGGCCGCGTAACCGACTCTGAGGAGTATGGTAAGAAGCTCGTGAAGATTGGTCAGATTGCTACCGTTATCATCGTGGCTCTCGGTATCCTTTGGATTCCCGTGATGAAGAGCATCGGTGATGTGCTCTACCTCTACTTGCAGGACGTACAGTCTGTGCTCGCTCCGGGTATCGCTGCAGCCTTCTTGATGGGTATCTGCTGGAAGCGTGCAACTCCAAAGGGCGGCCAGTGGGCTTTGATTTCTGGTCTTGTTATCGGTATCATCCGCTTGGGTGCTAAGATTCTCTACACCTCAGGTCTCTCATGGGCTCCCGAGGGTTGGTTCAAGAGCGTGTTCTACGACTTCAACTGGTTGTACTTCTGCGGATGCATGTTGGTATTCTGCTTGCTCGTATGTTTCTTTGTGAGCCTCTTCACACAGCCTAAGGACGAGAAGGAGATCAAGGGTCTCGTATTCGGCACCTCTACTCCCGAACAGAAGGCCGCTACCAAGCGTAGCTGGAATCACTGGGATGTTATCCATACCGTTATCATCCTCGGCATCACTGTAGCATTCTATATCTACTTCTGGTAATCAACAGCCATGCAAGAATACTATTCGCAATATCCGCGGTTTCGCGTTGCCGTCGACTGCATTATCTTCGGTTTCAGCCAAGGGGAGCTCAGTCTCCTCTTGCTGAAGCGGAAGTTTGAGCCAGGCTTAGGCGAGTGGTCGCTGATGGGCGGATTCGTACAGGAGAACGAGAGCGTAGACGATGCGGCCAAGCGCGTGCTTACCGAACTCACCGGACTCACCGATGTATACATGGAACAGGTGGGCGTGTTTGGCGAGGTCGACCGCGACCCCGGAGAGCGCGTAATCTCCACGGCCTACTATGCCCTCATTAACATCAACGAATACGACCGGCAGCTGGTAGAGAAGCACAATGCCTATTGGATGAAGATAGGCGAGCTGCCCACCCTACTCTTCGACCACCAGAAGATGGTAGTCAAGGCACGCCAGCTGATGAAGACCCAGTCGGCCACGATGCCTATCGGCTTCAACCTGCTGCCCGAGTTCTTCACGCTGACCCAACTGCAGAACCTCTATGAAGCCATAAACGGGACCACCGTGGACAAGCGGAACTTCAGAAAACGTGTAGCTGAGATGAACTATATAGAGAAAACCAAGCTCATCGACAAGAGCGGTTCGCGCCGCGGAGCCTCACTCTATAAGTTCAATGAAGAAGACTACAAGAAATCACTCAAGTTCAAACTGTGACGCGCTTTTTACTGTGCGCACTGCACGGACTGAACGCGCGCACGCGTACATATAAATATAATAGACTATGTTAGAAGAACTGAAACAAAAGGTATTCCAAGCCAACCTCGACCTCGTAAAGCAAGGTCTAGTAATATTCACTTGGGGCAACGTATCGGGCATCGACCGCGAAAAAGGGCTGGTAGTCATCAAACCCAGCGGCGTGAGCTACGACGATATGAAAGCCTCTGATATGGTAGTCGTGGACCTCAACACCGGTGAAGTGGTAGAGGGTGACCTCAACCCTTCATCAGATACGCCTACCCACCTCGTGCTCTACCGCGCCTTCCCCAACATCCAAGGCGTAGTACACACCCATTCCACCTTTGCTACCGCCTGGGCACAAGCCGGTAAGGACATCCCCAACATCGGCACCACCCATGCCGACTATTTCTACAAGGACATCCCCTGCACCGAGGCCATGACCAAGGAGGAGGTTGAGGGCGAGTATGAACTGGAAACAGGCAATGTCATCGTAAAACGCTTCGAAGGCATCAACCCCGACCACACCCCCGGTGTGTTGGTGAAGAACCACGGTCCCTTCTCATGGGGTACCAGTCCTGCCAATGCGGTATACAATGCCAAGGTGATGGAGCAGTGTGCCAAGATGGCCTACATCGCGTTCACTCTCAACCCCGAGACCACAATGAACCCGCTCCTCATCGAGAAGCACTATAACCGCAAGCATGGCCCGAACGCTTACTACGGCCAAAAGGGGCAAAAGCATTAAAAGAAATCAGCAGTGCGAAAAGATTTTTTCAGCGGTTCGAAAAAAGTTTTTCAAGCCGACGACAAAAACTTTTCAATCTTATCAAAAAGAAACAACAACTTTTATTTATAACCATTTAAAAGAACAAAAGATTATGGCAAACTTATTTGATCAATATGAAATTTGGTGGGTCACTGGAGCACAGTTGCTTTATGGTGGCGAAACTGTAAAAATCGTTGACGGACACTCCAAGGAGATGGTCGACGGCCTCAACGATAGCGGTATCATTCCCATCAAGGTAGTCTACAAGGGCACAGCCAACTCATCCAACGAAGTAGAAGCTGTGATGAAGGCTGCCAACAACGACGAGAAGTGCGTAGGTATCATCACCTGGATGCACACCTTCTCACCCGCTAAGATGTGGATTAAGGGCTTGCAGGCCTTGCAGAAACCCCTCCTCCACTTCCACACCCAGTACAATGCCGAGATTCCTTGGGAGACCATCGACATGGACTTCATGAACCTCAACCAGTCGGCTCACGGCGACATCGAGTTCGGTCACATCTGCACTCGTATGCGCGTACCCCGCAAGGTGGTTTGTGGCTACTGGAAGAGCGAGGAGGCACAGGAGAAGATTGCCGTCTGGGCTCGCGTAGCAGCCGGTGTTGCCGATGCCAAGAATACACGCTGCCTCATGTTCGGTATGAACATGAACAACGTAGCCGTTACCGATGGCGACCGCGTAGAGTTCGAGCAGCGCTTGGGCTACCACGTTGACTACTACCCCGTATCGTCACTCATGGAGTACCTCAAGAAGGTAACCGACGCCGAGGCCGATGCACTCGTAGAGGAGTACAAGAAGTTGTACGAGATCAAGATCGACGAAAGCGGCGAAGAGGTATACTGGGAGAAGGTGAAGAATGCAGCCAAGGCTGAGATTGCTTTGCGTCGCGTATTGGCCGACGAGGGTGCTACCGCCTTCACCACCAACTTCGATGACCTCGGCTGTGCCGATATCAACGACCCCAACTTCGTAGGTTTCGACCAGATTCCCGGTCTCGCCTCACAGCGCCTCATGGCCGAGGGTATTGGTTTCGGCGCCGAAGGCGACTGGAAGACCGCTTGCCTCTGCCGTACCCTTTGGGTTATCCAGCAGGGCATGCCTAAGGGTTGCTCATTCCTCGAGGACTACACCCTCAACTTTGCCGGCGACCAGTCTTCATGCCTCCAGAGCCACATGCTTGAGATCTGCCCCGACATTGCCGTAGAGGAGAAACCCAAGCTCGAGGTACACTTCCTCGGCATCGGTATCCGCAAGCAGCAGACCGCCCGTCTCGTATTCACCTCTAAGACCGGTTACGGTATCAAGGCTACCATCGTGGACCTCGGCAACCGCTTCCGTCTCATCTCACAGGAGGTAGAGTGCATCGAGCCCAAGCCCATGCCCAACCTCCCCGTGGCTTCAGCCCTTTGGATTCCCCAGCCCACCTTCGAGATCGGTGCCGGTGCATGGATCCTCGCCGGCGGTACCCACCACAGCGCATTCTCATACGACATCAACGAGGAGTACTGGGAAGACTTCGCTGAGATCACTGGCATCGAGTATGTGAAGATCAACAAGGACACCACCATCAGCACCTTCAAGCAGGAGCTCCGCAACAACGAGGTGTACTACATGTTGAACAAGGCATTGAGATAATATAAACAAAAAAAAGACCCACCCCATCCCTCCCTGTGAGGGAGGGGGTACTGGCATCACGACCATCAAGTCCTCCCTCACAGGGAGGATTTAGGTGGGTCTCTTGTCTGGGTCTCCATTATAAACTTATCACTATGAGCTTAACCGCAAAACAAACCATCGAATCGGGCAAGGCCATCCTCGGTATTGAGTTTGGTTCGACCCGCATCAAGGCCGTCCTCATCGACCAGGACAATAAGCCCATTGCACAGGGCAGCCACACCTGGGAGAACCAGTTGGTCGACGGCTTGTGGACCTATAGCATCGATGCCATCTGGCACGGTTTGCAGGACTGCTATGCCGACCTCCGCAAGGATGTGCAGAAGCAGTACGACACCGAGATCGAGACCCTTGCTGCCATCGGCTTCAGTGCCATGATGCACGGCTACATGGCCTTCGACAAGGATGCCAATATCCTCGTGCCCTTCCGCACCTGGCGCAACACCAATACCGGCCAGGCAGCCGCTGCATTGTCAGAGCTCTTCGTCTACAACATCCCCTTGCGTTGGAGCATCTCACACCTCTACCAAGCCATCCTCAATGGCGAGGAGCACGTGGGCAACATCGACTTCCTCACCACCCTTGCCGGCTACGTACACTGGCAGGTGACAGGCGAGCTCGTATTGGGCGTAGGCGATGCATCAGGTATGATACCCGTCGACCCGACCACCAAGAACTACTCTGCAGAGATGGTCAGCAAGTTCGACACCCTCGTAGCCTCCAAGGGTTACAGCTGGAAGCTCACCGACATCCTCCCCAAGGTATTGGTCGCTGGTGAGAACGCTGGCTTCCTCACCGAGGAGGGCGCCAAGAAGCTCGACCCGTCGGGCCACCTCAAGGCAGGCGTTCCCGTATGTCCTCCTGAGGGCGACGCAGGCACCGGCATGGTAGCCACCAACGCCGTGAAGCAGCGCACAGGTAACGTGTCGGCAGGTACCTCATCATTCTCCATGATCGTGTTGGAGAAAGAGCTCTCTAAGCCCTACGAAGCCATCGATATGGTCACCACCCCCGACGGCAGCCTCGTGGCAATGGTGCACTGTAACAACTGCACCTCGGACCTCAACGCTTGGGTCAACCTCTTCAAGGAGTATCAGGAGCTGATGGGTATCCCCGTCGACATGAACGAGATCTTCGGCAAGCTCTACAACCACGCCCTCACCGGCGACACCGATTGTGGCGGACTCGTATCCTACAACTACATCTCTGGTGAGCCCCTCACCGGCATGGAGGAGGGTCGCCCCTTGTTTGTGCGCTCGGCAGGTGACAAGTTCAACCTCGCCAACTTCATGCGTGCCCACCTGCACGCCTCAGTAGGTGCACTCAAGATCGGCAACGACATCCTCTTCAACGAAGAGAAGATCCGTGTCGACCGCATCACCGGCCACGGCGGTCTCTTCAAGACCAAGGGCGTAGGCCAGCGCATCCTCGCAGCAGCCATCAACTCACCCATCTCTGTGATGGAGACCGCAGGTGAAGGTGGTGCTTGGGGTATGGCATTGCTCGGCTCTTACTTGGTGAACAATGCCGACAAGCGCTCACTCGAAGATTACCTCGAGGAGGTAGTCTTTGGCGGCAACACCGGTGAAGAGATAGCTCCCACTGCCGAAGACGTAGCCGGCTTCAATGCCTACATCGAAAACTACAAGGCTTGCCTCCCCATCGAGGCAGCAGCCGTGCAGGCAAAGAAGTAACATCGAAGCACATACTATAACGTTCAGAGCCGCCCGATATCCTTTACGGGCGGCTCTGATTTTTTATTGGCAATAATAGAGACGTTGCCAAAAACGTCTCGTGTCATGCTGAACATCGTGAAGCATCTCGCAAAGTGTCCTGGTAAAGTCCCAGCGCGAGATCCCTCGGCGCTTCGCTTTGTCGGAACCTTTAGGTCGCTGAAAGCAATGACACCATCGCTGAAATTTTAGTGTTGTTGGACAACTCCTATATTATTCCCTTTATTGGAGATGCAGACTCCAGACAACGATAACGATAATCAAAAAAATAAAGTTTCCCCTTTTTCAGTCCAGGTGTCGGTAATCGAATATAACTATCTGTATATATGATATTTGACGACCGACACCCCCGTTGCGGGGTGTCGGTCGCACATCTCACAACCTACTAAACCCTACACACTAAACACTAAACACTACACCCTAAACACAAACCACCCTATACACCCTGCGGTGCTTATGTTCCCTGCGCTCGAAGCCCCACTCGCGTAGCAGTGCACCGAAGTTCCGCTCGCAAACCCCACGCATGAGGCGAGGATTGCGCTGGCGCAGGTGCTCATAAATGTCGGCCGCCGTGAGCAGCTGCGGCTCTTCGCCCTCACGGGGCTGGCGGAAGTATCTCATGCAGTGCTCCTCCACGGGTGGGATGTGTCGGTAGGCGCGGTTGCGCTGCTCGATGTCCTTGACCTCCTCGGCAGTGAAGTGATAACGCTCCCCACTGTTTAACAGGTACATGCACTGCGCATACAGTTGCTTGTGCTCGATGGGCGTATCCACATCGATCATCGCCTCGAGTTCCACGCAGAGGAAGCGGCGGCTACCCGTGGGGTCGGTGAGCAGATAGGGTGTGTTACTGGTACCGATGAACGAGGCTATGCGGGGCAGCGTGGTGGCATTGCGGGCATAGGCCTTGCGCATACGCAGCGAGGACATCTGCATGAGGTTCTTCAGCGTGCTCTGCTTGCGTGCCGAGTAGCGGTCATACTCGTCGAGGTTGATGAGCAGGCAGTCCGTCAGGCGGCGTTCACACTGGCTCTCGGCCGTGAGGTTGAAGTTGTCGGTGTAGAACATCCTCAGCTCGGGCGGTAGCAACAGACGGCAGAAGGTACTCTTGTGCCATCCCTGCTGCTCGCTGATGAGGATGGGTGCCACACTGTTGGCATAGAGCGCCTCTTCCCCACCCTGTGCCTGCGCCACGAAGGCCAGCAGCCAGCGGCCGAGGTAGCCCACCATCACCTCATCCCGCGTGAGGCGACGCATGAGGGGACCGATGCGGTCCTCTCCATCCCACTGGGGCAACGTGCCGAAGTAGTGCTTCACGGGATGGTAGTCCTCGATGTGCATCGACTCTATGGCCGTGCGCAGCCCATCGATCTTCCAGAACTCCATGCCCTCCCGTTGCAGGTCGGTGAGCCAGGTGCGATACACACGCTGCGTAACTGGCCTATACTCACCATCCACCTCATCACGACGGCGATACTCCGCCTGCTCGGTCAAGACATTGTAGCGCAGGTCATAGTCGCGCCGCACAAACTGCTCCAGGTCAGGCAATGTAGGCTTTTGGGAGTTGAAAGTGGAAAGATGAGAGTTGCAAGATTGCCCCTCATCGTTCACCACTCCTTCCTCGTTCAACGTTAAACGTTCATCGTTAATCATAGCATCAACTATATTCTCACAGTCGGTACTACTAATTTTCAATTCTCCATTTTCAATTTTCAATTTACCAACAGCCATCTGGCCGACTCTGCCGCGCAGCTCCTTGAGCTGACGTTTCACTTCACGGCGGAGATTTTTAGCATTAGACATTTTCATAACGCTGCAAAGATATATCCCCCGAAAAGCCCTTACAATAAGATATTTTCGATGGGTAAATGCTTGCTCGTAGACAAACTTTTCCGTAACTTTGCATCAAACAAACTTATTGTATGCCGCACGGCATACGCGCATTCACAGCTCTGCATAGTCGCGTACACCGCCCTGCATACGTGCGTCTGCAGTCCAGCAGACAATAAGAAGAACAAATTTTAAATTTTTGCGAAATAAAAGTGAAAAGTTAGAAAAACAACCCCAATTTTGCTACTTCAGAGATTGCAATTTTAACGGTTAATGTGGCTTTGCCACGGTTATAGGTTATAGGTTATGGGTTAAAGATGAGCGTGAATACTAAACACTACACCCTAAACACTAAACTCTAAACTCTAAACCCTAAACGAAAATTATAATTACTAATTAAATAAACGCCGCGATGCCTGCCAGCTCCCTCCCTATGGGGGCCGACGCGAAAGGAGCGTCGGTTGCGACGACTGCT
The DNA here is from genome assembly GCA_045126595.1 of Bacteroidaceae bacterium. Lineage (GTDB taxonomy): Bacteria > Bacteroidota > Bacteroidia > Bacteroidales > Bacteroidaceae > UBA1189. The sequence continues at coordinate 2,779 of JBGVOS010000121.1, read as the reverse complement.
GGTTTATCAGCACCAAGGAGTATGCTTTGGCAGTCTTGCGGGGGGAGAGGCTCTCTCTTTATGAAAAAAGCAACCACCAAGAAGTCAGGCACCATTGCCTACCAACTCTACGAACGCAACGACCTCACCGGCCGTGCCACCAAGAAGAACCCCGCCATGGGCGTCACCATCGTGGGGAGCGAAGTCATCACCACCTGCAAGCTGGCCGATGCCATCAACCATGCCAGCAGCATCACCCAAGCCGACGTGCTGGCCGTGCTGCAAGCCGTGGGGCAACATCTCGCCGATGCCCTCCTCGACGGCAATCGCGTGGAACTGGATCACCTGGGCACCTTCAGCCTCACCCTCACCTGTGGCAACAAGCGCAAGGAAGACCACATCACCTCCAAGGACATCAGCGTGAGCCGCATCTCCTTTGCTCCCTGCGCAGAGCTGCAGCATGCCATGCGCTCAGCCAAGGTCGTGAGTGGAGGCCCCACAGGCACCAAGAAGCTCACCGATGCCGTCATCGAGAAGCGCCTCACGGAGTACTTCGCCACCAACGACAGCATGAGCCGCTCCACCTTCGAGCGCATCTGCGAATGTAGCCGCCACACCGCACTCCTCAAACTCAAGGAACTCGTCAAGGCAGGCAAGCTCATCGCCATCGGACCGAAGAATCAGAGGCAGTATATACCGGTTTAGGGTTTAGGGTTTAGGGTTTAGAGTTTAGGGTGACCGACACCCCGCAACGGGGGTATCGGTCGACAGTTCACTTGTTTACAGATGGTTACAAGCAATTACCGATACCTAGGTCAAAAAAGGAAAAACTAGTTTTCGTTATCGTTCTCGTTATCGTTGAAAAGCCTAGCTTTTCTTCTACCGATACCTAAACTAAAAAAGGGGGAAACTTATGGTTCTTCTACCAACACCCGCAACCAAAAGCAGATTAAAAAACTATCAACAAATAGACTATTTCGAAGAGAATCGTTAACTTTGCGAAAACTAGCACGAACGAACCATGGCAACGAATAAGCACGCAATGATAAGATACCAGGCACTTGATAGGTGCTTTAGTAATTGGGCTCGCAACTTTTATATTGAGGACCTCATTGAGACGTGCAATAAGGCTTTGTATGACTATACGGGAGATGAGAAATCCTCCATACAGCGACGACAGATATTTAATGATATCAGTTTTATGGAGAGCGCAGCCGGATGGGATATTCCTCTTGATCGTCTGAAAGATGGGAAGAGAGTATATTACAGATATTCAGACAAGAACTTTACCATCAACAACCAACCGCTCTCTAAGGCCGAACTCGACCAACTTAAAGAAGCTACCTATACGCTTGCACGATTCAAGGGAGTCCCCAGTTTTGAATGGGTGGAAGAGATTATATCCAAACTGGAAGATAAGTTCCAACTTGTGGGCAACTCTGCGAGTGTAATCGACTTTGAGCAAAATATATACCTTAAAGGCTTGGAATATCTTTCGCCCCTATTCAATAGTATTGTAAACAAACAATGCTTGCGAGTAACATATCGCAACTTCAAGGGCGAGGAATTTGTGTGGGACATACATCCTTATTATATCAAGCAATACAATACGCGATGGTTTCTCCTTGCTCTCAATGAGAAATACCAATCAATTACCAATATCCCTCTTGATCGCATAGAAGATTGTGTTCCTATCGGTTTGAGGTATAAGCCTACCGACATTGATTTCAATGAATATTTTGATGACGTGATAGGTGTTACTATACCTCGTGATGCTTCTGTAGAGAAAATTAAATTAAAGTTCTCTCCACATCGTTTTTCCTATATCACATCGAAGCCATTACATGAGTCCATGAGATTTGTCGATAAGGATAATTGTATAATATCTATTGATGTTATCCCCAACAACGAGTTGATTTCACTCATTCTTTCATTCGGTTCTGATGTTGAAGTTCTTGAACCAATATCCCTTAGAGAGGAAATTGTTAAGGTTGTTATGGAGAGTTATAAGAAATACTTTACTGTGCAAAATGGTTGCATAACAGATGTTGACCTTTGTATCGTTAAGTAAATGAACCAACTTTACTGGTATTGAAAAGCAAATTTGTTGTATGGATAGTATAAGGAAAAAAAATCTAAATAAAGAATTACCACTGAAAGTACTACATATAGATGAAATGGGACGTGTTGTTACTTCTGGGCAGAAGGGGTTTGACTACGGTATCCTATATCCTCAAAATGTAACAGTAAATTCTGCGACGATTCCAATAACTCATTCTATTAGTTATATCAAGGAACGAATATTTATTGGTTCGCACTTAAGAGCATCTGTTATCGACTCAATCGAAGATCAACAAGGGCTATTATTTGCGATACTTACTATTGATATAACAGCACCAATAGAACTTGCAAGACTATATAGAAGTCTTAGAGAAGGAACCATATATGATGTTGTCATTAACGAGATATCTATTGATTCCTATCTGTTTTCATTTCAAAATGGCCTATTTACAGGATATATTGAAAGAAAGGCTTTGGAGAATGACATGGCTATTGGTGATAGATTACAACTACGTTTAGAAAGAAAAGGAGAAAATATATTTCAATATGCTCACTTTGTAGTAGTAAATAATGATGCGGACTTTCATACCTTATCTCCTTCAAGATTAAACGACAAGGATGTACTAAGTGCTTATGAACAAATGTTCCTACCAATTGAACGGCGATTACTAGGTGAACATAAAGATGTAGGATATCAAGATACTGATGAAATTTTAGTGCAAAATATTCTAAAAAGATA